>CAWKMY010000006.1:0-213759 GCA_963851055.1 uncultured bacterium | reverse complement strand
TGTTATGTTGACGCTTCGGCTGAGATTACGTATTGCTGGAATCGTCGAGGCAGAGAGAGAGCTTACGCCGGTGATAGCACCGGCTAGAGAAGCCCGTTCCATACCACAACTTTGTAACGCTATACGTACCGGCGACCGTACCTGGAGTACCCTTTGACTGTAGAGTGAGGGTAAAGGTCTTGGAACCGCCTGGGGCGATATAGAAGTACTGGCCTGCGCTGTCCTGAGTACTATCGTTGTCACGGAAGCTGACAACCGAGATGGTACCAGGGGCACCGGTAGATGTCGTGCTAGCCGCGAGAGTGGAGGTAGCGCTGACATAGATCGGATTGTTACCAGCCTGCAAAGTATAGACGAAGCTAAACTGAGCAGTTGATGAAGCGTTGGTGTTCGGAGTAGCCTGAATCGGATTCGGAGTCGTAGCTAGACTCGTGGCATTCAAACCTGAAGCCGAGAAGGACTGGGCATTCGAGGTAAGAACGACTGAGTTCGATACGATGTTGTTGTACGTGCTGTCAACAGCAGTTACAGTGGTCGGGACAGAGTTACCTATGTTGGAACCACCATTAGTTGTGTTGAGAGAAGTTACGATATAGGCATTATCGTATGCGTTGCTCGTATCCTGAGCAAGCGTAGCGACAACCTTGACCGGAACATACTGATCAGCCGGAAGAGGAATCGACAGGTTGGTGAACGAAGCCGAGGTCGAAGACAGAGAGCTTGCCGAATAGGTCAAGCCGCCGGCAACGATCTGAAGGTTCGAGAGGATGCTACCTACAGCGAGATTGTTCGGATTGTTACCAATAGTCAGACCAATGGTCAAGCTCTGCAAAGTGGCAGGCTGATTAGACGACTTGATGTCGTATATGGCCAACGGGACGTTCTGTGTCTGAGCTGCCGTTGAGACCTGGATAACGCTAGTAGCCGGAGACGAAGAGTCCGTCGTCACGACCAACTGAGCGATATTTGTGCTCTGGTAGGCGTACGAACGAATGACGTTGTTGCCGGCAGTATCCTGAGTGAAAGCCGTGTTACCAGTATTGACAGTCTCTGTGTCTGTGATACCGGTTCCATCAACTGAACGAACCTGGAACTGTTCGATACCAAGAGCGACAACCGATGTGCGGTCCGTAACAGCGAGGAAATTGACGTTGACCGTCAAGTACTTCGACTGTGTGGCCCTGACAACAGTATTGCTGACTGGGATAGTGATGCGGTAATCGCTGCCAACCGTGAGCTCCGAGAAGTTCGAAGCGTTGAGGTTGTTGACCGTACCGACAATGGCGCCTGTATCATCCCTCAAAGTGATGGATGAAGCGTAGAGCCAGAGGCGAGTATCGAAGTCCAAGGAAACGCTAGAGAGTGCCATGTCGGATGAACCGGCCTGGAGCTTGAAACCAGCGATGTCATAGGCCTGACCCTTGTAGGCTGTGACGCCTGAAGGAGTCGTCCAAAGCGAAGCTGCTAGAGTACCAGCTATGCCAGGGGTGTTGATGCCAACTGGGGCACCGACAACCGGAGCGGTTGTGCCAGCATTAGCTGTACATGTGAATCCTACTGGACATTGTGTCGAAGGAGGAGTCATGGTGACTGTGCCTCCGGCATTCAAAGCTGCGCGAGTAAGAGGACCGACGAAACCGGTTCGGGAACACCATTCTCAGACTGGTAAGCCTGAACAGCGGCCTTTGTCTGCGAACCGAAGTAACCGGTAGAAGCTGCTCCGGACGAGATCGACGGGATGCTGTATCCGGCGGCGATGAGAGCGTTCTGGAGTGCGGAGACATCTGCACCAGTCGAACCAACCGTGAGGTTATTCGAGAAAGTGTAGCTGGCCGCCATTGCGATCGTGGCGAAAGCCAATATGGCGACGCCTGATGCGATAAGAGACTTTTTCATACTTTATGATTATTAATATTACTGATAATTCTGATAATTCCACGTCTTCCATCTAGCATGTATCGGCACGCGAGATAAAAGAGTTTGTGGCGAACTTGAACCAGAAGCTATTTATGATAATTGCCCTGGTACGAACTTGTAACACACGGTTACACGCTCGTTGCAGAACATTATAGCCTATATACGAGCCTGTCCGCAAATAAGGCTCAATGTGGATAACTAGGCCATATTAAGGCATATTAAGCTCGAAGTCAATAACTAGACCTATTTTAGAGAATAACGACTCCATCTGCGCTCCCCTTCCTTCTTTATGACACCTTTATCCACCAGTTCCGACAACTCCCTCTGAATAGTCTTCTCACTGCAGTCCTTGATCACCCTTGATATGTCTTTTATGGTTATATTACTCTGTCCTTTAAGAACAGACAGGATATTTTCTTGTCTTTGAGACTTTTTTTCCTTATTTTCAGGCTTAATTTCGAGTTTAACCGAAGGCCTAGTATTTGTGGCCGGATTTTCGGATGTCTTAAAGAAATGTTCAGAAAGGACATAACCGGCATTTTCGGCGCTGGCGGCTAGACGATCTCGGAGCAAACTGACTACCTTATCCACTTCATTGGTCAGAAGGGTGTGGTTCATCTCCGATATTAGGTTCGATATTCTGGCAACATTCAACAATGACAAGGTTTCTAGGGCGGCGGTGAAAAGAGCCTGTATGACCGCATTCTTGTCGCCTGGCAGAGAACTGGACGCTGTAAAGGACGAGGTCAGCATATCTATGCCGCGGTCGCGCAGTTCCCATTTCATCGGCTCATCATCTTTGAGCAAACCGGAGATGAGATACAGGGCCGCGGTGATTTTCTCTGTCTTTTTGAAAACATAGACCAGATAATCATCCCCGGAGAAAAAGCCGAGTGACTTCCAATCTATCGGACCATTTAATGACGGTGAATTATTTGTGTCTTTTGGGTTCATTTCAGGTGTCTTCTACATGTCTCAGAGAACTTCATTATAGGACAAGGCCTGAAGAATGCAAGCTAGAAAATCTTAGGCGTTTTTTGATTTCTTTTTGAGCGTTTCTTTATCACCTCTGTGATATGTTATTACGTATGAAAAAATATTCGAAAGATTACGACAATTGGAATCTGAAGAAAAAGAGCCTGGATGAGCGTATTCTGCCGGATGATTTCTTTTTCTTGGAAGGAGAAATCTGGTGGGCCGCTCTTGGGGTGAATGTCGGACACGAAATAGACGGAAAGAACGAACTATACGAAAGACCGGTTATCGTACTGAAGAAACTGGACGAAGATTTATTATGGATATTGCCAGTAACAACGACTCAGAGAAGTGGGGAATATTTCCAACAAATCGTATGTGGAGGCCAAAGTCGCACGGTACTTATGCAGGTGCGCACTATAAGCAATCGTAGACTGTTGCGCTTGGCAGATAGAATGAAAAATGACGAATTCGTGATCTTACTGGGAAGAATGCACGCTATACTTGATTCGATAACGACAATCCCCTCCGGTTAACCAGAGGGGATATCAAATCTATTACGGTAAAGTGTCTCCATTCTATCATCTCGATTTTTCCACTGTCAAGCAGAAAAAACCTCCAAATGTTATTATTACGGGATAATATCCAAACATATCCCCATGACAAAGAAAAAAGACTCTGATATCGTAGAGAAAGCCAAATTCTGGCATGAGATGCGCGATGAGACGGTTCAAGCAATATTGGCTATACTCTCATTTCTGATAACTCTTCTATCTCTACTCGCCGCTTTCGGTAAAGCCGGACCGATAGGTGAATTCGGATACACATTCTTCACGCGCCTTTTCGGTATCGGTTATTTCCTCATACCGCTCGTCTTTGCCATGATAGGCTTGGCACTCCTCCAAGGCATAGAAAAGAAGTTCAGATTATCCAAAGTCATAGGCTCTATCATCTTCTTCTTTTCCTCGTTAGGGCTCATATATGTAGCTGACATCGTTTTCAATATAGCCAATGGCCGCGCAGGAGGCGTCTTCGGCCGATGGGTCGGCGCGCCCCTCATCAAGATTATGGATGTATGGGCCACGACGGCCCTGCTCATAGTACTTATAATAGTGTCCGTACTCATTCTATTTGAACTTCATGTGACTGCTGAAAGTCTGATGTTCTGGAAATGGGGGAAGAAACGCAAGGAGAAAGGAGTTAGGAGCAAGGAGTTAGAAGAAAGCATGGAAATGGATGAGGATGAAGAGGCGAACGTCGACGCCGCTTTGGCCGAGAATGCCCTAGCCATGGCGGAGAAGGAGAAAGCAGGAAACGCAAAACCGATTGATTCAGCAAAGCCTAAGAGGGACGGCAAAACCGACGCCATCGGAGACGAAGAAGGCTCATTCGCCGCGGCTATACAAGTGCCACTATTGAAACCATTCACTCCCCCTCCCCTTTCACTCTTGGAGAAAGACCGCGGCAAACCGGAGACAGGCGACATCAAAGCCAACGCCAACATCATCAAACGCACTCTACAGAACTTCGGCATCACAGTAGAGATGGACGAGATATCTATAGGACCATCAGTCACACGCTATGCCCTGAAACCGGCCGAGGGCGTCAAACTTTCGCGTATAGTTACATTGAATAATGACTTGTCTCTGGCCTTGGCAGCCCATCCCATACGTATCGAAGCCCCCATTCCCGGTAAGTCTTTGGTCGGCATAGAAGTACCGAATACAGCCAAGACTACAGTCGGTCTTGCAACACTCCTAGCTTCACCTGATTTCTCCGAGTCTGAGAAACCCCTCGTCGTAGCCTTAGGCAAAGACATAGCCGGCCGTGCCCACTTTTCGAACCTCGCCAAGGCTCCTCACATGCTCATCGCCGGAGCAACAGGTTCCGGAAAATCTGTTTCTATCCATTCACTTATCACTTCCCTGCTTTACAGGAACTCTCCGGAAAATCTGCGCTTCATCATGATAGACCCAAAGCGCGTAGAATTGACTCTATATAACAAGATTCCGCATCTTCTGACTCCTGTCATAACAGACCCGAAGAAAGCTATTCTGGCCCTCAAATGGGCCGGAAAAGAGATGAGCCGCCGCTATGACATATTGGAGAAGAGCTCCGCCCGCGACATCGATTCGTATCACAAGAATGTACTCGCTCCGGAAGTGGAGAAGTATAAGAAGCTAGTTGATAGTCTCGATGCTGATGATCCAGATCTCCAAGTTGCCGCCTCCAAACTACCAGAGACGATGCCATATATCGTCGTCGTCATTGATGAATTGGCGGATATCATGCAGTCTTATCCGCGCGAACTAGAATCAGCCGTCGTACGCCTAGCCCAGATGAGCCGCGCCGTCGGTATCCATCTCATCATTTCCACACAGCGTCCGAGCGTGAACGTCATCACGGGTCTCATCAAAGCTAACATCCCTAGTCGTGTGGCACTGCAGGTGGCTTCACAGATAGATTCACGTACCATCCTCGACCAACCAGGCGCAGAAAAACTGCTGGGTGCAGGTGACATGCTCTACCTCGGTGGTGAGATGTCAAAGCCAGTACGTCTACAGTCCGCATTCATTTCTGAATCAGAGGTCAAACGTGTGGTGAAATTCCTGCATGATCAATACAAGGATGAGATAATGAGCGAGATCACATTGGCAACGCCTACGGCAAATCAGGAACCTGGAGGAACAGCAGCATTCAGCGCTGACATGGGCCTCGATAACGCTTCACTCGATGACGATGACGATATGTATGAGCCTGCACGTGAAGCCGTCGTGTCAGCAGGTAAAGCTTCGACTTCATATATTCAACGCAAACTCGGCGTCGGTTACAGCCGCGCCGCCAAGCTCATGGATATGCTCGAAGAACGTGGCGTTATCGGCCCGGCCAATGGTTCAAAGCCGAGAGAAGTGATGGGAGTTGGAACGGGAGTTGAACAAGAAGCGAGTGTAAGTGAAACGACTGAGGCTAGTGATGAAACAATTGAAAATTGAAAAAGTAAAATGGAAAATTTTGATTTTTAATATTTCCATTTTTATTTAACTATGTTCAATAACCGTACGAAAACTTTGCGCTTCATACGCCTAGCCGTCATAGGCATTTTCGCCGTAATCATAGTAGCCTATGCAATATGGCGCTCGCTCAACTATGCCCGCGGACCTGTCATAAATATATTCCAGCCTTTAAATGGTTCGGCCATGGCCACTTCAACAGTGAAAATCATCGGCCAAGCTCTGCGTGTCAATTCCCTCTCATTGAATGGCAAGACTGTCTTCATAGACGAAGCCGGCAATTTCAGCGAGACTTTGATCGTATTTCCGGGCATGAATATCATCACTTTCAATGCGCATGATCAGTTTGGGAGGGAGACGAAGAAGGAGTTGGATTTGGTGGGGATGTTTTGAAAGATGTTATAATTACTACATGATTGAAGTAAAGCCATCAAATAAAACAAATACCGTTTTGATTGTCAGCGCCATTCTAGTCGCCTTTCTTATATACTATTTCTCAAGAGATCTTTATTTTTCCGGATCCGTTTTAATCTTAGTACTAGCCGGAACTGCTATAAATTCAAGAAGTAGGATCTTGTTAGACAACGGTATACTGACTTATACCAACGTCTTAGGGAAAAAATCAATTCTGGTTGAAAAGATTGATTCTATAAAGCTAAGATCTGGAGCAAAACAAGTGATCTTAGTTTTCTTTACGAAAAAAGATGAGCTGGGAAAATCGGAATTATTGCGCGTTTATAATGTAGGTATCTATAAAAGAGTAGACTTGAAAGGCCTACTAAATGAAATAACCAGAATAAATCCTTCTATTGTCATAAGTGATCAAGCGAGGAATTTAATAGACGGAAAATTCTATATGGTGACTAGCTTCAAGGATGCCTAAACTATAGCAGCCTTGCACTATTCACACGCCATGCTATTATCATAAGCGTAGCGCAAGCTACCCTCGCCCATCAGGAAAATTGGGATTGTATTTATACCTCCGCCCTCACGGGCGGAGTGTTGTTTACAAGACTATTGCGCACCTGATATTTATTTGCTACCATACCCTTACATTTGGTAGCAGTGCCATATGACATCAACAGCGGGGTCCCGAGCCGAAAGGTTCGGGATTCTTCGCTTTCCGACTGTCGATCCGCAGAAATTCCTTGCGGAAGTCAACAATGTCAAAATAATAGCTAAGAGCTGGTGGGATCTCCTTAGCAATATTGCCACTACGAGAAAATCCGATGACGACTTTGCCTTGACCACGTAGGAATTTGATCAAATATTCAAAATCACAATCTCCGGAGAAGAGGATAAGCGTATCAAAATCATTCAGCGAGAATGTCGAATCGACGGCAATCTCAACGTCAAAATTCGCCTTGCGATGAGGCGCTTCAGGTCTATGGTCACTATATTCTTTGAGTGGCTTTGTTACCAGTTTGAACTCCAATCCTTTGTCCAAGAAATAGCAGAACTTTCTGTGCGAATCGGAGCCGAAGTCAGCTGTGTAGAATCGTACGCCTTGATGCATGCCTAAAGATGAGAAGAACCCCTTTAATTTCCGATAGTCTACTGACCAGCGCAAATCCTCAATAGGAATGTCGACAAAATCAGCCGCAACGTCTTCAGTATTTACCTTCATCCCCTTAACCGATTGCTCAAGGTTAGCGGCATCAATGTAGACAATGGTCCTTTCTTTGATGACCTCCTTTAGTTTTATGACATATTGATTTTCCATAGCTGGGCATTATATCACAGCGAGATAAAATCCAGATAAAATTTCTCTTTTTTCATGCTACAATACCCCCACTGCCCAATTATCATCACCAAAAGATAGAAAACATGTCTATTAACAAGAAAGTAAAAAATCCTCGCTTAGAAGAGGAGAAAGAGAATCGAGAAAAAGAAGAAGCGGCTGAAGTTGCCGGCAACGCCGACCGCGCCGCGGCCAAAATGAAAGGCACCGGCGGCGGCATAGCCGACGCATTGGATGCCATCCGCACCAAGTTCGGCGACGAGTCCATCATGAAACTCGGCGACAAGCCGAAAGTCGGCGTTGACGCAATACCAACAGGCTCGCTCGGCCTCGATGCCGCCCTCGGTATCGGTGGTATGCCTCGCGGACGCATCATAGAGATATTCGGTCCTGAATCATCCGGCAAGACTACCCTCGCCTTACATGTTGTCGCTGAAGCCCAAAAGCTCGGCGGTGTTTGTGCGTATATAGACGCTGAACACGCAATGGATCCTGAATATGCCAAGCGTCTCGGCGTGAAAGTAGATGAGCTCCTCATTTCCCAGCCAGATGCTGGCGAACAAGCACTCGAGATTGTAGACAGCCTCATAAGGACCGGAAAGATGGATGTGGTCGTCATCGACTCCGTAGCCGCCCTCACACCACGCGCAGAAATCGAAGGAGACATGGGTGCATTCCACGTTGGCACACAAGCCCGTCTAATGTCGCAAGCATTGCGCAAGCTCACAGCTATAGTCGCCAAGTCCAAGACCATCGTCATATTCATCAACCAGATCCGCATGCAGATAGGTGTCATGTTCGGCAATCCGGAGACTACCCCGGGCGGCAAGGCTCTGAAATTCTACGCCTCTGTCCGTCTCGACATCCGCCGCATAGCCCAGATAAAGAAAGGTGAAGAGGTCATGGGTGGCCGTGTGCGCGTAAAAGTGGTCAAGAATAAAGTAGCCGCACCATTTCGTCAGACAGAATTCGACCTCATGTATAATGAAGGCATCAGTCAGGAAGGCGAGATCATCGCCCTCGGCGAGAAGTACGAGATACTCCAGAAGTCAGGCTCTTCGTATTCATTCCTGCCTGCCGGACAGGCAGGCGGCGAAGTGAAGCTCGGCCGAGGATATGACGCTACACGACAATTCCTCAAGGATAATGCCTCTGTCAGGAATGAGATATTGAAGTTGATAAAGGCGAAGCTGAAGGAAGTGTAAAAATCAATAAGACGCCCACAAACCTTGTTCTGTAGTCGCAGAATGGGGTTTGTTTGGCATCTTGACAGCGTATATACCAGATATATACTGTTATTACATGAAAACTTCTAAAGTCATAATGAATATGGACACAACTCTAAAGAAAGAGGCTATGAAAAAAGCCCGAAAGGAAGGCATGAATTTGAGCGTCGTCCTCAATTTTGCAACTCGAGCTTATGTCGAGAATAGGTTGAAGATAAGCGCCTCAGATAGGAATTTCGAGCAAGGAATGGCGGATATCCGCGCAGGCAGGATTAGACCGGCTGAAGAGGTATTTAAAAGGCTAGGCCTCTAATCACATGAATATTTACTTCTCTTATCAAGCCGAAGACCAGCTCGGCGAGCTTCCCTTTGGCACACAGGTACGGATACGAGACAAAGTACGGTTCTTTATGAAACAAGGAAATATCTTTGTTTTCGCCAAATATATAGCCATAAAGAAATGCTATAGATTCCGAGTTGGCAAGCATCGCCTGAAATTTGTCATTGAAAATCACGAGGCGAAAATAATCGAGATTGATCCTAGAGACAAGGCGTATGATTGAAGATCAACTCAAACAATAGCAAGCACTTCCCCGCTCACAAAGCGGGGTTTTGCTTTTTCCCTAGAAAACGGCTAGACTAGGCCAATCCTTTAATTAACAAGTTTAATCCCTACTCCCCATGTCCCTCCTCGAATACAGCGATATAACCGAAAAGAAATACATCGTCATGGACGGCACTCCATACGAGGTCATTTCTGCCCACGTCTTCCGCAAGCAACAGCGCAAACCGGTCAACGCCACAAAGCTCAAAAACCTCATGACAGGTAAAGTCACAGAGTACTCATTCCACGTATCAGACAAGGTTGAGGAAGCGGAGATAGAAGAGCGCGAGGTCAAGTATCTCTATAACAATCGCGGCGAATGGTGGTTCAGCGAAGCCGAGAACTCTTCAAAACGTTTCAAAGTAACCGAGGAACAAGTCGGACCTCAAGGTAAATTCCTCAAGCCAAATACAGTCGTCGGCCAATTCCTTTTCAATGAACAGCCTATGGGATTCCGTATGCCTATTACCGCTGACCTAAAGGTAACCGAAGCACAACCAGCAGTTAAGGGCGACACTGTGACCGGTGGTTCAAAAACAGTAAAGCTCGAGACCGGTACCGAAATCAACGTTCCCCTTTTCGTCAATGAAGGCGACGTCATTAGGATCAACACAGAAACCGGCGAGTATCGCGAGAGAGTTGGTAAGTAGGAGAACAGGAAACAACATTGAGGAAACATCCGCAGGAGATTTTCAGCAGGAAATCTCCGAGGACAGAAAGACCCCTGCAGGGGTCTTTCGAGTTTCCGATGTGCTGTTTCTTGTTCTCCTCTAATCACTAGCTTGCAACATACGGCAGAAGCCCCATAAACCTAGCCCTCTTTATAGCCGCAGCCAACTGGCGCTGATACTTGGCGCTGATACCGGTACGCTTCCTGGCTATCATGCGGCCGTGCGGGTTGATGAACTTCTTCAGGACTTCTGTGTCCTTGTAATCGATATGCTTTATATTATGTTGTGAGAAATAACACTGTTTTTTCATGATGGTTGTTTTGATTTAGGATGAGCAGATTAAAATGGTATGTCGTCTGGGTTTATCTCTTCCTGTGGATATTCTATCTTCTCGCCTTTTTCGCCTGCTGGATCTGCGTCCCCGGATACAGAATCCGGCGTTTCAGAACCTTTGTCTCCCGTTGAACCGGCGCTACCAGATGACGCTCCTCCTGCTCCTGGACGATTGCCGAACTGGACGGTCTCAGCCACGATCTCAGTGCGATATTTCTTGGTACCTGTCTGCTTGTCATCCCAGGAACGCGTCTGCAGGCGACCCTCGATGCATGCTTGCGAACCTTTCTTTAGATATTGAGCCACGAGCTCTGCTGTGCGGCCGAAGACCACGATATTATGGAACTCGACTGATTCCTGACGATTGCCATCCTTGTCTTTGAAATTGCGGTTGGTAGCTAGACCGAAAGTGCAGACCTTGGTGCCTGATGGCATAGCTTTGATCTCCGGATCTCGGGTCAGATTACCTATTATGAATGCTTTGTTTAGATACATGTTGCGTTATTTGGTTATTGTAACTTGGTCTTTGAACATTTGCTAATTATGCCTCTTTGACCATTGCGTCTATAGACTTGTCCATCTCTTCTATGGAAGCTGGCGCTACATCGGCCTTAGCGTCGATCTTGGTTCCAACCTTGGCCTCAAAAGATTTACCCGCAGCTTTCTCCGCCGTAACAGCCTTTCTACCGCCGATCTCCGCGGCGATAGCAGGGGCGTGCTTGCCTAGATAAGTATTCTCGCGCGTAGTAGTGATGAGCAACATGCGGAGAACTGACGGAAGGATTTCTATGGCCTTCTTGGCGGCTTCGATGGCGCTCGATTCGGCTTCGAACTTGATCCAGCCGAAATAAGCCTCATTGAATTTGTCATACGATCCAGCCATGGTCTTCCTGCGTATCTCATACGCAAGCTTCATCCGGTGCGGCGCCTCTTCAGCAATCACGGATGCGCCTGCATCTGCGATAACCTTTTTCATCCCATCGACTTCAGCCGGAACTTTCTCCTCCGGTATAGACGGGGTGATGAGGTATCCTATCTCATAGACCGACGTGCGGCCTTCATTCATAGTTTCAGTCATATTTTTGCAACCAGTGATCCGCTCGGAATGATCTTCGCGGAACCCTTTCCATATATTTTCACCGATGGGCAAATATAGATGGTCAGGGACTAATTGCGATTAACTTGTAATGACATGAGACTACCATGAAGTCCCCAGCCTCGCAATGGTCCGCTTTATACGGCGGATTTGAGGCTATTCCACTCTATCAGAGAGACGATAAAGAAACGCTCAAAAAGAAATCAAAAAACGCCTAATTTTTGATAAAAATTCGCCTAAGAAATGATCGAAACATAAATAAAAAGCCCGAAACCTGCGTAAATCGGTGAAATTCAGATTAAAGAGAAGAATTTCCTAGCATTTTCAAGCAATTGGGCTGCAACTTTTGCTTCATCTTCACCGCGAATACGAGCTATAGCTTTGACCGTTTCGATGACATAAGCTGGCTCATTCCTCTTTCCCCTATTTGGTTTCGGCGTGACATAAGGGCAATCCGTCTCTGACATTATTCTTTCTAGAGGCAAATATTTCACAATCTCATCATAGTCTTTTGTGAAAGTTACAACACCTGTGAATGAAAAAGAGAAACCCAGATCTAGGAATGGTTTTGCTTCCTCAATGCTTCCCGCGAAGAAGTGTAAGTCACCTTTCACCTTTGCGCGACTTTTCAATATTTCGTAAGCATCATTATATGCGGAACGCCCTGAACCATTCCTGATATGGAGCATTAGTGGTTTTCCGACTTCGTTGGCCAAATCGATCATTGATTCAAATATCTTCACCTGTTTGTCTCGCGAATCTTCTTCTAGTCGATAGTAATCAAGCCCGCATTCGCCTATAGCCACAGTCTTCGGATGATTTGCCAGCTTCCTATATGCATCCATATCGAGAATCTCGCCCCGCGAAGTGAATTCTTTGCCGCCTTCACCGAGCTCTTTTTCATCGTGGTGTGATTTAGAGGTATGAATAGGATGCAAGCCTATAACCGCCCACATATTCTCGTGCGCCTCTGCTAATTCAACAGCTTTCTTCGAAGTGTCCATCTGCGTACCTACCGTGATCATGCCGACACCGGCATCTTGGGCGCGCTTTATGACTTCCTCCCTGTCAGGATCATATGCAACGAAGTTGAGATGGCCGTGAATATCGATGTAATCAAAATTTCTGGGCATTATGATTGAACGATGAGGAAGTTTTATTATTTCCTCATAAAGAGCGGTTCCGATGGCATCTTATTTGTCTTCACACATTCTTGGATCTTCAAAGAAGTGGATGGCAGGAATGGTTCCAGGAGTTTTGCTATCTGGAAAAGCTCTTTAACCATCTTTGTTATGACTTCTTGGCCTTTTTTCTTGTCTTCCTTTATCAGTTTGAACGGCTGTTCTTTTTGAATGATTCCATCAAGCCCTGAGATCCTTGACCAAATAATATCCATAGCCGTCTTCAAGTCATATGACTCTATTGCTTTCGTATATTCACTTGGGTACGCGTCGGTTTCTACAGAAACCGCATCGATATTCGCCTCCGACATTTTCATTATTCTACTAGTTAAATTCCCTACCCCATTGGCCAGACTGGCATTATAAGATTCCTTGAATCGCTCCATGGTGAAAGGCGAATCTTCGAAAGGCGAAATCTCTCGAGCTACATAATAACGCAAAGCATCAGTGCCGTATTGTTTGACTATGTCTAACGGATCAACGGTGTTGCCGAGAGACTTGGACATCTTGATGCCACCTTCGCCTGTGATGAAGCCGTCGATGACTATGGTCTTTGAAGGCGGAAGCCCTGCGGCCATGAGCATGGCCTGCCACATGGCTGACTGCTGGCGGAGATTGTCTTTGCCGCAATATTGGACCATGCCGCCGCTTTTACCCGCGCCGATGCCGCACCACTTTTGGTACGAGGCGGTATCATCTGGCCAACCAACGGCTGAAATGTAATTGACCAAGGCGTCGAACCATACATACATGACCTGGCCCTCGTCCCCTGGCACCGGTATGCCCCATGGCATCTTGCTAGCCAAACGCGATATGCTGAAATCTTCCAAACCGCGCCCAACGAATGCTTTTATCTCATTGAAACGGAAATCCGGGATGACTAAGGCTGGATTTTTCTCATATAGCTCTAGCAAAGGTTTTTGGAAAGCGCTGAACTTAAAGAAATAATTCTCCTCATTAATGATCTCTATAGCCATGAGCGGATGTAGCGGACACTTACCGTCGACCAGCTCGGAATCAGTCTTCTCCAGCTCGCAGCCGATGCAATACTTTATGGAATAATTCTTCTTATAGATATAGCCGTTCTTGTCCACTAATTTCCAAAAAGCCTGAGCCGCCTTAACGTGGTCTGGGTCTGTTGTGCGTATGAAATTGAACTTTATATCTGGTTCATTCGTGGCGATGCCGAGCGCTGTCAAAATATCCTTGAACTTGCCCGATGCTTGATCTACATATCCTTGCGGCTCTAAACCGAGCTGCTTTGCTTTCTGATAGACTTTTATGCCATGCTCATCCGTTCCGGTATTGAAAAAAACGTCATTACCGGCGAGACTTTTTGCCCTAGCTATAGCATCGGCGCGTATGAATTCCATGGCATGGCCTATGTGAGGCTCGGCATTCACATACGGCAAGGTTGTCGTTATATAAAAAGGCTTTTTAGACATGGGTTTTTAGGCGACCGTGGATAAGGTCTAGATGGCCGCAGTCGGATGCTCCCCTTTCTTGCGCTTCTCAACATCATGAACATATTCCATGAGAGCGGCTGACAGAGGCACAGCTATCAAAGCTCCTAGGATGCCGGCGAGCTTGGCACCGACCACTAGGGCAATGATAACAATGATGGGCGATATGCCGACAATTTTCTTGACCACCAACGGATAAAAGAGCTGACTCTCGAATTGATAGATGATGAGATAGAGACCTATGAGAAGAAAACCGGTGCCTATGCCTTTATCGGAGAAAGCGATAAGAATGGCCGGAACGGATGAAATAACCGGACCAAAGACGGGTATGAGCTCAAAGGCGGCGGCTAGAACCGCCAGGACCAAGGCGTGCGGTATGCCGACAACGGCCAAGATCAGATAGACTAGCACTCCGACGATGATCCCTAACAGGATCTGGCCTTGTAGCCAAGAACCTATCTTTCTCCTGGCCCGACCCCATAGATTGACTGCGTAGTCGTGTCTAGCAGAAGGAGTGATCAAACGGATGAAATTTTCCACTCCGTCTTCTTGTACGACGAGGTAGAAAGACAGGATCACTATGAGGAAGAACGACAGCACTCCACCGAATATAAAGCTGGCTGTCTTGAAAGCACCGGCTGTAGTGCCGGCTATGGCCGACTGCAGACCATTGACCAGATCTGCCACGGAGATGTTCTGAGTGGAGCTGACCGATGATGGAACGATATTTATACCGACATCACGGATAGGATTCCAGACGTCGTCCAGAGATACCGTACGCGGAAGAGATGACAAGAATGATACCGTGTCATTTATGAGAAGTGGCATGAAAAAGACCAATATCGCGGCGATGAAAGCGGCGAGGAGGATATAGATGAGAACCGCCGCTATAACTCTATGTATGTGATAACGACCCATGCGACGCACCAAAGGCTCCAATGCGGATGCGATGACCACGGCGGCCACGACTACCAAGAGAACGTCGCGCAGATAATAGAGAGCTGCGATAACTATAACCACGAGGAAAAAGCGGACGATAGTGCCCGTAGATATGGAAGTGAAACCGCTGGGAATGCTAGGCATGTCGAGAGTATAGCACCAGAAGGACTGGATTTGAAGCCTAGAATTTGAAGTAGTCTTTGAATGTGGAACTGTCCTTGAATCTCCCTACTATGGCCATATTAAGGCTTCCATCGACAAAAATATCCCTAGCCAATTTCTGCACATCGGCGGCAGAGACGGCATTGATTTTCTTTATCATTTCATCGGGGTGTTCTATCTTTCCTTTCAGGACCTCTTGACCACCGCAAAATTCAGCTCTGGCATCGGAAGTCTCGAGCTCGAGCATAGTAGTGCCGGCTATGTAGTCTTTGGCTTTTTTCATCTCTGATTCCGGAACGAGCTCGTCTTTCAAACGCTTACATTCTCCGAGGATTCCTCTTACGCCTTCCTCTACGCGAGAATTGTCCACACCGGCGGAAATGGTGAGATTTCCATGATCAGTAAAGGAGTCTGGATTTGTCCTTATGTAATAGCATATGCCGAGCTCATCGCGCATCTTGGAGAAGAGTCGCGAGCTCATGCCTTTACCTAGAATGGTCGCGAGAACGGACATAGTCGCGTCGCGGGGGTCATTCACCGGAAATGTGCGCACCCCTATTACGAGATGCGTCTGGTCCGATTCTTTGTATAAGGTCGTTATGGCCGGTGACTGCTGAGACTCTCTGACCGGAGGTTTGCCTTTCTTCGCGGAAGAAGGCAGTTTCGAAAATGCCGCCTCGATCTTTTTTATGACACTTTTTTCATCGAATGATCCGCCGACTATGACGGCGGTAGCGCCGCTCACATAATGCTCCGCACGATAATCTATAGCCTGTTTCCGAGTGAAAGATCTCACGGTCTCCTCCGTACCGGCGAGATTGCGGCCGACCGGCTGATCACCATACATGAGTTCCATGAAAAGATGCTGTACGTGCGCCTGCGGCAAATCCTGATACATCTTTATCTCCTCCACTATCACCCCTTTTTCCTTCTTCATCTCCGCCTCATCGAACAATGGGTTGGAATACATGTCAGCCAATACGTCTATTATGGCATTCAGGTGTTTGGCATCGGCTTTTGCGTAATAGCCTGTAAATTCATGCGAAGTGAAAGCATTCGACTGCGCGCCAAGCCCGTCGAGCTCGCGCGATATATCCGTAGCTTTGGGCCTTGTAGGGGTGCCTTTGAAGAGCATATGCTCTATGAAGTGCGAAAGTCCTCCTTGCTCTTTGGTCTCATATTTCGATCCGGCTTCAACCATGACGAGAACCGTCACGGCAGGATTGTCAGGCATAGGAACAGTGATGATGCGCAAGCCATTGGTAAGGACTGTTTTCTTGAAAGTCATGTGGTAAATGTAACAGAAAATTTCTAATTGACCTAATTATATAATTATAAATTAGGTCAATTCTAATTCCCCTCCTTCTTCGAGTTTGATGAATTCGATGCCGTTCTTGTTCAAAATCATATCCGGAATACGATGCGTGGATGCGCCGCGGCCGGCATCATGTACAGGGAAAGCAACCCTCGGCTTTAATTCTAGAGCATAATCTATAGCTTCAGATATCTTCATCCACGGCCCGGCAACCGGCAGAGCTAGAACATCTATGGATTTTTTCGGATCGGTGAAAGCATCGCCAGGAAAAAATAGTTTATTTTCAATAAAGAAACCGATATTCGACATCATCGGCAGAGATTTGTGCAGAATGGCATGATCTTTTCCAAAAGCTTCGATGTGTACGCCTTTCAAATCGATAGAATTGCCATGCTCCATAACATGATGCTCTATGCCCTCTTTGGCTAAAATAGCGCCGACGCCTAAGTCAGTTACGATAGACGCATCCGGCGCGCGTTTGACCAATGCTTTCAGAGACTCAATATGGAAATGGTCGGCATGCTCATGAGTGATGAGGACTATGTCCGCGTGCTTTATCCGATCGTGCTCTTCGACGCTGTATATGCCAGGATCAACAAGGATACGGCGTGCTTTGCCGTCTTTGGATTTCAGGTCGATGACGAGGCAGCAGTGTTTTAGTTTGTGGATGCGCATGAGGATATGATACCTGATTGACTGTACTTTGTCAGAGAGAAACTGGGGAGGTCTTTTCTGTCACTCCACCAAAGTGTCAATCTTCTTGCATACCTGCCGGACAGGCAGGTCACTTTTAATAGGTACTCGGGGGGAACGTGCCTTTCCCATCGTTAGGGGGTGACGAACTTTTTTCGTCATCCCTTATTTTGAGCCATTGACGAAATATTTTCGTCACCCCCCCATACAGACATAAACTCTCGCGCTTCTTGTGCCACTTCTTGCACCCATTGCATCCCTTCTCCCGCCTACTTATTTCACTTTCTCCATCAAATACTCTAACAACCCCTTCTCCCCCACCCTCTCCTGCTTCCCAGTATCCCTATCACGCACAGTAACACCCGCACCTTTTTCGATAGTATCGAAATCCACCGTCACACAATACGGCGTGCCGATCTCGTCCTGGCGGCGATAGCGCTTGCCGATGTTACCGTTGTCGTCAAATTCCACCGCCCCTCCGCTAACACCGAGCTCTTTCTTGAGCATGGCATAAACCTCACGAGCTTTCTTTACCAGCTCGGGCTTATTTTTGAGCAGAGGGAAGACCGCCACTTTGACCGGCGCGACGGCCGGCGACAATTTCAGGAAGACGCGCTTTTCTTTCTTTGCTTCATTAGAGGCCGAATCATCTGCTCCTTTCTCGCCACCCATATCATCTTCGTTATACGCGTCGCAGAGAACAGCCAGAACGGTCCTATCCAAGCCAAAAGAGGGCTCTATGCAATGCGGAATAAACCTCTCTTTAGTCTCCTCGTCGAAATACGACAGATCCACCTTGCTGAATTCAGAATGCTGTCTCAGGTCAAAATCAGTGCGATATGCTAGGCCATACAATTCTTTTTTGCCGAAAGGAAAATCAAATTCGAAATCTATAGTGCGCTTGGAGTAATGAGCGCGCTCGCCGTCAGGCACTTCCAATTCATGGACTTTTCCGGCATCGAGACCAACATCGGCGATGAATGCGTGGACCTCGCCGACGAAATGTTCGAAAGTATCTTTCCATGCGGTATCCTTGGCATCTTTCGGTGGACGAATCAGGTACTCTATCTCCATCTGCTCGAACTCGCGCGCACGGAAAAGGAAATCGCGTGGAGCTATCTCATTCCTGAAAGCCTTGCCTATCTGAGCCATGCCGAAAGGCAGCTTCGGATGGAAGCTATCGACTATATTCTTGAAATTGACGAACATGCCTTGGGCAGTCTCCGGACGCAGGTATGAGACAGAGGCCGTATCTTCCCCGGCACCCACATGCGTCTTGAACATCATATTAAATTGCTTGGTCTCGCCTAGCTTGCCTCCGCAATCCGGACATTTTTTATTCTTGGTCGCTTCGGCATCGAGCTGATCGGCGCGAAAACGATGCTTGCATTTAGAACACTCTACCAATGGATCGGCAAAACCGCCGACGTGTCCTGACGCTTCCCATGTCCTCTGATTCATGAGAATAGCCGCGTCCACCCCATACATATCTTCCCGAGCTTCCACGAAACGCTTCCACCAAAGTGCTTTTATATTATTCTTCAGAGCCACGCCGTATGGCCCATAATCCCATGTTCCGGCCAGACCGCCATAAATCTCCGACCCTTGGTATATAAAACCGCGGCGCTTGCATAGAGAGATAAGATTTTCCATGGAGACATTCTAGCACAACTTTACTGAACCACGGTCTCATCACCCGCTACGAAGCCGGGGTCGGTGCTGTAGCTCGTCGTAAGATAGTCCTGGGTGCTCTGTAGAGTCGAACCGGTGAAATCATCGGTTGCGTTCAATGTCGCGGAATTGACCATGGTCGGTACGGTACCGACTTGGTTTATGCTCGGGTCGATGGCTATCTGGAAATCTACTTCGCGGCGGTTAGCGGAATTGGCCGACGTACCGGCGCTGACCGTACCGGCGCTCCAGGTTACCGTACCGCTATTCTTGTCATAAGTTATATTCTCCGTGGAAGGACTGACATTGCCGAGCCATGAGACGTACGGAGGCAATGTGGCCGTGACCTCCGCGTTGTCGGCAACATTGGAAGTATTGCCTATCGTCCAGATCACCGTATAAGTAGTCTTCTGCTCGACTTTTGGCGGTATAGGACCGGTATTGGTGAACGGACCGACCGAATGGACCAGACGTCCTGAAAGAGCCAAGTTCGAGGCCACCTCGATAGTACGGCTCTGTGCCGCCGACAAAATGCCGGAGACTCCTGACTCCTGCGTACGATTAGCCGATACGTTGGCGGAAACGGATATGACCGGGTTAATGATAGGACTAGCCGACGTGCCGAGGTCTGCCGGCGTTATGATGAATGACAAAGTGCCGCTACCACCGGCCATGACCGAGGCGAGTTCCGGATTTGTCTGCGGATTCCATATGATTTGGTCGTTGGCCGAATCGAAGTAGCTGCCATCCGGCTGGACTTTGGTCTTGTCATAAGCGGAACCGGACAACTTGGCAGTGATGATGACATCGGATACCGCGGTCGGCAGATTGTTGAACCATGTGACCGTCACCCTTTCTGCTTGATTGAAAGCCCCCACGTGGGCTCCGGTATTGGAATCTCCGTCGATGACCAATCCCAGGCTTATAAAAGGCTTCTCTATGGTCATATCCTGCTCGACCATGCCGTATTCGGTTCCTATAATGGCCGCGTTGCCGGAGCTCTCGGCCCCAACAGAGAAATGGAAAGCCCGAACATCGGTGTCTTCGCCCAGCAAAGTGCCGTGAATAATTATCGACTGCGATCCGCCTGGCGGTATATCCCCTATCTTCCAAGTGGCATTATCAGACAATGGAGGTAAGATTTGATGAAGTGAAGGTGTAACCGAATGGATATTGGGCTTTGAGGATGACGTTCTTCAAAGTATCCTGGGAATTGGACTTCAAATTTACCGTCATGTCGAAAGATTGCCCGGAGGTGATGGAGGAGAATGAAGATACGGATACGGTGATCGGCGAAGAATTAATCAAGACGTCGTAAGTCTGCTGTTTTGTGAATACCGCCGACGAGCCGTTGATCGAATAAGTCAAAGTCACCGTGATCTCCTTTTGTGTATTCTCCTCACCGAATATGATGGCGGAGACAGAAGTGGACGTAGCTGCTCCGGACGGCATGTCTCCTAGAAGCTGTTCATGGGTGCTTAGGGCTTTGGTCGAATCATTGGGATCTGTGGCACCAGCCGGAAAAGCTACGGACATGTCGACTAATTGGAGACCGACATTGTTATTGTTGGTCACCTTGATGCCGAATGAGACCGGTTCCCCGCCTGGTATTGAGACCGGGCCGCTTATCGATATGTCTATGTTGTTGCCCGAAACGAGGTTTGACCCGTTCAGAAAAAGGTAAGCCCCGATGCCAACCGCTATGACGCAAAAGATCACCGACGCTATGAGGAGTTTGGTGAAAAATGACATTGAATGATCTTCGTACGCGTCGTTCAAATGCGGTTGATTTTCTGTTTCTTTCGGCTCTTCCCAAGCACTTTTGACATCTCCTGTCGGTGCTTCCGAGAAGCGCAATTTGCGCCTTGTCCGAACATCAGGAGCGCTCCGGGAATAGAGCGACTTTTTCAATTCTTCAAGGCGATTTTTATCGTCATCTGGTGGCATCCCTATCATTCTACAATGAAATGTCTCACCGCGTAAGCGCTATAGATAGTCGGATATCCGCTATAGATGCGATTCTTTCAGGGCTTTGTTTATGTGCTGATTTATGATCATACGCTTTCCTTTCAGATTATTCAGCAAGTCGACAGATAATTCGGCCGATTGAATGCTATAATTCAATTCTGCCACATCCCCGATATAGCCAAGCTTGTTCAATATACGGGTAACGACCAATGATTCTAATATTTGGAGTTCCTCGGGATTCAAATTCACTGGATCTTTCAAGAATCTATTCACATTTTCAATACAATCGAATAATCCAGGGTTCGCCTCTTCGCCGTGTAGCAGACGCTCAAGCAATGAAGCGACACGCGCTATTAGCACCTGTTTTTCATTTGTAGAATTCGGATATATTTGCAGATTCGGATTATCTCTATTTGTATTATCATTTGCACTCGTCAACCGCCAATACTCTTTGCCTCTGACGAAAGAGAATTGTCCGAATGAATAGTCCTGCGTGAATGGGCGCAGCTTGGACTTTTCGAATCGTATGCCTTGGGCAGAAGCAAAAACTAGACCGAGATCTCTGGTGAAGACAGAAATGAGTTTCCCCGCCTCTCCGGACGGGCGCGAGCCGATGATGAAGCCGGGAGTGGTATAGATGGCGTGCATAGAGTTAGGAGTTAGAAGTTGGGAGTTGGGAGTTGGGAGTGTGGGAGAACCATCATATGAGCTTCAAGGTATCGCCAATTTCAATACCTGTAAGACTAGTGGCTTTTTTTATTTCAACAACGTATTTATCTGTGAGCGATTTCAATTCAGCGGGCACAATGAGTGAAGTTTTATCGCCGACATTCAATCCTTTTTCCTTGCGCAAATCCTGAATCTTGCGGAGAAGTTCGCGCAAGTCGCCTTCTTCTTTGAGGGCAGCGGTTATAGAAGTATCCAGCTCCACTTCTTTTTCTATAGAAGCGTTGAATACGACTCCTTTGACATTAACTTCATCCTTGATCAAATCAATAAGTTCACCTGACAACGTTCCGGTAAATGATTTGTTTACCGACAGTTTCGATAGAGGCTGGCGGACATTCAATTTGGCAGCCATGCGAGCTTCAAGGCCTTTTGAGGAAAGCGTCCGCACGGATTCCATGTCTTTCAAAAGCCGGCTATCGACTTTTCCACCAGTCGGCCAATCTTCCAGATGCACGCTCTCTTTCTCGCCACCAACATCCAGATATAATTCTTCGGCGAAGAACGGCGTAAATGGTGCCATAACTTTGGCCAAAGTGAGCAATACATATTTTGTCGTAGCCAATGCTGCCTGTTTACCGTGCCTGCCGGCAGGCAGGTCCGCAGATTTCAATGCGCCACTATCATCTTCTTTGAACCTGTCGCGCGAACGTCGAAGATACCATTGCGAAAGATCGGCAATAAAGTCGCGTATAGCGCGAGTCGGCTCGAGCAGAACGAAATCGTCGAGATTTACGGTGACATTAGCGACCAACTGATTCAGCCTGGCGATGATCCAACGGTCTAGAATATTTTGCGATTCTCTTCCAACTTCCAACTCCCAAATCCTAGCTCTTTCTCCCGCGTACATCCGGTAGAACGACGCCACATTGGCCGCCAGATTGAAAACTTTTTTGATAATCTCATCAACGGTCTTCTCATCGAAATTCTTTGAATCTCCGGGCTGATTGACCGAATACATCCAGAAACGCAGAGCGTCGGCGCCATATTTATCCATCATGATCCACGGATCGACAACATTGCCGATAGACTTGGACATCTTCTTTCCTTGGCTGTCCAGAATATGCCCTAGACAAATAACATTCTTAAAGGCCTTACCTTTGCCCATGATGGTGCCAATGGCGTGCAATGTGTAGAACCAGCCGCGAGTCTGATCGATAGCTTCGGAAATAAAATCAGCCGGATAACCCTTAGCTTTTCTGAACAGACTGTTGTCAATCAGCTTTTTATTCTCAAAAGGATAATGATCCTCCGCGAACGGCATAGCGCCAGAGTCGAACCAGACGTCCATAACCTCCTTTACGCGCTTCATCTCACCCCCACAGGCGCACGGCAATCTGACCTCATCTATGAATGGACGATGCAAGTCGAGTTCGTATAAATGATTGTGAGGAATTATGCAAAGGTCGAGTTTACGAATTTCTGCATTGTTTATGTATGAACTCTCTTCATATTTTAGAAATTGCTCTTGTTCAAATTTTTTACAAATCGCCTCAAGAAGCATGGCTGGAGCGCCATGAGTAACAAGAAATATCGTCTTATCCGAATAAGTAGATTCCAATTCATCGAGTAAGCTAGCCAATCTTTTCTTTATGTCGAAATAGTTTTCTACTCCTTCGGGAGCTTTCCCAAAGCGATTCTGCAGAGGAAAAATTTTGGTGAATTCTGATCCTTTCATTCCGTCGTATCTCCCAACACCCATTTCCCCTAAACTAGAATATTCGACTATCTTCGCGCCTTCAAATCCAGGGGATGACTTCACAATCCCCGCAGTTTCCTTTGTGCGGATAAAAGGAGACGTGAATATAAGATCAGGCTTAGAGCCCTTAAATGACTTCGCGGATTCGCTGACCTGTTTCCTACCCTTTTCAGTTAGATGATTAGACGACTTTGGGTTACCACTCCATACATCGCTGATATTGCTTTCGGCCTCCCCATGCCGCATGACATAATAAGTATTTCTCGGCTTCTTTGAGACATCCGCTACCGATCCAACCACTTTCTTCTCCCCACACTTCTCGCATATCCACACCGGCAGAGGCGTACCCCAATATCGCTCGCGGGAAATGGCCCAATCCTTGGCTTCTCGGAGCCATTCGCCGAAACGGCCTTCTTTTATATGAGCAGGTTCCCAATTGATGCCTTCATTCTCTTTGACCAGCTTATGTCTCAACTCCGACATGCGTATATACCAGGAATCGCGAGCGAAATAAATGAGTGGTGTGTGGCATCGCCAGCAATGAGGATAGCTGTGGGCGTATTTCTCCTTATGGAAAAGCAAACCGCGATGCGCGAGGTCTTTGATGATCTCAACATCAGTGGCTTCATCTTTCACAAATTTGCCAGCCAGGAAGTCTGTCTCTTTCTTGAAAGTGCCATCGTCATTGACTAGGTGATATTTCGGCAAACCAACTTTGGTGCCAAGCTCGAAGTCATCCTGACCGTACATAGGTGCGATGTGGACGATACCCGTTCCATCGGCGGTCGTGACGAAATCAGCGACATAGACTTTGAAAGCATTGGTGAGCTTTTCTTTTTCGGCACCAGTAATATTATCTTTTTCAAATGGATAGAGAGGTTCGTATAAGAGGCCGACCAAGTCGGAGCCTTTAAAAGTATCATGTACGCCCTGCGGTTTATCGATTGGCATGTATTGCAAACGTTGCTTTGCAAGTATCAAGGTGTCGCCACCATCTGCTGGCCTTACTGTGCAGTAATCGATTTGTTTACCCACCGCCAACCCGACATTCCCAGGCAAAGTCCACGGAGTAGTTGTCCACGCCAGAAAAAAAGTCTTGTCATCCGTGACAAAATCACCGATTTTTTGGCCAGACTTCACCTTGAACTTCACGTAAACGGAAAGATCCTTCACATCCTCATATCCCTGCGCCAATTCATGTGAAGAAAGGCCCGTACCACATCGCGGACACCACGGCACTACTTTGTAATCCTTGTAGAGCAAACCTTTCTCGTCAGCGGTCTTGATAACATTCCAAACCGATTCCATATAATCGGGCTTATAAGTGATATAGGGATCTTTAAGATCCACCCAATATCCCATGCGGTTAGTAAAATCCTCCCACTCATGGACATATGTCCAGACGCTCTCTTTGCATTTCTCATTGAATTTCTCTATGCCATAAGTATCTATTTCCTTTTTCGATTTTAGACCAAGTTGTTTTTCAACTTGAAGTTCGACTGGCAGACCGTGAGTGTCCCAGCCTCCTTTGCGGCGAACATGATAGCCACGCATCGTCCGATAGCGCGGGATAGCATCCTTGAAAGCGCGAGGCTCGATGTGATGTATGCCTGGACGACCATTGGCCGTAGGCGGGCCTTCGTAAAAGACAAATTCTCCCTTTGTCGAGGCTTTATTGAGGCTTTTATTGAAGATATCCTTCTCCTTCCAGAAAGCCAAAATGCGCTCTTCGCGTATAGCATGTGGGCTCTTGAGAGGCTTATTCTCTTCCATAATGGAGCTATTCTAGCATTTTCCGTCACTTTCCATAAATCCGTCCGTGTCTGCCTATATCGATTAGACGCACTGTCGCCTCATCATATTCTTCGTATATCAGACGATAATCGCCGGTTATTTTTATGCTCCTATAATGCCGGAGCGATCCGTGCAACCGATGATTATTAAGTACCCTAGCATAAGGGTCAACCTTGAATATTTCCAACCGCTCGCGAAGAGGGCTCTTGATCTTCAACGGCAATCTTGCCGTCTCCTTATCGAAATTGCGACTGGTGACGATGACCATATTCAGATCTTGAGATGGGTAAAGAGACTATCGAGGTCGGAAAAGGCTTTTGAGGAATTTTTTCCTTCATCCATCTCACGGCTTATCTTTTCTAGAATAGCCATCTTCCTCTTTGTCGGCATCGATTCCGCGGAGACCGAGAATTTCCTCTCGCGCACGAATTGTCTGAGAAAGGCATTCACGACAGCCGTCAGGGTGACGCCCAATTCACCGGCGAGATCCTTGGCTTCTCGGCGCAAAGTGCCATTAGTTTTGATAGTTAGAGTAGTGTCCATGATGATAAAAGGTTATATGACGATTAATACCGTTATACTAACAAAGGTATGATATTTGTCAACCCTACCCAGTAGGTGATTGTACCCGATCACATCTTCTCCGGCACCTTTATCCCGAGTAGCCACAATCCACTAGTCATGGTCTCAAGAAAAGCGCGCGTCAACGCCAAACGATATGGCGACATAGGATCTTTGGCGTCCACGATGGTCTCATTGCCGTAGAAGCTATTGAAAGCGCCGGCGAGATTGATGAGATAAGTGGCCACATGCTGTGGAGCATATTCTGCCCTGGCGCGAGCGACGATATCCGGAAATCTGATAAGAAGTTTCTCGAGAAGACCGACTTTTTCCGGCAATACGATTTTCTCCTTGCTTCCTGCTTCCTGCTTCTTATTCCCAATCCCCTCTTTCTTCGCCTTCTCCAACACCGCCGCCGCGCGCACCGCAGAATATTGCAGATACGGACCTGAATCCCCTTCGAATGAAATTGATTTAGCCGAATCGAATATGACATCACCACCGACAGCCTGGCGCAAGATCGTATATTTGATGGCGGCAATAGCGACCTGGTCGGATATTTCATTTATTTCCTCTGGAGAAAATACCTTTGCTGAAACATCATGACTGGAAATCTTTTCGATGACAAGCTTCTTCATATCATCAATGAGCGCCTCTGCCGTTATAACATTTCCTGTGCGCGATGACATTTTGCCGGACTGAAATCTCATCATTCCGTGGCCGATATGCATGGTCTTTGCACCGACATTATCGTCTATGAGCGAAAGAGCTTTGATGACCACTTTGAAATATTCATTCTGCTCATTGGCAGTTACGACGATAGACTTGCTCGTATCAGGATATTTTTTAAACTTAGTGGTGTTCAATCCCATTTCTTTGGCTTCATAAGTAGGAAGACCATGCGAGTTTATGAAGACGCGCGTATGCAGTCCATATTTTTCTCCTTTGAAAACGATAGCTCCCTCGCTCTCTTCGAATATGGCACTTTCGCTTTCACCGCTTTTGCCGGCAAAGTCACGGACGATAGCGAGGCCGATCGGTGCCATATCGCTCTCGAATATAGTGGCTTCAAATTTCGTGCCTAGACGCTCATAAAGCAAACCAAAGTGCTCCAAGCTCCATTGTTTACCCTTCTCGTAAAACGCGTTTACAGCCGGGCTTGTCTTCTCATAAATGATCTCATTCAAGGCATCTATATCGTCTCTCGCCGTGACCCCGGGATTGATCAATTGATTGGATTCGTAAGCCTGAACGCCCTCTACATACATTCTCCCGAGGAAATCAGTCTTTTTTTGGATGGAAGTGTTATCAGGCGGAATCTCATCCGCATGTTTTTGCATAGCCCAAATAGACTTGGCAATGTGTAAGCCTATGTCAGACGGATAACAGAGTCGTATGACTTTCGAGCCCGATGACTCGATGAGACGAGACAAGGATTCCCCTATGGCATTCGACATGAGATGGCCGATATGGAAGACTTTGAAGATATTCGGGTCGGTGTATTCGATGAGGATATCGCCTTTTGCGGAGGTCGGACCTGTGGAGGTCGGACCTATGGCCGCTTTGGCAATCTCAGCATCTTTCACTTTGAAGTTAATGAACCCTGCTCCGGCTATCTCAACCGACTCTATGAATTCCGGCATGGCCTTTTTTGATCCGGCCGACTTCAATTCAGCTACAATCTTCTCCGCCAAAGCACGCGGATTTATTTTCAGCGCTTTCGCATTAGCCAAAGCAACGTTGGTCGAGAAACCGCCATGGTCTGGGTTTTCAGGATAATCAATGGCAACTGAAGCGGGATCTATTCCTAGGCCCGAAGCCGCTTTTTTAACATGCTCTAAAAGCTCTTGTTTCATAGAGTTATTGTAGCAAAAAGCGCCTTACAGCGCCTTGATTTGACAATCAGAAAAAAATGCATTAGGATGCAGGCCGGATGTAGCAAGGTCAAACTAAATAAAAGAGACAACGAGGACTGTTGCTAGATAAAAATGGATAGTCCTTCCTTGCATGTGCACGGAGTTTTCTCCCTGCAATGGCTTGATCATTTGCCCCAGAAGCACTTATAACGCCGCCGCGCGATATAACCAAGATCACCCCATCATGTCTCTACCTTGTCCATCACTCATTCCTCAACCAATTTAGATGGATAAGGTCGTTCAATTTCAAAGCGCGAATCCCACTCGGATCCGCGCTTTTCCTCTTTTAAGAAATACCTTTTAAAACAATCAACTCTTGCTAACTACTTCCCCCTCAATACCTCATCTATTTTCTTTGCTATAGCCTTGAAATCTTTTTCTTTCCTGCCTCTAGTCGTCTCCGCGGCAGTGCCTAAACGAATACCTGACGGATCAGCTGGCGGGCGAGTGTCGAACGGTATCGCATTCTTATTGACGATAATGCCGACTTTTTCTAACCTATCCCCGGCTTCTTTACCAGATATGCCCCCCGCACCTTTTTCATTTTTCTTGCCATCATTCCAAGTGTCTATGAGGATGAGATGCGAATCAGTGCCACCGCTTATGAGCCTCCAACCACGATCATGAAGCTCGGCAGCTAAAACCGCGGCATTCTTGACTACTTGCTCCGCATATTTCTTGAAAGCCGGAGTAGCCGCCTCCTTCAATGCAACAGCCACAGCCGCGATCTGATTTTCATGCGGGCCCCCTTGAAGCCCCGGAAAAACTGCCTTATCTATCTTCTTGTCGAGCTCGCGTGAATCTTTTTTCACAAAAATAAGAGCTGAACGCGGACCGCGCAGAGTTTTGTGAGTAGTTGTGGTGACGATATCAGCATACGGAAAAGGTGACGGATAAACTTCTCCGGCGACTAGACCGGCTATGTGTGACATGTCCACCATGAGTAATGCATTGGCACCTTCGGCAATCTCGCGCATTTTGGCCCAGTCTATGATGCGTGGATACGCTGTGTAACCTGAAACAATAATTGCCGGCTTCTCCTTCAAAGCCAATTCGCGAAGTTGATCATAATTAATGACTTCGGTCGTGGCGTCGAGACCGTAAGGTATTTGTTGCCAGAATTTTCCTGTAGCCGAAACCTTGTGGCCATGAGTGAGATGACCTCCATGGTCCAGTGACATGCCCATGATCTTGGCCGGAGCAGCGCCATCTTTTGGCAACGGCAAAAGTGCCGTGTAAACAGCCAGATTTGCCGGCGAACCGGAAAGCGGTTGGACATTTACATGCCATTCTTTCGGGTCAAGCTTGAATAATGCCAAAGCGCGCTCTTTACAAAGGTTCTCTATCTTGTCCACTATCTCATTGCCGCCGTAATAGCGCTTGCCTGGATAACCCTCGGCGTATTTGTTGGTCAATTCGGATCCAAGAGCTTCGAGAACATCATTTGAGACATAATTCTCCGAAGCGATAAGATTTATCACCTTCTTTTGGCGTTTCTTTTCGGCATCTATAAGCTTCTTTACTTGAGTGTCTTTCATAAAATAGTATTAGCAACAAAAATAATTGTAGCATAAAAATGAAGCACCCCCATCCGACTGCGGATGGGGGCAGAACGTTCACGTGAGATCCTGGAGGAACCAAGGGGGCTCACGCGAACATAAATTGGGGACCTGGCGGCAAATACTTGAGATAATACTCGGGAAAAGACCAGTTGAAATGGTTTAAGTCTCATCCTTTTCAAATCCTTTTCAAAGCGCCAGTGTCCCGTTTGGTAGATGGGAGGATCTCGTTGAACAGCTTACTCTGAACCAGCACCCTTAATGTATACGTCGCGAGTGTAAACCCGACGACAATTAATTATTTTTGGGGGTGAGCATCGCGCTTGGGTTCTTCAGACTGGTCGTCAATCAACCTGCCACCGACAACCCTGGAGAAGGGTTCCTTGTGCTCTACATACTGTAGAGAGCTTAGAAAGACTAACTCGTAAACGGAGCGTCTCGTGCCCTCATGATACTGTGCGTTCCAGGTGACGTGTTAGGCCCCCGGTCCGGAGAGCAGACTACTCCTATTGAAAATATTGTCAATGGGTTGTCCACAGTCTATCCACGGCTTATCCACTTCTACAAAATGTCCAATTGTTTCTTTACCTCTCCGATAAAGTCTTTCTTCACCTCTTCAAGCGACTTATTGGCATTTATGACGACATACGGCGTGCCCATGGCTTTGATTTTCTCGAAAAATATCAAATATCCGTCTCTGACCTTTTTATGAAATGCAATCTCCCTGTCGTCGAAATGATCGTACTGTTTTCCTTTGAGCAATGATTGATTGCGCCTATTGGCTCGACGAACTCCTTCCTCCGGAGTGACATCTACGAATATATACAGATCCGGAATTATAGCCAAGCGTCCACGCAGAGACCAAAAAATATCTTCCAGTTGGCCATTGGACTGGGCGCATATCTGGTAGGCATAGGATGAGCCGTCGAAGCGGTCGGCTATTACTGGCAGGCCTTTTTTGATAGCCGGCAAAATGGAATTTTGGGTATTATCGAAGCGGGCGGCGAACATCAGACAGAGAGTAGTTTCCGCAGGCGCTGTCTTGGCCAAAGGGTTCTTCAAAGTGGCTTCACGAATAACCTCGGCATACGGCGAGCCCCCTGGCTCACGCGTCGTCATTATAGCTTCTCCCATGAGCTCTTTGAGGGCTATCATGAGGGTAGACTTACCAGATCCTTCACCACCTTCGATGACTATGAATTTGGGTTTGTTTGATTGTGATTTTGGCTTTGACATATAAATTTATTTAGACTTGCAAGAAATTATCTGCCAGTGCTACCGAACCTACCATGACCTCTGGACGTCTCTGAAAGTTTCTTGACCTCTTCAAACTGTGCTATCTCAACGGGAATGATTAGGAGCTGAGCTATCTTATCGCCAATATGGATCTGATACGGTTCTTTGCCAAGGTTGATGAGGTTCACATTGTATTCGCCGCGATAACCGGTATCATAGACTCCACCCATGGTGTGTATGCCGGCATTTTTCGGCAGACTTCCCTTGTCTTTGACAATAGCTCCATATCCTTCCGGAAATTCCAGAGCAAAACCAACAAAGAAGATGTGGCGCTCTCCCGGCTTGAGCATTTTATCTTCTAGTGAATACATATCCATGCCGATATCGCCAGGATGGGCGTAGGACGGCAATTTTGCTTGAGGATTCAGTTTGAGGATCTTGAGTTTCATTTGAGTTGTTTCATTATGTCACTCCAAGACTTGACGCGCACGATATTCTTCGGTAATTCTCCTTGATTCCACGGGCAATCGAGGAGGAATACTCTTGAGACAACCGTGGCAATCTCTTTGGCTTGGGATAGAGAATCTTCGATCATCACGTCAATTTTTAACTCTCTGCATACATCGGCCTTAGAACGGGCTTTCCCGGGCGCTCCAAGCGATTGATTCGTAAAATTGACTGATTTGAAATGCATGGGAAAGTTGCTGTCAATCCAATGATGTGTCAGGTCGGCGATTCGATCTGCGCGAGAGCTTATTATATGGAGCTCGTTCTCCTTGCTTAGCGAAGCGATGGCTTCTGTAGCGCCGGGAACTGGAATGGTTGCGTCATGGTCTGGTGTCAAGAAAAATTCAGTCAACCTCTTACCCACTTCTTCCGAAGTACAATCCCAGACTTCCTCGAGCTGATAAGTGGTTATATCTTCCCGAGCGACTGAAAAACCATGCTTCTTGTTGTGATAAGAGTGAAGAGCGTTGTTGAAATCAAAAATAACATCATCGAAATCTACGCCAATTATGAGTTTGAGTGATTTTTTCACGTTTTATCTCTTGAATAGCTCTGTGGCCCCTTCGACCAAGTATACCTTATCGATACCGGCGACGATCATGGAGTCCCAGCAAGGCTTGCAACACCACCAATGGCCATAGAGATAAAGGTCGGCTCCTTTGATTTCAGCCTTATTTTTCAAGGCGTTTTTGGTAGCGGACGTTTCAGCATGAAACTTGCTTTTTGCACAACCAGGGCATAACCAGTATTTCTGGCCGGAGGGTACTTTCAATAATCTGCGGATGCACAAACCATTCTTGTGCATGTCCTGCAATCTTTTGTTTTTGATCGGCGCTCTATTCATTCCCCTGCCGATAATTTCATTACCATATACAACAACCGCGCCGGTTGGATGATTTCTTTCTGTCGACTCCTCATCGCGCAACCTCTTTGCCTCACGCATAAATTGATTGTCCACCGGAACATATCCGATGGACTTTCCTTCAGGCAAGTATGGGTAGTTGTGGGTCATAGGAAATGTGCTAGCAATTATATATAATTAAACCCTTATGACCAAGTTTGACGAAATATACCAGAACATGATCAAACGGATCATGACCGAAGGAGAAGATGAGGTGAACAAGAGCAAACAAGCTGGAAGCGAGCGAGCAACATACATAACCAGGGCCATACCGGGAATGCATTTCTCTACCGACATAGAGAAGGATGGTTTTCCTATCCTGACTTTGCGAAAGATACCTATCAAGGCCCCAGTGGCAGAACAAGCATGGTTCATAATGGGATCGAGGAAGCCAGAAGACTTCTTGAGAGAGTATACAAAGATCTGGGACGCATTCACCAACCCGGGAGACGTAGTCACTGTGGCCTATGGATACCGTTGGCGCAAGCATTTTGGGCGTGATCAGCTCGGTCTTTTGATAGACCTTCTGAAAAATGAGCCCGGCTCAAGACATGGAGTAGTTGTGACCTGGGATCCGGCTCAAGACGGCCTTTCCCTGGTAAAAAGGAAAAATGTGCCCTGTCCATATACATTCACAGTAAATATCATCGGCGGCAGACTGCATCTGCATAATATCGTGCGATCGAATGACGCCATCCTCGGAGTTCCATTCGATGTGATGGGTTTCGCATTGCTGCAATGTCTCCTGGCTCAAGAGCTCGGGGTCAGGCCCGGAGTATATAGCCATTCTATTTCCAATGCGCACATATATGATTCTCATTTCGATGGAGCCAAAGAGCTGATGAAAAGAAAAAATGACCACGAAAAAATAGTTCTGAAGCTTCCGGACAATTCTCTTAAAGAAATAGAGAAGAGAAATCGCACCGTGGTAGATGCAATCATAGAAAATTTGACTGCGCAATATCATCCATCTGACCATATTACCGGAATCAAAATCGTCCCCTATTAATCATTAGGCTTTTGGTCTATAATTCCCCCCATGTCCATCCTCACCAAGAAAGAAATCGTCGACCGTGTGAAATCAGGAAAGCTTTCCTTCAAGCCGGGACTAGACATCTTCCAGCTTCAAGCCCATTCGGTAGACTTGCGCCTCGGCTACACCTTCATGATACCCAAGATGTGGCATATGACGCCGAAAGGCCGCGAATCTTTGGATATAACTCATTTTGACAAGCGCAACAACGAATATTTTGAAGTCATAGAGCTAGAACAAGGCCAATATTTCGAGCTTTTGCCTGGGGAATACATCCTAGTGTCCACTTTGGAATCACTGAAAATGCCGACCGACCTAATGGGCGTCCTCTATCCTCGTTCATCAACTAATCGTAAGGGTCTATCATTGGATCTAACAGGCCTTATCGACGCTGGCTATGACGGTCAACTAGTCTTACCTATCCGTAATAACACTCGTTCACAGGCCATACGCCTATATCCCGGCGAGCGCCTCTGCCAAGTGGCTTTCGAAGAGCTCAAAACCGAGGTCACACCTCGAGAGAGCAAGTATCACCAGAAAGACATCATCGAGGGCGTCATCATGGAAAAGCGCGAAGAAGCCGATCTCATCGCCGCGGGAGACATGAAGACTCTCAAGGAAAAATTTCCCGTGCAGTGATCTTTCAATCTTCAATTTTTAATCTTTCAATACCATGCAATGTTTCATCATCGCCGCTCTGTCCGCAGATGGTTACATAGCTCGCGACTCATCCGCGCCGTCAACGGCGTGGACCAGTAAAGCTGATAAAAAGCGTTTCGTGGAGATATCCAAGCGCGCCGGTGTAGTAGTCATGGGCCAGAATACATGGAAGACCTTCGGCGGGAGGGCTTTGAAGGATCGCGTGAATATCGTCTATTCACCGGAGAGGCTGGCTGACATGCCAGAGAGTGTGGAGACCACTACGAAAAGTCCATCCGAATTATTAGCCGAGATAGAGAGTCGTGGTTTCAAAGAAGTCGCCATCTGCGGCGGCTCTATGGTCTATACCATGTTCATGAAATCAGGCTTGGTAAATAAGCTTTATTTGACTGTTGAACCGGTAATATTCGGTGATGGGATAAGGCTTTTCAAGGAAAGTTTGAACTACAAATTGAAACTTATTGATTCAACCAAATCGGAGGATGGTGCATTACTCTTGGAATATGAAGTGGATCTTCCGGTGAAATGATGGGTGAAGAAAAACATACTATCGAGGAACATTCGCAGGCGATTTCCTAGCAAGGAAATCGTCGAGAACCGAGTGAGGAGGTCTGCAGACCTCCGAACGTTTCCTCGAGAGTGATGTTTTTCGAAGCCTCTACTTCACATCCACTCCCATCTGACTAGCAGTACCCGCTACAACCTTTCATAGCAGCTTCTACATTTCCCGCATTGAGATCAGGCATCTTCTTTTCAGCAATCTCTTTTAACTGAGCCTTTGTGAGAGTACCGATCTTCTCGAGGTTCGGCTTACCCGAACCCTTCTCTTTCTTCAAAACCTTCAAAATCAAACTGGAAGTAGGTGGAGTCTTGAGGACGAAATCATAAGAACGATCTTCGTACACAGAGATGACGACAGGTATCATGTCTCCCATCATGCCCTTTGTAGCCTCATTAAATTTCTTGGTGAAATCGCCGATATTGACGCCAGCCTGACCGAAGTAGGACCGAGTGGAGGCGCTGGAGTGGCCTTGCCGGCTGGGGCTATAACTTTTACTTTTTTGATTACTTTTTTGGCCATATGAGTTAAATGAAGCTACACCTTACCTTAAACCTTCTTTACTTGCAAGAAATCCAACTCAACAGGAGTCTCGCGGCCGAACATGGATACGAGCACTTTGATCTTGCCGCGCTGGGTATCAACCTCGGCAACCTTGCCTTCGAAGTCTTTGAATGGGCCATCTGAGACCTTGACCAAGTCGCCTTCGGAGAGGTCTATAGCATGCTCGGTCTGGCTAGCAGACATGCGGCTGAACAAGAGTCTCGACTTCCTTTGGATCCAATGGCACAGGGTTGACGCCGGAACCGACGAAGCCGGTCACACGAGGCGTATTGCGCACTACATACCATGAATCTTCGGTGACGATCATCTCCACCAAGACATATCCTGGATATATCTTCTCTTCCTCTTCGACGCGCTTGCCGGACTTTACCTTGATCTTCTTTTCGGTCGGGACAACAACACTGAATATCTTGTCCTCCATGCCGAGAGATTCTATACGCTGCTTTAGATTACGGGCAACCGCGTTCTCATAGCCGGCATACGTGTGTATGGCGTACCATGATCGCTCTCCTGTTGTGAATTGTTTTGCCATAATTAAAAGAGAAGTGTCAGAAGCCTTGAGAATACAAAATCGGAGATACCTAGAAGAGTTGCGGTACAGAGGGAAACCAATATTACGAGCACGGTGAACCTGATCGTCTGCTGGCGGCTAGGCCAATTGACATGGCTCATTTCGGCGCGTGTGGCTTTGACATATTCGGTGATGCGGCTCATGTGTGTATATTTAGTGTATATCTGGCAAGGTTTTTTTACTAAAAAACCCCGCGGGGGATTACCTGTGTATAGTAAACCCTCGAACGACCAAAGTCAATCCCTTCAAATAATAGTACCTACTACTCTATCTCGTAAGTTATCGTCACATTGTCGGTGACTTTCTCTTGACCGGTGGCTATGGTTGGAGTCGCGGCTTTCGGGACTGCGCCTGTCGAAGCATTCATGGCATACACCAAGGGTTGCGGTACAGTGCCGTTATCCTCGGTAAAACTGACTATGCGTACAAGATTTACGCCGAGTTGTTTGGCTAGAAGTTTGGCCTTTGATTGCGCGTCAGCAATGGCTGTGGCACGAGCTTGAGCTTGGACGGCACCAGGATTATCCACAGAGAAATCAAGACCATTAACATTCTCTACGCCCAGAGAGCCTATGGAAGCGAATATCGTGCCGGCATTATCGAGGTTGCGTACCTTCACGGTAATGGTTTCCGACACATCATAGCCGGTCAAGACAGATTTGCCCGAAGGACAATATATAGGAGTGGCGATTATTGCATTCGAAGAAACTACGCCAGATGAACCACCGGAAGAGCCATTGGAAACATCCGGCGCGGACACTGGAGCAACGCTATTGTAGGTACCCATCGGACAAACCGCATTCTGATACTCATAATCCGGATTGATATTATACGAAGTAGTCTGGATGTCCTTGTCGGCTACGCCGGCGGCTTTGACTGCGGCAAGGGCGGCGTTCGCTTTGGTAGTAGCCGCTGTCTGCGCCGCAGTCACCGTCTTGGCTGTTTCGGTCACTGTGAATGAGAATGTGGCTATGTCAGGAATGGCATAAGCATCGCCTGTTCCGTCGACGGAGATGGTATTGGTCGGCTGGATGCCGGAGCCTATGTATGAGATCGACTTTAACTGTCCCAATGTAAGAGCAACCAGGTATAGGCCTAACACTATTCCGACGAAAGCACCGATTTTCCAGACTTTTTGTTGTATAGGCATGATATAATACGAATTTACGAATATGCTGATTGTTAGTGCTTATATTTTACCACACAAATCCATCAAATTCTCGAAAAGAGCCAGAACTGTCATGGGTCCGACGCCTCCCGGAACTGGAGTGATGGCACCTGAATTGCCGATCACTGATTTGACGGCCTCAAAATCGACATCGCCAACCAATTTCCTTTTGGGAATCTCTTCTTCCAGCTTCTCGACACCAGCGGCATTTGATTTATCGGCTGCGACTTCGTTGATACCGACATCGATAACCGCTTGGCCTGAATGCACATGTCCAGCTGTTATAAGGTTCGGCCTTCCCACGGCAGTTATGATGACGTCTGAAGCACGAGTTTCTTTCACCAAATCGATGGTCTTAGAATGACAAACTATTACGATGGCGCCTTGATTTCGGCACATAGCTGCTATAGGTGTACCAACTAATTCAGAACGACCGACAATACAAACTCTTTTGTCTTTCACGAAAATCTTATAAAAATATAGTAGTTCAAGCACTCCTCTGGCAGTGGCTGGCCAAATTATACCGGTTTTACCAACTGAATCAAACATCGGATTTTCAGTCGCCAAATTCCATCCATTTACATTCGAAGAAGTCAAACCGTCGGTATCTTTGAGAGGATCGATAGAGTCAATAATTTCTTTTCTGTTGATATTCAGCGCTTCAGGCAAGGGTAACTGAAGAATTATACCGCCAATAGTCTTATCGCCATTCAATTCATCAATCTCTGAAATAATCTCTTCTTTAGAAACATTCTCATTCAAATGTATGTGTCTTACTTCAACTCCGATCTCGGATCCAAATGACTTCTTTGCTTTTATATATGAAGCCGTATCAGGTCTGTCTCCAACTTGGATAATAGCGAGAGTAGGAGAAAAGCCCTGCTCTGCCTTGAATGCAGAAACCCTGTCAGCAAGCTTCTTTTTCAGTTCGGTCCTGGCGATACGGCCGTCGAGGAGTTTGGCATACATGATACCGGAAAGCATAGCATGAATTTTGTTTCTGACACCCCAACTTTCACAGTGGCTCAACATACCTAAATAAGAAGCGACTATGCTACGGAGTTTGTTTTTGGAAATAGTGTCTGTTTGAAATAATGCCTTAGCCTCCTCTATTTTTCTCAACATCCTCTTCTTGGTACTCGTTCTTAAGACTTTGTAATGAGGCAATGATACATAACCCAGAAAATCAACTCCCTGCCGGAGTTTACGGATCTCCAATTTTCGCGGATGGATCTCCAAAACCAATTTTTCATACAAGAATTCACTTATCGGTTGAATAATCCTCTCGAGAGTCTCTCGTGAATCATCCAGAATGACGAAATCATCGCAATAACGAATATAGTATTTCGCCTTGAGCCGATGTTTGGTGAATTGATCGAATTCATCCATATAGATATTCGCAAATAATTGGCTGGTGACATTTCCGAGAGGTAAGCCTTTGCCGGGTCTATGATGAAATGAATCTATGATGGCGAGAATAAAATCGAGCAGCTTTTTATCAAAAATCTTCTTTGAAATTAACTCGAACAAAATATTATGATCCACCGAATCAAAGAATTTTCTGATGTCGCATTTGAGAGCGAAAGCCGGTCTGGTATAATTGCGTGAAGCCTTTCGAGCAAATACTTCAAGCCGATTCACCCCAGTATGAGTCCCCTTGAAATCGCGAGAAGAATAGACATCATGGATGAATGAGGTATCGAAAATAGGATATAATGACCGATATACTGCTTGATATAAGACTCGATCGCGGACACTGGCGGCATGAATAGTGCGTTTCTTTGGATCTTGAATGATTGAAATGGTATACGGATCCGGTTTCCATGTTCCATTGGCCAAGCATAGTATAAAAAGAGACAGGCAGTTTCTTTATATGGCAAATTGTTATCTGCTCCGCCTTCACCAGCTGGCGAATGGCGAGGTAGACCAATTTAACAACCACGATAATAATGGCATAAAAGATACACCCCGAGCAAACTTTCGTTTGCTCGGGGGTAAGTGAATGAGGAGGAACAAGATTAAGGTTACCGGACTGCCCGGCGAGCACGCAAGCACGAAATGGCAAGCCGCCGGCCATACCTGTCCACGCCCACACCGCCAACGTCGCTGCGAAGCACGCCCGGAACACCGCCGTCGGCATAGCGCGAGGACGCGCAGAGTGTGACGGTCTCGATATCGAGATGCTCTTTGGTCTCGCTCCAGAACTTGAATCCATGGATAAGACGTTCGAGCAAGTTCTCGGTGTCTTGCGGTCGGTCAACCATTTCGGCCGAGAGGTTTTTGAGGTCTTCATCGGCTTCTTGACCATTACGAACCCAGATAGCATAGGACACCTTGACCGAGCCACGCTCTTCGACGCGCATATTCGACTCGATGTCGCCACTGCACCATTTCCACGAACCGAAATTTTTCTTTCCGGTTTCATAGACCTGATTGATGGAGAGGCCTTCGGCGACGATGATGAGCCTGTCGAAACCGACAACCTTGGCGGGGATACGGATGGTCGAGAAGTCGGCGACGATGCCGAAATACTTCTTGTAGAATTTCGACCAGTCATGGAGGATAGCGCCGTATTCGCGCGCGGTTTCAGTCTGATCCGGCATAAGTGCCAAATCAAACTTCGACCAGAACACAGGATCGCCATCCTTGATCTCATTCGACCCGCTCTTGCGAAAGCTTGAGCGAGTTCATCCGGGACGCAAAACTGGCGGCCACGGAAAAGATGGAATCAGGACCTGCCAGGATAACTGGCGGAGGAGTTTGAATTTTCATAGTTCATGTTCACTTCATCATGGTGCCGTCTCTTTCTCACATCTCCGCAACAGCGAAGCTGAGATCGAGTTCAGGTGCAATTAGAAGTCTTGACGATATTATACACCCAAATATACCTATTTGTCAATAGATTATCTGCAAAAGCCCTATTTACAGGCCTATTTTAACGCCCACCTGGCAAAAATGCCGCATGGCAGAAGGCGCGCCGCGTTTTCCTCCTTAATTCCTTCTCCTTGCTTCTTTCTACTCTCTTCTATAGCCAATTCCCCTGTTTCAATATTTCCGCCAAACTTTTCCTTTAAAGGTAGGAGATTATTTTCATAAGCTACCGCTGAATATCCCGCTGAATATCCGTTGATGAGAAAGAAAAGTGGTTTTGGCTTCAAAAGCTTTTTACAATCCTCTATAAGTTTCAGAAAATGTTCCTCTATCTTCCACAATTCATTTTCCGGACCATGACCGAATGCTGGTGGATCCATGATAATACCGTCATAAGACTTGCCACGCTTCAACTCTCGTTCAACAAAGGCTCTTGCATCTTCGACAATCCAGCGTATAGGCTTATCTTTGAGACCAGACAATTCAGCATTTTCCCTAGCCCAAGTCACGGCGGTCTTTGACCCATCTATGTGCACGACTTTGGCACCGGCTTGAGCGCAAGCTAGAGTGGCGCCGCCGGTATAGCCGAAAAGGTTGAGGACTTCAATATCATCGCTCCGCGTCACCACAGGATTCAGGGACACGGATATTTTCCTGCTGGAAAATTCCTCGTGCTCGCGCCGACGCGCTCGCAAGGTCCCTTCACCCTGCAGTGTCGCTTCGCGATTAATCAAATTCCTTAACCACTCCCAATTCATCGCCTGCTCCGGAAAAAGCCCGACATGCTTGAAAGCCGTCGGCTTTATACGCAGCTTCAGATTGGCAAAATCAATGACCCAGGGCTCCTGGGCTTTTTTATCCAGCGACCAATCACCCCTTTCTCCTTTCTCACCTTCTCCTTTTTTGGAACTGCTTACTCTGCCGAAAGTCCCGTCGGCTTTTTTCCATTCGGCGGCGGAAAGGCGCTTTGGCCACAAAGCCTGCGGATCCGGCCTAGCGAGAATCACTTTGCCAAAGCGTTCTAATTTCTCACCTTCACCGGAATCGATAAGTTCATAGTCGGCGCAAGGCTTAGTTATAAGGATATCTGAATGTTTCATGGTGTATAGAAAACGGTTCTAGCCGTTCATATCCGCCGCGCTCTGGTATTTTTTGAACACAACCATTGCCGAAATGAATAGAATGGTGGAAATAGTCGCTGAACCGAGACAGTAAAGACAATACTGATGGAGTAAAAATGCCTGAACGAAAACGAACCATAGCGACATCAGAAAGCCGCAGACAGTCAAAAGAAGAACCCAGCGCAAAGGCGGCTCATGTTTGCCTTCCAGATGAGTAAAAAGGCCGATGGAGATCATCAAATAATATATTACACCGAAAAGAGCTACCGGTACGCCGAAAATAGTCGAGTAAGCGCTCGACAAGACCGCTTCGCAGCTGCCAACAGTGCATGGTGGTATGGCATTTCTGAAATGCTCTATGGAAAGGAATGAGGCGTCGGCAAAACCGATAAGCGCCAAGACGAGAAGAAGGGCGACTGCTTTAATTGGAACTTCCTGAAGCGGCCGCTTCAATAAGTGCTTGAAATGCTTCATAGCTTTGGGGATTTATTACGGCTTTGCCGTTAACAAAGAAGGTCGGAGTCTGGTCTATGCCTATATGCTCACCTTCCGTTTGGTCGGCTACAACAGCAGCTTTGGCGGCGGTGCTGTCTATGTCAGCCTTGAACTTGGTCATGTCGAGACCGACCTGCTCTGCATACCCGTCAAAAATAGAATGCGGATCGGAAAGGTTTACCCAATCCGCTTGATTGGCGTAAAGCAGGCGGTACATATCCCAGAACTTTCCCTGCATGGCCGCGGCTTCGGAAGCTTGGGCGGCTAGAGGAGCGTTTGCGTGCTGTGGCAGAGGAAAATGACGGAAGACTAGGCGAAGAGTGGTGGAAGCGTCAGTAGCGACGAGCCTCTCGACTATCGGGGCATATACGCCGCAGGCTGGACATTCAAAATCACCGTATTCGATCATGGTGACGGGGGCACTGGCCGCACCGATGATGTGATCAGCCGAGGTAACGGGTGCTGGAGCGGCTAAATTCGAGCTTGCCGCCGGTTTATTCATTGCAACACCCAAACCCCAGACGATAAGACCGAGAACGACGACGAAAATCACCCAAAATATGATGCGTTTTGTATTCATATGGCGTGGGCTTGATTATATAGGCTCCCCCGCATTTAAGCAATTTTTTCCTCGACTTTTTCTTCCGTGTCCGCCTGAACCGTGCCTTCGATGACCTGAACTCCGATTTTACGTTCCAAGAAGGCTCTCATCTCTTCGGCCAAGTCTTTGTCTATAGGGTCAAAGACCGTGTCCGTACCGTCGTTCTCCTGACCCTTATCCGCGTGTCCGGCCGTCATCATCACCAGTTTGCTCACGCCGAAAAGTCGGTGTGGGATGTTCCTGATGATGTCCACATCCTGAATCTGGCGGTAAGGCACCGATATCTCCCTCTGACTCAATATACCCCGGTGCATCTTTACGCCGAACTCGTCCAAAGTGAAAGCGTAGTTACGATATTGGAGAAGAGTGACGATCAGGCCTAGGAAAAAAGCGATCACGGCACCCAGAAATAAAAGCAGGCTTATATACGCGATGACCCCATCTATAGACGAGGCTGTCGCCACCGAAACCGTACCTCCCATCGCCATTATGCCGGCTATGCCGAAAGCCAAGGAACCGTTGACAGAAAAAAGGATAATGGAGATGAGAAGCAGAACTACAGCAACCGTCGTCTTCCTGGACAGCAAAAGGAGGAATGTCTTTCTGCCCATATTCTCTCTGACGCCTACGGCTATCATGGGGATAGTATTACGTAGCGAGAAGCTACTTCTTGCAACAACCACACTTACCCTTGGAAAGCTTCATGACGCCGATGACGATGAGAAGTATCGGCCAAATGATACCGACCGCGCTCCACGTCAGAATGTTGAGCGAGCCTAGAAGGAAATCTAAACCTATAAGGATGAGGATCCAGGGAAAGATCTTGTGATGCTTGCATGAGCATGTCGCTGGAGCATTGGTATTGTTTGTATCCATGATATTAAATTTGCGGTCTTGCGACCTTAATTGATATGGGAGACATTATAGCAGAGAATCTTCTGAATCAGAATACCATTTGATCCGTATACAGATAAGCTTCAGGAATGCTTTTTAGGATTTGGGCAGGCTGTTCATCTAAAGGCAAAACACTATCACGCAAGTCTCAACTGCGGCCTTTTTTGAGGCACCGGAGACAAAAGAGTAGGCGACATCGATCTGCTTGAGAATGGGTGGCGTCAGAGTGATCCTGGTGAAAGTTCCGCTTTCATAGCCGCACGTTGATGAGGTTTCTGATACAGCCGACGAATGCGGCAATATGCCGGCAATATGCCCGTCAGATCCGATGCCGAACTGGCCGACGATGTCATCAGCGGACTTCACAGCTTTTTCGACTTCATAGCCGAACCTTGCAACAGTATCATTTAGAGATGATCCGTCTAGAACTGGAATCATCTGAACGCCCGACTTGTTCAGATTATCAAAATCCATGCCGGCGACGGCAAGTTGTTTCCAATTTGAATCCTTGTGACCAATTTCTCCATAACGTTCATCTGTCAAAGTGATCGTAAGATTTTTGAAATGAATCTGTCCTGACTTTCTCGCAAATAATGTTCATGGCTTCAACCGATATCGGTATATTAGAGCCGCCTGGAATGAGCCACAGGACATTCTCCCCGCTATTCAAAAAGGAGATGACCTTGTCTGCTAGGGCATGAGTTCCCTCTTTGGAATCGGTGGCGTGGATGAATTGCATACGGAGTAAGTATAGCAAAATAGCAAAATCTAAATCCGAGATTACAATTCATCTATCTCTATCTCATCCGCAGAATTATTTCTGTAATAGTATCTAAACCCGATACGGAGAAAGAGGAGCAACGCCCATAGGCCTTCGGCAAAGAATGGCGATATGAAAGCTGCCGGAATGGATACTATGAACACTATAGGCGTGCTTAGGCTGAAGAAAGTGAATATCTTCAGAAAATTATCATTGAAATTGTCGCTTATGAACAACTGCTTCTTATGCGCATGCCGGCCGATCAGATACTGGAGGATACCTATGGCCGCGAAACAGCTCGCGTACATGACGACGGCGTCCGTGTCGCCTATATGAGTACCGAAGACAGAGGCAACGAATGGAAAGGTGGTGACCAAGAATAATAAGGTATTGTTCAGTTTAACCGTGGTGCTGTCGTACTTCTTTATGATGGCGAAAAGTCTGGTATGCGACATCCAGAAACGGGCGATGATGAAGAATGTCAGGCCGAAGCTGATGAGCGCCGGCAAGCTTTCGCGGAAAAGAGGTATGAGCGACCGATTGCCGGCCGGTACAGGCAGAGCGATCAAGTTCAGGACGAGTAGGGTGATGGCGAAAGCAAAAACCCCATCAGTAAAACCCAGGATCCTCTCCTGCGGCCATTCGATGCGATTTCTCCTCTTTACTTTGCTTTCTTCCATGTTACTACAGCCGAGCGAGGGACTGAATCATTTCCTAACGTTGTGACCTAAATTTCTTTCTTTCCTTTTATACCGATTACGATGAGGCAAATGATTATAAAAACTATAGAAACCCCAAACTCAATCCAAGAGTATGAAATCGCATGCTGATTTTGAGTAATTTTCCAAACATTTATCAAGCACATCAAAGCGACTCCTATCCAGAAACTGATAGCCCATTCAAATTGTCTTTTTGTTTTATTCATAATTGTCAAAATCTTCAATTTATTTATTAAGCTCTTTTTCTGCACGTTCTGCTAAGTCAATAAGAATAGAAGTCTCTTCCATGCTAAGTTTTCTTGGTTTTGTATCTTTTACACAAAAAACTCCAATAGCTTGGCTCGTTTTATTTTCTAGAAGAGCTATACCTGCATAAAATCTAATAAATGGGAAACCAGTAACCATAGGATTATCCGCAAAACGCTCATCTTTCAAGGTATCCTCAATAATAAAAATATCTTTGGTAAGTAATGCATGCCCACAAAACGATACAGATCTGTCACCTTCCTTCTGGTCTAAACCAATACATGATTTAAACCATTCCCTATCTTTATCCAGTATACTAATCATAGACATTGGGACTTTCAATTTTTCTACAGCTTCTCTTGTTAAGGCATCAAACCTTGGTTCTGGTTTTGAATCCAAAATAGCCATTTTATGAACAACTTCCAATCTCTCTATTTCATTTTCAGGAATAGGTGCTATTTGCATAAAATGTTAACCCTAACTACTATTCAATTTTACCTCCCCATGTATGAAAACACAATGTCAAGAGCTTCGCCCGCAAACAATTCTTCCGCCTTAAATTTCATAAACTCTTCATTTCCATATTGCATGGTCCAAGTATCTATATTCCGACGTGCTTTTTCTGTGATGCACTATATATGAGCATTAACAAACGCTCTCTGGCTAGTGTTAATGCTCAGATTGCCACATTGGATAAAACAAAGGAAGTGAACATTGATATAGTGAGCGAGATTCTTAGCTTCACGAAAGATATTTACAATGTGTATATGCGAGCTGATGAGCGACTTCAGAAAAAGTTTATCAGCTTCTTTTTCGACCGTTTTGAGGTGAAAGACGGGATTATAATAAAATATTGTTACACTCCTTTATTTGAAGGACTGATGCAAGAAAAAGCCGTAACTTACAAAACTCACGAATCTGAAAAACCCATTGATAACAACGTATCTTCTGACTTTATAATAAACCCTAAATTGGGTCCCTTTCGGCCTCTTATTTCTCTTTTGGTAGATTGGGATTATATGGAGGAGGTGGAGGAGAAGGTTGGGTTTATTGTTAATTACAAATAAAAAATCGTATCGCAATTGCTTACGATACGACTTGAAATTTACTTCGGCTATTTAATCTGCACAAACCTTGCCATGCCCCGAAGGATTAAGGAAAGGCCTTTAATTTTATCAGATGCATTATCTGCTCCGGCGTCGATACCAAAAAAATAACCAACGCGTTTCCCTTCAACTCCAGGACTTTCAGGAAAGTGCAAAAATGCCCGTAAGATATCCCAGCTATAACTGGTCGTCTCCTTGGCCAAAGTGAACTCGATAACTACCGATTTCTCACCTCCAGTAGGTTCGCTCGACCGATAAAGGAGATCAAGTCTCACATCTCGCGCCTCCGATGAAAACTTCCTTGCGGCGATAATCCACTGACTTTTATCCTTATAAGGATCGAACGGTTTCTCGTAAACTAATTTTGACTGGAGTATGAGGACTTCATGTTTGAGGGTCTCTTCAAGCATTGCCCTGGCCATTTCCAATAAGTAGTTATCTGTTTTGCTGGCTGTGTTTTTTATTTTTCCGAACATACTATTACCTCTTTCAGGTTAACGGTGCTTCATGCATCCGTTCTGCTCTTACAGCAGTACTCTATCTACAATAAATAGACAGAATACTACCGTAAAACATAAGTATGTTGGGACTCAATTTCTTTTCAAACTATACAGTAATTATGACAAATGTCAACATAATCGTAATGGTTCAATAGCTTGGAATCACCCCAGGTCGTAGGATGATTCCATATGCCATATACATCAAACAAACACATGCCTCGCATCAGGAGAGATGCTGCAGAGCTTGTCAGAAGAGGATGGTCAACAAGAAAGGTTGCTCGTCACTTTGGATTCAGTCAAAGCGTCATTGTTAAGTGGTCGAAGAAAGCGGTGACGTATGGAATCCACCCCATACCAACTCTCTCATCAAGACCAAAGCATCACCCCAGACAATTAAATGATGATTTGATCTGGAAGATCTTCCACAAGAGACTGCTCATCAGACGAAGTGCTGAAGTGGTTCGTCAAGAGCTCAAGAATGAAGGGACCGGAGTATCTCTTGCTTCAGTAAAGCGTACGCTTGATCGCATGGGACTCCTGAAGAAGCGCAGTCCGTACAAACGATTCCATCCTCACCAGGATCGTCCAATACCCCTTAAACCAGGCGATTTGGTGCAGATCGACACCATACACCTCATGGTTGATGGCAAGAGAAGAATATACATATACGTTCTCATCGATGTGTATTCGAGATGGGTGTATGCAAAAGCATATGAAAAAATCGGAGGTAGGAATAGTTTGAAGTTTGTGAGAGAGGCACAGATACACGCATCATTCCAGTTTCAAATGTTGCAATCAGATCATGGACCAGAATTCGGTGATTGGTTTGTTGAACAAGTCAAAAAGAATCATCGATATACCCGCATCGGTAAACCAAATGACAATGCGCATATCGAACGATTCAATCGCACAGTGCAGGAGGAATGTGTGGACAAAGTAGAGAAGACTGTCTATGCACTCAACAAAGCGTTAAAAGTATACATTCCGTATTACAACGAAAAACGCCTTCACTTCGGCTTAAATTTGAAAACGCCAAGTCAATTTATTGACAAAGTGATTCCAAGCTATTGATTAGAATACGCATAATTGAAATTAGTTCAAATTAACACCTTCTCCATCCCCTTCCGGTCTCTTATTCTTTTAGTGGGTGCCTATCGGGATTCGAACCCGAACTGAAAGCTCCACAAGCTCTAGTGCTAACCATTACACCATAGGCACCATGTTGTAACCGTTCTACTCGTAAGTAGGCGGTCGCTCAGTTATACCAGATTTATGGTTGCTTAGTCTAGCGAGAGCATACATGAGCGATGATAGACGGTTGAGAAAAGCGAGTGTAACAGGACCTAGAACTATCTCCTCCGCTTCAACGGCTGCCACGGCCCGGCGCTCTGCTTTGCGGGCAAGAGTGCGAGATATATCGAATAGGGCCGCGAGCTCAGTGCCACCGGAGATGAAGAAAGTCTTTATAGGTGGCATCTCCTTTTCCATGGCATCTATCAGGTCTTCCATCTCTTTGACCTTCTCTTCACCGGTCCGCTTATTCGCGCCTGCCACTTCAGCCTGGACTGAAAACAGACAATTCTGAGTCCAGTGAACGATATCGACGAATGATTTACTGTTTACTTTCCAATCAACACCATCGGACTTCACTTTGACTAGACCAAGAAATGAATTGAGCTCGTCCAATGCCCCGAGAGACTCGGTCTGGCAGGACGACTTTGACTTGCGCTGGCCGGGACTTGACCGAAAATCCTTGGTCGTACCAGTATCGCCTTTGCGGGTATATAGCATCGTTTAAGTATAACCCGTAATGAGAAGATGTTCCGCTCGGCTAAACGTATATGGAAACATTTATGAAGGCCGACATATTCTTTTTCATATCTTCCGTAGCCACAGTAGTGCTTGGAATCCTACTCTCTATACTCCTCGTATATCTCATCAAAGCTAGCAGAAATCTTTATAAGCTTTCCGAAGCTCTGAAAGATGGATACAGAGAATCGGGTGAATTCATAGCGGAACTAAAAGAGCGCCTGGAACATAATGTCATTTTCCGGCTGTTCTTTCCACCATTTAGAACCAATAATCATAATAATCATAAAAACAATGAAAAACAAAACAAATAGCACAAAGAAAAGTGGTTCGAATATGGCACGAGCCGGCATCATAGGGGCAAGTCTTGCCGGTCTGGCTGCAGCTTACTTCTTCTTGGGACCAAAAGGAAAAAAGCATCAGAAACAAACAAAGGCTTGGGCTATCAAGATGAAGGGTGATGTGGTGGAGAAGCTAGAGGGTGTGCAGGAAGTTAGCGAGTCTGCTTATAATAAGATCGTCGACACCGTTGCCATGGCATACAAGAAAAGAAAGATGGCCGGCCAGACAGAGATAGATTCACTGGCGCAAGATATCAAAAAGCACTGGAAAGCTATGAGCACCATCGTCCAGTCATAGAGAACAACGACTTTTTCGCGAATTTGTGCTCCCACCAGGAATCGAACCTGGACCACGAACTTCGGAGGCTCGTGTTCTATCCATTAAACTACGGGAGCGCACCTCTAGATAATTTTTAATGTGCGCAGGGGGGGAGTTGAACCCCCAAGCCTTTCGGCATGCGCCCCTCAAACGCACGCGTATACCAGTTCCGCCACCTGCGCCTTTCAACGGTCAAATAACGAGCTTCACTAGGGGATTGTATCATCATAGCTAAAGTAGCCTTTATTTTCAACCTTTTACGGCCAAGGCAAACGCAGCCTAGTCGAGCATACATTTTCCCTACCAGTCTCGCGGCGTCATATTTTGAATATTTTAATTGAAAACACATACGCTTTTTGTATGCTCGGGTGATATGTCCTTCAATATTAGCTAGTTCTCGTATCTTTCTTTTCAACCAATATATGAATGATGGGCTCGCTGAGACGAACCCTAGATAAAACATGAAGCTAGACTTCCAACGTTTATCCCAATAACTATGGGTGTAACCGTCCCCATCAAAACATCCCCTCAAGAAGTCGAAGAAATACTTGTCTGGAATGTTCAATGGGCCGATCGTCAATGATTTGGCCGGCCCTATGCCTATGCTTTCCAGAAATTCCACAAAATCAATACCTCCAAACTGGACCCTGTAAGCCACACTTCCCTTGTAACCAGAAAAGGTCTTACCGATCTTGTTTTTGATCTTCAGACATGCCATAAAATTCTTGATCTGCTCGAGATCTTTGGAGACAAAGGCGACTGTGCGACCATTACCAGAGACACACCCATCAGTGGCTATAAGCCCTATAGCATAAGCGAAATTAGCCGACCACTTGATCTTGACCTTCCCTTTTGGTTTTGGACCTCTTTTTCCCATTAATGCATTATATCAGCCTCAAGGTAATAGCGTCTACCAATTAATTTTAACAAAAATAGGCCGAGTGGCCGTATCTTTGAGTAGGCTGGATTAAATTTTATTTTTTCGTAGCTTCTTTCTTTGGAGCTTCAGCTACGGCTTCCTTAGCGGCCTCGGCTACTGGAGCAACTGCTGCTGGCACAACTTCCTCTTCATACTTTGCCGCCATGATGCGACGCATTTGACGACGGATCTCCTTGGCGGCCTTTTCACGGACGAAGTAGAGTTTGGCGCGGCGAACCTTGGAGCGACGGACTAGTTCGATCTCATCTATCATAGGAGAATACAATGGGAAAATGCGCTCAACGCCGATGCCGTCGATGACTTTACGAACAGTGAAAGTACCGCCGGCTTCTTTGCCGTGTTTACGTGCAAGAATAATGCCTTCGAAAGCCTGTAGGCGGAACTTGCCCTTATCTTCCTCGATCTTCTGCCAGACACGCACGGTGTCGCCCGGACGGACGTCCAGTTCGGAGCGATGCTTTACGTTAGCTGTTGAGACCACTTTGGTTGCCATAGTGAAAGGAGCTTATCATAGAGGGCACCAAGAATCAAGAACAGCGTGGTATTATAGGCACATGCGACGTATTATAGTCAAAGAAGGGCCTCTTGTATTCATCAGGAACGTTCTCATTATGGAAGCTGTGGCCGCCGTCCTAGTATATTTCGCTAAATTCGCGGAAAATTACGAGGAGCTTTACAATTCTTGGATATTACAGAGATATCTGACTTTCCACGTGTTCTTAATACTGATTTTCTCTCTATTCCAGTTGGTATATATCCTCCTCCTATTCATCGACTGGTATTTCTCGCATTATGAGATAGATGAAAAAGAGATCATCAGAAAATCGGGGCTCATGTTCCGCCGACGCAAATCCGTCAGCTTGGCTGACGTAACGTCAGTGGAATTATACCAATCACCCCTTTCAAGGATGATCTATCACGCCACAATAATCCTGGAACACGCGGATGGCCGCACGACGAAGATAAAGAATGTCGGCAACTTCGAGGAATATCTGCATATCATCAAACAATCAGTGCATGGAGCATCAGGCCGACTGATCACTCACGACGCCCATGCGCTCATAGAGCAAGGCGAGGGATTGTTCGTAGAATTCAAAGAGACATTGCGCTATGACGTACGTAAAGGCGAGGTCAGCCGCGAGATGGAACGTATGGTTCTGAAGACTATAGTCGGTTTCCTTAATTCAGATGGAGGAACTCTGCTAATAGGGGTAGGCGACAATGGCACCATAACCGGATTGGATAAAGACTATAAGGCTTTACCGAAAAAGAATCGTGATGGTTTCGAAAATCATTTGAGCATGCTTATAAAAACCACTATCGGATTACCTTTTGCAAAATATGTTAGCGTCAATTTCGAGAAGATAGATGACAGGGATGTCTGTGTGGTCAATGTCAGAGAAAGTCATAAGCCGGCATACCTACAAGGCGCAGATAAAAAAGAAGAATTCTTCGTGCGCGTAGGCAATTCGACGCAACCTTTTTCCATGAGCGAAGCCCAAGAATACATAAATACGCACTGGAAATAAGATAGAAAAGAATAAATGGAAAGTAAAAATGATGGCAAAATGATTGCGTACAAAAAAGTCGGTGAGACTCCGCTTGAATGTTTGGGGCGCGTGCGCACTGAAAGCGGAATTTCTGCAAATATGCCAATGACTTATGCCGGTAGGCTCGACCCTATGGCTGAAGGAGTGATGATCATTTTGGTCGGCGATGAATGTAAAAATAAGGAAAAATATCTAGGTTTAGACAAAGAATATGAGGTGGAAATCGTATTTGGGATTAGCACAGACACTTATGATGCATTGGGAATGGCTCAGTTAAGCAAGGGCTTATTGACTGGCGCCGACACACTGACAGAAGAAGTCGGTGATTTGAATTCTGAGGCACTTCAGTTAACTGAAGTGGGATTAAAAAAATATGTGGGCAAATTCGAACAAGATTATCCGGCTTATTCTTCGAAGACTTTCAGGGGCGAGCAATTACATTCTCTAGCTCGCAAAGGCGAATTACCTGAAGAAATGCCGACAAAAGAAGTGGAGATTTATTCGATAGATTTGTTGGGTCAAAGAGTTATAAGCGCCGCTGAATTAAAAGAACAGACATTTAAATCAATTGATTTGGTTAAAGGTGACTTCAGACAGGAGATGATTAAGCGACACTGGAAAGAAGTTCTAGACAAACCTAGCCAAGAATTCAAGGCCGTAAAAATCCTCGTTAAATGCTCTAGCGGCACTTATATGAGGTCGCTGGCTGACAGAATAGGTAAGGATATGAGAACTGGGGCGTTTGCATTAACTATAAAGAGAACAAGGGTTATTTCTTCAACCAATCCTGTCTAGAAACCATTGCCTGTCTTAAGATTCTGATCAATAAATCGACGTTTACGCCCTCTTTATGAGGATTGGGTATTGTGATGGATAAGTTTCCCTTGACCATATATGGATGCTTACCTTCTTGGAAAGGTCCGCCGAAACCGAGTGCTTTCATCTTGCGGACGAAAGCACTCCATGAGATCGGAGACAGTTTAGGCATATCTTTTGGCGGACAATCGGTAGCTTGGAATTTTGAAATTTGGAATCGGAAGATTTTTCTTCAGGCGAAATATCATCCAACCTTCGATGGTTGTGAGCAAGTTCGCACGACATTCTTCAAGTGTTCTGCCGACTGCCCAAACACCACGAAGAGCCTTAATCTCTCCATAGAATTTCTTGCCCCCATCAATGAGTTCATATGATGCTTTATTCAAATATGTTGAAATGTAGTTTTGAATCATGAGTGAATGATAGCAATTAATAATGATGGGTGGTACTTGACAAATTTATATTTTATGCTAGTTTGTTTTTAGCGGTAAAAACAATAACAATGCCCTTTGAAAAAGGCGACTCTATTGAATTAGAGGAACAACTTATACTTAGTTATGGACAAAAAAGAAGTCGGACGGCTTTTAAGACAACGCCGGGAAGAGATCGGATTCTCGCCGATTGAAATGGGCATCAGGGCCTATTGTAATCGCACTACGATTATGCGGATTGAGAACGGAACATCTGGGATTACCCTTCCTCGGGTGCGCCAATACGCACAAGCATACCAAGTTGCACCTGAACAACTCGGGCAATGGCTTGGCTTTACTGAATTGCCAGAGCGAGCCATCCACGATCAAGAGATTCTGGTAACGACCGAGGATATCGATTATCTGAAAATCGTCACTAGCGGTCTTCAAACGCCATTGAACTTTGCAATGGTTCGCGAACTCCTCGTGCGTCGTAATAAATTATCATCTGGATAGCAAACAACTACTCTATCAGACTAATCTCAAAATCCCCCTCGCTTTGCGGCTTGGGGAATTTTTTATCCCAATATTTGACGCCTACATTAGACCAGAGTCCCATCCTTCCTCTTCGACTTGGCACGATCAAGTTCAGTCAAAAACTTCTTGCGCAGACGGACTGACTTCGGTGTGATCTCCAGATATTCATCTTCGCGCATGAGCTCAAGACCACGCTCGATAGACAATTCATAAGGCGGCACGAGCATGAGAGCTTCGTCCTTGCCGGATGAGCGCATATTGGAGAGAGCTTTGCCCTTGGTCGGATTGACGTCCAAATCGTCGCCTTTGGCGGTGTCACCGATGACCATGCCTTGATAGACTTCGACGGCCGGAGCGATGAAGAGACGGCCACGGTCTTGGAGATTCCAAAGAGAGAAGCCTAGGGATTTGCCAGAGGCCATGGAAGTCATCGAGCCGGTCTCGCGCTTCTCAATATCACCTGCATGCGGCTTGAAACCGATGACACGACTGGACATGATACCTTCGCCTTTTGTGTCGATGGTGAAAGCATTCCTATAGCCGAGAAGGCCACGAGTTGGCATCTCGAATACCATGCGCACCTGATTGCCGTGCGTCTTCATATCATTCATGATGCCCTTCCTCTTGCCCAGAGTCTCTATGATGATGCCGGAATATTCCTGCGGACAGTCTATTATGACTTCCTCAAACGGCTCGAGTTTCTGCATCTTTCCGTTAGCGTCAGCCTCTTCTTTGATGATAACTTTCGGCTGGGAAACCTGGAGCTCATATCCTTCGCGACGCATATTTTCTATGAGAATGGCGATGTGTAGCTCACCACGGCCGTATACAGTCATATAATCATTGGCAGAGAAATCAACTTTCAAGCCGACATTCGTCTCTAGCTCGCGCTCGAGGCGCTCACGGATTTGACGGCCAGTGACGAAAGTGCCTTCGCGTCCGGCAAATGGAGAATTGTTAACCAAGAATTGCAGGTTGATAGTCGGCTCATCCACTTTGATAGCTGGCATTGCGGCGGTAGCTTCATTGTCGGTGATAGTCTCACCAATATATATGTCCGGAATACCGGCGATGGTGACGATGTCACCTGATTCGGCTTGCGCTACCTCGGTGCGCTTCTTACCGTCAAAAGTGAAGAGTTTGGTTATTTTTCCGGTAAAAGACTTGGCTTCCCCTGTCGATGGATGGCTCTTGACCCAGACATTTTGGCCATCTTTGATTGTCCCATCGTAAATACGTGCTACAGCCAAACGGCCGAGAAAATTGTCGTAGCTTAAGTTGAAGACTTGAGCTGTCAGGGGCGCGCTTGAATCTCTGTTGGCTGGCGGCACATGTTCGATGATGGTATCCAAAAGAGGAGTTATGTCTTTGAACTCGTCAGTCAAGGACTTCTTGGCCACGCCCTGGCGACCTATGGCATATATGGTCGGAAAATCTATCTGTGAATCGTGGGCGCCGAGCTCAATGAAGAGCTCCAGGACTTCATCATGGGTGCGTGCGGGATTGGCGGCGGCTTTGTCTATCTTGTTGATGACTACTATAGGCTTGAGACCAAGCTCGAGAGACTTTTTGAGAACGAAGCGAGTCTGCGGCATCGGACCTTCCTGGGCATCAACGACCAGAAGAACGGTATCGATGGCACGAAGGACGCGCTCAACCTCGGAGCCGAAGTCGGCGTGGCCTGGAGTGTCGACAATATTGATCTTGGTTCCCTTGTACTGGATGGAGGTATTCTTGGCGTATATGGTAATACCGCGCTCCTGTTCAAGGGCGTTCGAGTCCATGGAGCCTTCGTCACCGTGACCGCATTGGGTCATGATGGCGTCAGTCAAGGTGGTCTTGCCATGGTCCACGTGGGCTATGATGGCAATGTTGCGGATCTGTTGCTTTTCCATGAATGTTTTGGCGCGGCAGTCGGCCGCGTCGTAGGGGGTTATTTAAGCATTTTTTCGGGGGAATGTAAAGAAATTTGGTTAAACAGATTTTAAGGCAATCTTGTATAAAACACTGCCAATAAATAATCCGGGTATTACAGAAATTAAATTACTGTAAAGTATGTTGTTAATGATGAAGCTATTTTGCCCAGATAAAACTAGTGTAAACATAACGAATAAAATTAGTACCAACACTGAAAAGACACGGGCACGACCCCCGGTGAGCAATCTTGGGTTGACACTGCCATTTCCGAAGAGAACACTATTACGCCAAAGACCTCCTGTTACGGGAAACTTACCGGTAAATAAAGTCATCAGACAATATCCTATACATACAGAAAAAAATAATACTGCGACGAAAGCTGTGAGAGAATTTTCCATAGAATTATACTATCACACCTATAAGTTCTGAACACTCCCTATTTGATATTACCAAACATAAAAATTACCTATACAACTGCCCATGGCTTCCGATATCCAAAAAGATAGCGATAAATCCCTCCATTTTATAGATCGCGCGAATATCGCCGGTCACGTTGATACTCCAACACCCTTTCCACTTACCATGCAGAGGATGGTTATTCAGTAACGGATGCTCCGAGTCGATCATTAACAAGTTTCTCCTTTCTCTAAAAGCATCTTTAATTTCCTTCGTCTGTTTCGCATACGATTTCTGGAAAGTCCTATGATATATGCGATTGACAATTCTTCTCATAATCGGGCTAGGTATGCATCTTCTTTCTTTGTATCAAAAAACATCGGCGAAAGATTCTTGCCTGCCTTTATGTCTTTGTCTGCCTGCTTCAATACTTTCTCAAGATACTTCGACGGTCTCAAAGGAGCATCGAGTGTAATACTTCTATCGAAAATAAAGCGCTTCAGGAAAGCATTGATGATGGTACTCAAAGGCACACCCATATCGCGAGCAACAGCGAAGGCTTGCTCCTTTACGTCACTATCCGCTTTTATGTTTATGACTGTTTTCATAACCGTAGTATATACAACGGTTATTTGCTGTCAATACCCTTAAATCTTTATCCCCGTCACCTCACACGCCTTCACGAAATCCTCCGGCAAAGGCGCTTCAACGCGTACATGCTTCCCTGCAACATTATCAAACTCAATAGAACGCGCATGCAGAGCCGTGCGCTCAAAACCCAGAGCCTTGGGCCTATTCGGCGCATATAAAGTGTCACCGACAACTGGGTGCTGGATGGCAGCAAAATGCACCCTTATTTGATGAGTCCTACCTGTCTTCGGCTCTGCCTCCATAAGAGTAAATGATTGTTGATCCTTGGCCTCGCCGAGAGCGGCATAGCCTAGCTTGGTCCAATAAGTCTCGGCATCGCGCTTGTCGCCACGGGCGCCGCGCTGGGCGGACCATTTGCGGAAGTCTCCGCTGCTACGGCCTATGGGTCGGTCAATTGTTCCGAACTCTTCTTCAAGATCGCCCCAAACGAAAGCAACGTATTTCTTCTTTATAGTTCTATCTTTAAATTGCTGTTTCAGGCATGCGTGTCCGGCCACAGTCTTTGCTATGAGAAGAACGCCGGACGTTTCCCTATCGAGGCGATGAACTATTCCCGGCCTAGCTATTTCTGTTCCATCTGGAGCGCGAGTAGGTTCACCAACGTCGGCTGTTTTTGGAAATTTATCCAAAACCCAATCCGTTAGAAAAGGACCTTCTGATCTGCCATCAGGATGCACCATCAGGCCTGATGGCTTATTGATCGCAACTATATCGGCGTCTTCGTAGAGAATTGGAATGTCTATATCTTTAGTCATAATTGTTTTTTAACTCCTTCAATCCATCCTAATACCTTTAGCAAGAGCTTAGTATCACCTACTCCAACGTCTATTGTCCCATATGGCAATGTTTGTCTCAGATTTTTTGAACTCTTACTTTTAATTGCATACGTCTTGAAAAACTGTGAAGTCGGTACGCCTGTAACATTAGACCAGTATCTTTCGGCTTTCTTAACTGCATTATGCGAGTGGATATGAATATGTGCACGAAACCTGTCTTCTTTGACCTCACAGACCTCCCGAAAAAATCTCATGCCCATCTTTATCAAATCAGGGTCACTATTGCTTATACGAGCCATCCCCTTTTTTCTTTTGGAGCCTTCTCCCCAATACAGCCCAATTCCTATCATTTTAAGCATATCCTGATCGATTTTCCTAATCTCTTTAGAGGCCACCTCTATAGCAAAGACTTTTTTATTTGCCTCATTATGTAATCGGCTCTGCCTCCTTTTTTCTATAACTTCAGGAGAATGAGTCTTATTTTTCAGATGAAGTTTTTGCTTGGGAGTCAAAATAACTTCCTTAACCCACGTACTAACACTTCCTTTGGCAACAGATAATGCTTCCGATATCTCTTTTACAGAATATCCTGCTTTTCTCATTTCTATGGATTTTTGTTTCATCTTTGACTTCATGAGTTATATTTTATATCGCTATCATACAATAAGTCAATACTTGGTCATTGAAAATGGACGGTTTTTGGTCTATAGTACGCAGACTCGCGCGATTAGCTCAGTTGGTAGAGCATCCCGTTTACATCGGGCAGGTCGCAGGTTCGAGTCCTGCATCGCGCACCTTTTAGTCAGACAAACTAAAAAATCTATTTACTTGATATAATTATATTATGGAACTAAAAATCAGGGATAATACCCAAAATTAGTAATAATAAGTGAAATAGTCTTTTTAAGAAAAACTAGGCCAAGCCGATAGAACGAAAAATCGCCCCGTTAAAGAGGCGATCTCCCAAGAGCCGCGCAAGTGGCGCAGGCTCTAAAATTACATCTGCGGAGCTGTGGCGCCCTTGTCGCAATTCTTGCAAGTCTTCTTGTGTGTGAAGACGAGATAGAGGGCTGACAGGCCGACTAGAATGTAGACCAAGGCTAGAAGCCAGCCTACTCCACCGAAGATCATGCCGACGACATTCCAGCTAGGATTGATGCCGATGAGACCCCAGTTCAATCCGCCGATGATGACGAGAATGAACGCTATACAATGTAGTGCTTTCATATTACGTAAATTAACTGTTACTAATTGATAAATAGATGACCTCCATAATTGTACCACGATAATAGCTCACGCAAGTCAAGTAATTCACAGCTTGTAAACTAGCTTTTTGTCCTCCCGGGGGGAATCGAACCCTCATCAAGAGCTTAGAAGTCTCCTGTTCTATCCATTGAACTACGGGAGGGATGGATCGGACGGCCCTGAATAGCCTCTGGTCAAGAGTACTCTCTCTGCCGCACGGGCGTCAAATGCCGCCGTTATGGTAGTGAGCTCCGCCGCGTCAAAATGCGCGGCTTGGTTTTCGCTCTCCGCGATGGGCGGAGTGGACGCGAGAGACGCGGCGCCGCCTGCATAGACATATACTCCGACAATGACGGCTACGATAGCTACGAAGACCGATGACGCGAAGATCAAGGCCCAATCGACGAAGGGGTCGTTGCCTATCATATATCGTAAATGTGAGAATTTTTTCATGTGCTTATTTTGAAGCGGGCGCGAGCACTATCATAGCAGCCTGTATATCGAAAGATAAGTTCCAGGTACTGCGTCCGTTCTGACCAGTGGAGGCGTTCAACTGAACCTGGTCGATGGAAACGGCATACGGCATATTTTCAGCTATGGCTAAAGCCCTCATGACTGACGACCACGAGCCATCGGCATCTATGTGGGCGCGTACGGTGCCTATGGTCCCCGCGGGTTTGCCATCCAGAGAGTCGGCGTCTATCGAGGCTAGAGACAGAGAACTACCAGACTCTCCGCCTATAGATTCCAATGAGGTGATGAAAGTTACTACGTCGTCAGCCGGAACGAAGAACGAATTCAGGTGAGCACGGGATGCGGCAGTGGAAGACGCGAGTTGAGAGAGGGACTTGGATTGGGACTGGTCGGACATCTCCACACGGACTATGTCGCGAGCCAGATCAGCCTGATTGACGGAAGCGTTGGTGGCATAGAACATATATATGTAAAGCACGCCGATCACCAGCGTAACGGCGGCGGCCAGGATCAGTGTGGCAAAATGGTTGTGTGGATGATTCATGGCATTGGTTCCGTTATCTCTATTGAAAACTGGATATCCGTATCGTGGGCGAGCTCTGATACCGGCAAAGTGACTGAAATGCCGGGGGCGAGCGCGTCTAGACGGCTCTTGAACGAGAGCAAGGAGGAACGAGTGGGCGCTAATCCTTGGATAGCTATGGAAATAGACGCCGGTGTAACGCGCGAAAGCGAGAATGAGTTTATTTGTACATTGCCTCGAGCCGAAGCGATACTAGCAACAACGCCAGAGAAAGGACCCGGTGTGATCGATCCTGCTAAGTCTGACATAAGGGCCGTGCTCGCCGATAGGTCTTGCTCTGTGGTCTTCAGAGTATCGATGCCACCCTCCTTTAGCGCGGCTATGTCACGCAAATGAACGCTCTCCTCGAGGGAAGCGTGTATATAGGCCGGGAAGAGCGATCCGATACCGATAACACCGGAGACCGATAGGAAAAAAAGAAGGACGATGGACGCGCGGATGCGATATTTCCGCTTGAGATCTTTTTCCTCGGTATATGGTAGAAAAGTGTAGTCCATTTTATAAACGGTGTTTCAGATCACAAAGCCAGGCCGGCGGCGGAGATATATTCAGGCGAATCTTTCCTCTCTATAGGCGGAACGTAGCTACTAGTATCGAAAACCGCACGCCAGATATCCGCCGTCTCGACCTCTACAAGATCGACCACTTTCTGACGTAACAATCCGGCGACGCGTTCCCCATCAGCCCCGGCTACAATGACTCGCTTTATGGAAGCGCCGACGATGTCGCCCCTAGACAGCCAATACGCATAGACCCTGCGAACTTCGGCGGCCAGAGCATCAACATAAACGGAAATTTCAGACTCCGTTTCTCCGTCATTTATGGTGGAAGTGAATCCGACCGCGCGTAGAGATACCACGTCGACGCCGGTCTTGCGAGCCATACAATGTATGACCATAGAAGCGCCGGGCGCGCCTTCGGAAATGATTCGAGCAATGGCCCTCGGAACAGTCTCAAAAGAGATCGGCATTATACCCGCATCTCGGAGGAGTCTTATCATTCTCTCTATATAGCTCTTTGGGACCGCGGAAACGCTGGCGCGCATGGGTTTGCCCGCCTCTCTCGTAAGCAGGTCGAAGGCGAAGACCGCGTCAGCCGCGGAGAGAGGTATATTCTCTTCGAGCTTGAACTCTATGCTCTGACTGATGGACCTGTTATCAGCTGAAGGTACCTCGGTCTCGAACAGATAAGCTTTCTCCTCCGGAATAGAGATCTTGGCGTATGACAGAGCGTTATCTCGGACCAAGCTCGAAAGGATGTCGATGAATTTCTTCTCATCTTTGATTTCGCCGCCATCGACCAAGCCTGGGGGCAGATCGACATGGCCATATTTCGATATAGCGAGAGAACCGCCGTGCCGGTCGTACTGAATGAAACGGATGGCGTCATCGGATATATCCAAACCCGCATGAGATATGCTTAGAAATTTCGGCGGCGGGAACAACTTGAAAAAGATAGACGTGTGCACGGGGATATTATATCGTCAAGTGAGGACTTGTGGAAGCTCGTTTACACGAAGTCCGAACGCAGGCGATATATGAGCGAAGCGATTATAGCAGGTAATCAGTAAACAGTAATCTTGTTGAATACCTCCCGCAACGCAGGTAATGCCGATATGACGATTATTATAATAACCGCCGGTATGACGTAACGGTCAGGATCCGGAATCATCGCGCCAAAACCATAACCGAGCCAGAGCATGGCCCATGTCCAGAGGAATCCGCCGATCACATTGAAACTGATGAAAGTTTTGTAGGTCATATTCCCTACTCCGGCCACTATGGGCGCAAAAGTGCGAACAATGGGAATAAAACGGGCCAAGATGATAGTCTTTTTTCCATATTTCTCATAAAAATGTTGCGCTCTGGCTATGTGCTTCTTATCAAAAAAGAGTGAGCCTTCTTTGGTGAATATTGCAGGGCCGACTTTCTTGCCAAAAGCATATCCGACACTGTCTCCAATGACCGCCGCAATGAAAGCACCGACGAGGAGCCAGCCCAGTGAAAGTTGATGTTGTGAAGCCAAAAAGCCGGCGGTGAAAAGCAGAGAATCACCCGGAAAGAAGAAGCCGAAAAACAGTCCCGTTTCGGCGAAAATAATGGCGATGACGCCAAAAACGCCGACTGTGGCAATGATGACGTGGGGATTTATGATTGAGAGTAATGAAGACATTGAAATTTATACCGGAAGATTATTCTTGCGACGTTTTTTCCTTATCCAAATACGCCTGCAAAATGAGCGCCGCCGCTGAAGCGTCAGACTTATCTGTTTTTCCTTGGAATCTTTCCGCTTGGACGCTGGTCATAAATTCCGGTTGGAGGTGAACGATGAATCCTTTGCTCTCTAATTGTTTCTTCAATTCAAGGCTACCGGACATGATCTTATTTGGCTCGCCTTTATAATCTTTCGACTCGCCCATGACGATATCTCTCACCTCATTTGCAATGGCGATCTTCCCGATCTCATCCGCGAGCTCGCGCATGAGAGATTGGCTATTGGCAATAACGCTAAAAGGCATGGCAAATTGCGCCGCTTCATCAGAAATGGCGATGCCTACTCTCTTTGTTCCATAGTCTATGCCGAGGAGTCGCATGGCCAAACGATAACACATAATCATTGCGAAGCCATAATTTTTCCTCTATGATGGCGATAAGCGATTAACAATAGCGCTTTTATGGATGGGTGGCAGAGCGGTCTAATGCGGCAGTCTTGAAAACTGCTGTCCCTGAAAGGGGACCGTGAGTTCGAATCTCACCCCATCCGCATCTATTTAAATAATTACCAGCTCTTTATGCACATAGCCGACAGGTGCGTTCGGTGATAAAATATCTCCATGGCTACCGAAGCTCTCATCTCCTGGAACGCTCCAGCGCATTTCTACGTCGAAAAAAGACAGGACTGGTACTGGGCCGTGGGTATCATAACTCTTGCCATTACTGCCGTATGCATTATTTTCGGCCAAATTATCACTGGTATATTTGTTATCGTGGCAGCCGTAGCTCTGGTCCTACACGCTTCTCGGCCGCCTCATCGCATTTCCTGCGAGATCAATGATCGCGGCTTGTTTATAGACGATGTCCTCTATCCATTTCTCACGCTCGAATCTTTCTGGATTCCCCACGACGCCATGCCGCCAAAAATGATCCTGAAATCCCACAAAATTTTCATGCCATTCATCGTCGTCTTCATAGAAGAAGTCGACCCTGAAAAAGTTCGCGAGATCATGCTCAAGTATATAGCCGAGACTGAACATCGTGAACCGTTCTTGAAACATCTACTGGAAGGTTTGGGTTTCTAAACAAAAAACACCAGAAATTATCAGGTGTTTTTTGTATTGGTGCCCCCGAGAGGAATCGAACCTCTATTGCAGGATCCGCAATCCTGCGTCCTATCCGTTGAACGACGAGGGCGTGACGAATTTATACTATCCGAGTTTCTTTAGAGCCGCCATGGCGCGAGATTTGCTACGGCTCGCTGCATTCGGCTTGATGTAACCGGTCTTGACGGCTTTGTCGAGGACTTGATAGACGGTCGGCATGAGTTTGAGGGCGCCGGCCTTGTCCTTAGCTGTGATGAGTTTTCGAAAAGCTTTTATGTTCTTCTCGATATCTGCTTTGCGGCGCAAGTTGAAGACGCGCTTCTTCTTTGCGGCGCGGAGTGCTTTCTTGGCTGATGAGGTAATGGCCATAGATTTGTGTCACTGAAAGTTATCACAAACCTCATAGAATGTAAAGAAAATGTTATACTGACATTATGATAGCTACTCTACGAGGAAATATAACCGAGCTCGGCAATCGATATGTAGTCGTGGATGTTGGCGGCATCGGATACAAGGTTTTCATCACTGATGATGCCGCGCATACATTGAAAATAGGCGCTGAAACGGCTTTTTGGACGCATATGGCTGTACGTGAAGATTCACAAGACTTGTATGGATTTCTTTCAAAGAAAGAGCGAGATTTCTTCGAATTGCTCATTTCCATATCTGGCATAGGACCAAAGAGCGCTCTCAATATATTATCTCTGGTTTCAGTTGATGCGCTGGCAAGTTCAGTTAGAACCGGCTCAGTTGCCCATTTGGTAAAAGTTTCAGGCATTGGAAGAAAAACTGCGGAGAAAATTGTTCTCGAATTGAAAGATAAACTTGGAGGATTCACAGGTGAAAATAATGCCGAAATGTCAGCCGGCATGTCTAGTGATATGGACGCCATCATGGCTCTCCAAGCTCTGGGTTATGAAGCCGATGAGGCACGCGAAGCAATGAAGAAAATCGACAAAAACATTCTCGATATAGGTGCCAAAGTGAAGGCGGCATTGAAAGAGTTGGGGAAATAGGCTTAGTACTAAGCTGTACAATCATTCTTTAAGATTGACAAAACAATTGTTCGTGGTAGCATTTTATTAAACAAACCAAACTCCAACTGATAGAAGCTTGAAAAGGAAAAACTATGAAAAAAATGTTCTTTTTTGCTATGGCGATATGCACTTTGTGTATATCAATAATCTCGGCGATGGCGTTCATACCGCCATATTACGCACAAAATCTGCCGACAGAAATCACTAATCAGGCTCAAGTTAAAGCCTACCTCGCCGATCCAGCAAATTTCGCTGCCATATCGGCGAATATTGCGGAAAAAAAATCGGCGTATTTGGTTGCGCTAATGCAGCGGGAGAGAATGCGTGAAAAAGCAAGGATGATGGAAATTGCTTCATTATCCCAAAGGAACGCTGCTCTGTCATCCGCTCTCAAATCAGTCAGCCTGTTGGCGATTTGTCTGGCCGTGTTCGCCGTGATTGCTATTTGGCGAGAAATCAAAGGCACGAAACCTCGGCCCCAACCGAAAGAGTTGGAGAAGGAAGGCCGAGTGACAGACGCTCACGGGGTTCCACACCCTGCCTGAAACACGAAATTTACCAGCATCGCCGGATTCTCATACGAGGTCCGGCACTTTTTTTACCAAATATGCTAGCATGAGAATATGCTGGACACTTTCCTCATAAAAACCCGTAGATTTATACCCACTCCGGTCTTTGAATTCCTCAATCCAGCGTATCATTGGATACTGGCTTTCACGTCAGCCGTCTGGTATCGCTTCCCTTCGCGCAAGATCAAGGTCATAGCCGTGACTGGGACAAAGGGCAAAAGCTCCACCACAGAAATACTCAATGCCATACTGGAAGAAGCCGGATACAAAACCGCCCTTTCCAATACCATCAGGTTCAAGGTCGACGAATTGACATCCGACAATCTCTACAAGATGAGCATGCCCGGTCGCTTTTTCACTCAGAGATTTTTGCGAAAAGCCGTGGACAAGAAATGCGACTACGCCATCATAGAGATGACTTCGCAGGGCGCCATCACTTACAGGCACTACTTCATAGACCTGGACGCATTTCTATTCACCAATATTTCGCCGGAACACATAGAGGCTCACGGTTCATATGAAAAGTATATCGACGCAAAACTTGATATAGCCCGCAGATTGGGCATGTCGCATAAGAAAAATCGTACCCTGATTGCCAACGCTGATGACAAAGAGGGTTCGCGATTCTTGGGATGTAAGGCCGATAGGAAGATTCCATACAGTATACATTCAGTCGAGCCATATTCGATCAATCGCGAAGGCCTTTCTTTTGCATTCGCGGGACAAACCGTACATTCAAGGCTTTCCGGGCTTTTCAATCTATATAACATATTAGCTGCCATAACGGTGGCGCAGAGTCAGGGCGTATCTGATGATGTGGTCGTTCGCGCCGTTGAAAAGTTCGACGGCATCCGCGGCAGAGTGGAGAAGATAGAGGCAGGCCAGGATTTTACCGTCATAGTCGATTACGCGCACACGCCGGATTCTCTGGAGAAGCTCTACCAAGTCTTTCCTTCTTCCAGAAATATCTGCGTTCTCGGCGGAACCGGAGGCGGACGCGATACTTGGAAACGCGGTGAGATGGGCAGGCTCGCGGACGAATACTGTGACGAAGTCATACTGACAGATGAAGATCCGTACGATGAAGACCCGAAACATATAGTTGAAGACGTAGCCAAGGGCATGTCTCATCCACCGACCATCATCATGGATCGCCGCTTGGCTATCCGTGAGGCTCTGAAACAAGCCCAGACCGGTGACACTGTCATCATCACAGGCAAAGGCACTGATCCATATATCATGGGACCAAATGGAACAAAGACTCCTTGGAGTGACGCGAAAGTTGCGAGAGAAGAGTTACAACGTCTTGGTTCCGTAATGTTGATTTAGGAGTTGAAGAGTTTTCGATCCAACGGCGCCATCTTCTCCAGTAATGCCATATTTTTCCTGAAATGCTGAAATAGCCGTTTTGGTACAAGGTCCGAGTTTGCCTGAACGCGGACAATCATTTTTACTCTTATCTATAGGAGGATATTCCCCATCTATGGAAAGAGCAGTCTGTAAAGCGAAAACGTCTGGCCCTTGCGTTCCAGCGACAGAAATCGGATTTTTCCAATTATATGGCAGAGCTACAGTGTCATAAGTAAGCCCCAGTGCTCGAGCATCTCTAGAATTGAAGAAATCTTCAAGACCAAGATAAGTCTGATAAGCCAGATCTTTTATGGCCAGGCTACGAGTAGCCGGATCAGCGAATTGTTGTTCGTAAATATACGCGTATTCGATGAGCATACTGGCACTATCAGCAGTATTATTTGCTCCGACCGCTATCAATTCCGGATCATCTACCACACCGGCGGATTCTGCCGGGAGATTACTGACTGCATTATATTTTGACAACCTCTTAAAGACGGCATCAGCGATAGCGTGAGTGGTGGTGCTATTCTCGTATTGAGCCACGGGCACATATACTGCTAGACCTGAAAATTTTCCAGGACTATCACCAGACCTAGTTGGATCATCATTGAAATGTATGTGAATGGTTATATCTATATTATTTTCATTTGCCCATTTGGTTATGCCGTAAAGACGAAGAGCGACATTATCTGGTACAGAATTATGTATCACTTTTGGATTGGCCAAAGTAGTAGAACCCAAAGCTATCATTTGAGACATTTCATTTTCATAATTACTACGCCAAGCGGCTATGGCACTCATTCCTGAAGCAAAGTAGGAAGAAAAAATGGGACTCCAACTAGTCGTATCTCTGGTAATGAATGTCTGATAGTGACCATCTCTAGCGAGGTAATCATAAAGATCTTCCCCCAACTCTACTGTCATATTGCGTTCTTTTAGATCCGCATATTCAGCGCCACCGTAACTTGGTTCATGACCAGGAACGATGAGAACACGAACTTTTATCGGTGAAATGGTGGGGTTCATACCCTGATCATTATAATGAGATTCTATATCGGCTAAGGACTTCGGATTGTGAACCATAATAACTGCGGCTAGTTGACTTACTGCATTACTGAAAACATTATCTATGACAGCGAGTTGATCAGGAAAATGTAAGATAATAGTTGGCACACCCAGAAAAAATAATACCGCAAAGAACGTGAGATATATCTTGGCTATTTCGCTTTGCCACATGGGGACATTATACAGTAATATTGAACTATGCCTGAATTACCAGAAGTCCAAACAACCGTCAATGGTTTGAACCGCACTGTTCGTGACTTGAGAATCGTCGACGTTTGGACAGACTATAACAGTGCTTTCCACAAAGGTAAGGATTCTATAAAAGATCCGGTTTATTTCAAGTATTTCCGGAAGGAAGTGGTCGGGGCGAAAGTCATCGGCGTGGAACGCATGGCCAAGAATATCCTTATCCACCTTGATAAAAAAGCCGTGATTCTGATCCACATGAAGATGACTGGCCACCTAATGTACGGAAATTATGACAGGAAAGATCCTTTCAATCGCTTTATCCATCTCATATTTACCTTCAATAATGGAAAAACTTTGGAACTTTCGGATATGAGAAAGTTTGCCAAGGTGACGCTCATTAGAGAGGCTAATCTCGAGGAAGGTTTGGAGCAATCTCTGCATATAGCGAATATAGGTCCTGACCCATTGGACAAAAGCTTCACTTTCGGCGTTTTCAAAGAAAGGCTTGGCCGACGACCGACTGGTAGGATAAAGAGTGTTCTGATGGACCAATCTATAATAGCCGGCATTGGAAATATATACAGCGACGAAGCTCTGTGGCGTGCAGGCATAAATCCTGAAGAGCGAGTGAAAAATATATTGGCCCAGAAAAATTCTGATGCTTTGCTGAAAAAGTTATATACGGCAAGCGTAAATGTTCTTAAAAAAGGCATTGATTTCGGTGGCGATTCTATGTCTGATTATAGAAATATAGACGGTAAAAGGGGTAAATTTCAGGAACAACATCAGGCATACAGAAAAACTGGAGAAAGGTGTTCGATGATGATTCGTGATCAGCGTGACAATAAGCCGGGGCAATGCAAAGGAATCATCGTACGCAAAGTCGTAGGCGGTAGGAGCGCGCACTTTTGCAATGTTCATCAGAAATTTTCTGGAAAGAGGTGACTGTGAGCAAATCTACTTGTCGAGCAATAGGTATAGAAATACCCCGGCAGCCACAGACACGTTCAAGGATTCTTTCTTCCCTCTCATTGGTATCTCGGCAATTACATCTGCCAACTTTAATAATTCCGGCGAGACACCGTCTACTTCCGCGCCAAGGATTATCAGAATTTTATCCTGTAATGATTTTTTTATGTCCACGGCCTTATAATCGACCGAGTTCTCGGCCTGTTCAAGAGCGATGACTTGAAAACCTTCCTTCTTCAACCGTTTTACCAATTCGATCGAATCAGATTTTGAGTCGCCTCCGACATGTTCCCACCGAATAGAATCCTCCGCACCAAGCGCAACCTTTGCCAAATCTTTCCTTTTTCTACCAAATCTGTCCAGTGGCGTCGGCGTAGTGCCGGCGCAATATATCCTGGAAATACCGAGCGTTTCAGCCGTGCGGAATACGGAGCCGACATTATGGACGCTGCGGATATTATCGAGCAGTAGGCGGACATCTTGCTTCTTTGGTATCATAGGTATACATTAACCGAACATAACCGACCAATCAACATGCATCCAGTATCAATCTTTCCGTCGCTTCTGACATATTCGCAGTTCGGACCATTCCTGATCCGCCTCGTTCTAGGTATCACTCTGGCTTATTTCGGTTATGAGAAGATCAGGAATAACGGCACCAGTTCCGGATCGAATACAAAGCTTTATGGCGCGGTGGAGATATTCATCTCCATATTTCTGGTGATCGGCCTTTACACCCAGTTGGCGGCGCTCTTGAATGCTGTCATCCTCGTCATCAAGCTCGGTTTCAAGGCCAGAGACAAGAAATTCCTGTCGGATGGGATCAACTACTATATTCTGCTTTTGATTATGGCGATCTCACTACTCTTCACCGGAGCGGGATTCTTCGCTTTTGATCTGCCGCTGTAAAAAGGCTAAATTGTGCGCCGTTTTGGTCTCTATGACCAAGATTATTTTGTGCGCCCAGTTGGAGTCGAACCAACGACCCACTCCTTAAAAGGGAGTTGCTCTACCAGCTGAGCTATGGGCGCATGTGTGCTATTGCATTCTACCAAAACAGCTATGGGCGCAAGTGAGCTCGATTGCGAATGCTCGCATTCGCTATTCGAGCGAACGCAGCGCCTATATCGAGCGTAGCGAAGATATGAGCGCGTTTACATGCAATCACGAACTACAGTAGCACAAGCATCCTCTCGATTCCAAGTTCCATATCGACCTGTCCTCGGTGGCCGTCATGATAAAGAGTGATCAAATCTTTCAGAAGTGCTCCTGATTTTGCCTTTGAATAATTCCTCTTAACCTGCCAAAAGAGCGTACCGACGATATTTTCAGGGGCTATGCCGCTATCAATAGCCGCACGATATAATTTCCAAGCTTTGATTCCATCTCTTTTTTCTAGAGCATCACCTAGGGCAAATATATTGAACTCCTCTTTTGCCCCAACTTTCTCAACTACGTCAGTAAGAACGATTTTCTCTGCGTCTTTCTCTACGGCTCTTTTCAGATCTGCATTCAACTTTGCTTCCAATAGAATAAAAATATTGGCCGACTCATTCATGACGGCGACCAAGTCTGGTAAAGACTCTTTAGCATCAGCATTTTCTGTAACACGGTTGAGGAAGACTATGTACTTGCTCGAAAATAGACCCTGACCACCGAGATTTTCTTCTATAGCAGACGGTGACCATTGATCAGCTATCATTTCCACAAAAGCGGCGTCGGGGCGTTTAGCACAAAGAGAGTTAATTAAAGCACGAGCTTTCTCGGCTGATTTCGATATATCTGAACCATGAAATACGTAGAGCATGGACTAAGTATAGCTCAATTACTTCAATTCCCCCCAGTTATCTCCAACCGAAGCATGCGCCGCCAAATTTACATCTTTTGTATCTTTCGGATCCATGACCGACTCCATAATCTTTTCGATATCCGCGGCGATATTCTCAATGGACTTTTTCCCGCGGCCTTTTTCTTCGTCATTGCTTTCCTTGATCTCATAGACCAATTCATCATGCACCTGAAGCAATGGATAAACATCCGCCTCCAATCCTTCTCTGCGAATATACTCATCAACGCGGATCATAGCCAGCTTTATAACATCCGCTTCTGTACCTTGGATAGGTGCATTCACGGCCATGCGTTCTGCCGAAGCTTTTATAAAAGGAATCTTGGAATTTATACCTTCGAAATATCGGCGACGGCCATAAAACGTCTCTGTAAAGCCCTTTTTTGCCGTTTCGACTTTCACCTTTTCAAGATACGCAGCCAAAGTTGAAAACGTCGAAAAATAATCATTGAGGAAATTCTGCGCTTCTTCCCTGCTCGTGCCGAGGTTTTGCTTCAAGGCCAGAACGCCCATGCCATAAATTATTCCGAAATTGATGACTTTGGCTCGACGGCGCATTTCCGGCGTCACTAGAGATAAAGGAACTTTGAAAACAAACGACGCCACCGATGTGTGCACGTCTTCCCCTTTTTTGAATATCTCCATGAGTTTCTCGTCACCTGACAAGAAAGCGGCGATACGCAACTCTATCTGCGAATAATCGAAAGCTGCCAACTTAAAACCTTTCTCTGCAATAAAAGCATCGCGAATCTTTTTTCCGAGATCAGACTTTATCGGAATGTTCTGCAGATTTGGAGCTTCGGAAGCCATGCGTCCTGTAGTCGAGCCTGATTGGATGAAATGCGTATGCAAACGATCATTGGCGTCGAGTAAAGGCGGGATCGCATCTATATAAGTGCCTAAAAGTTTGGCCAATTCGCGATACTCGAATAGCATCGGCACCACAGGATGCATATCTCGCATCTTTTCCAGCTCTGATTCCTTGGTCGAACGCGCTCCACTGCCAGTCTTCTTTGCATTTTTAACTTTCAGTCCAAGCTTGTCGAAAAGGACTTCACCCAATTGTTTCGGCGAAGCGATATTGAATTCCATACCTGCTTCTTTCCAAATTCTTTTTTCTAGGCTGGCTAATTCTGCTCCATAAGTCTTGGAAAGACCCGCCAAAAGCGCCCGATCTACCTTGATGCCGCGCTCTTCCATGCGGTGAATGATAGGGATGAGCGGCAATTCGATCTCTTCATAGACTTTCCTTAATCCCTTCTTATCGAGTTCAGCGAAAATGTCTTCGCTAGCTAGAACGAAGTCTTCTTTTCCAGAAAATGCATAAATGTCTTCAATAGTTGGATTTGTAACCGTTGATTTTACCAACCACAAAGCAATAGCTGTCTTCTCGAAATCGGACTTTGGGATACTCGTCGCAAATGACATTTGTCCAGGCTTCTCAACGGTCTGCTTCATATCACCTTTCATCATCGACTTCTTGGCTTCTATCTTTTTGCCGCTCATAGCGCCTTCCAATCTTTGAGTTAATGTCCTAAATTCAAGCTCATTCCAGAAAGTACTGACTTTTTTCATGTCTAAAGCTTCCTTGAAAGTCTCTTCCGGTAAAGTGAATTTTATCGGCACGTCGCGGCGGATGGTGGCCAACATCTTGCTGAATTCAGCCTCTTCTTTATTGTCTTTCAATAACTGGATTATCCTGGGGCTTAGGCCTGCTTTGACGAATTTCGCTTCGCCACCAGCTCTATCGACCGACTTGGCGCCCTCCAATTCCTTATACATATTCTCTATCGTGCCGAATGAAGTGATTAGAGTCGTAGCCGTCTTCTCTCCGATGCCTTTTATTCCAGGAATATTATCCGACGGATCTCCACGAAGACCTTTGTAGTCAGGAATAAGCTCTGGCCCAAAACCAAATCTTTCGTTCACAGCTTTCTCATCGTACATGATTGTATCCTTTATACCTTTCTTCAGAGTATAGACTTTCACGCGCTCACCAGAAATGAGTTGCATGGTGTCCATGTCACCGGAAGCAATGATAATTTCAATCGCACCGCCTTTTTCTTTTTCTGATCCTGTTTCTTTCTTTAATTGTTCAACGATAGTTCCCAGAATATCATCCGCTTCAAAACCTTGTTTGTCATAAATGGGAATGTTGAACGCGGCAAAAACATCCCGAGACCTATTGATCTGCGTGATCAGATCATCGTCGATCTTTTTCCGCTGCGACTTATATTCTTTGAAAACTTCATGGCGATAAGTCGGGCCTTTTACGTCATAACAGGCAACTATGTAGTCAGGTTTCAAATCCTCTATAATCTTTATGAGCATGGACGACAAACCATAAAGAGCGCCTGTTGGCTCACCTTTGGAAGTGGAGAAGTCTGGCAGGGCGTGATATGCGCGATGAAGAATGGCGTGGGCATCAAGCAGAATAAGACGTTTCCGGGCTGACATGTCCACATTGTACCTTATTTATCCCCACCATTGTTTTTCAGCATGTTGTGATAGAATTACAGTGATGGATAATACCTACTCTATAAATCCGAACCCGATACCGCAGACGCCTATGACTTCGGAAGAGCATCATCGTATGCTCAATCTGCTCATGATACTGGTGGCGGTAGCTCTCATCATAGGCATGCTCTACTGGTGGACGAGTATGAATAGCCGGAACCCTACCGGTATTCCGGAATCTACCGACATGCGCGCCCAAGTCGCGGCCATCCTGCGGAACTCTCCGGTGCATGTTTCCCAAGCGGAGATAGAGAGCGTGGCCGCGCAGTTGGCAAAGTCCAAGGTGCCAGCAACTGCCGCTGACAGGCAAGCTGTAGCAAACATTTTGAAGCAATAATTTTAATAATTAACAAGTAACATTATTATCATGAAGAAACAACTCATAACATTAGCGGCTTTGGCAGGAGGGTTCATCATTGGAGCTTCGGCTTTGGTGGCATTAGCACAAAACACCGGCGGTTGGACCCCTGCTCCGAATACTCCGCCGACTCCTAATGTGCCTGCGCCGATAAATGTGGGTGGTGGAACCGCCATTTTGCAATCTACAGGCAAAATACCGACAAGCATCCAAGAGAAAACAGATTCTATGGCCATAGACGGCAATTTGGGCGTACTTGGCACTCTGGCGGCCACATATCTAAATGTGGCAAGCGGAACAATCACTACAGCCGGCAGTGTTCTTACGAATGATGGAAGTGGTAATGCTAGCTGGCAGGCAGGGGGAGGTGGAGGGAATAGTCAAATTATAAGTGGGGGTACACAAGGCGACTATTTCGTGCAGATTGGTCCAGACACTCTTCTTGAAGGTGGAATTCTGTATCCTGGCGCTGTAGATGCTAGTGTTTCGTTTGCTGTGCCGTTTGCCCAAGTAATCTCTATACAGGTTTTGCCCATCAATGAAAATAACGGAACTACTGCCAAGATTAGTTCTGAGGAAGATACTAAAATATCAAATCTGAGCAATACAGGATTCACTGCTAATGCTGTTACAAGTGCTCAGGGCGGTTTCAGTTGGATGGCGATCGGTACAGTCACATCAGCTCCTCCGGCCTATAATCCAGGTCCTTTAAATGCCTCGGGAGTGACTTGCACATATCATCCAAACATCACTATTATCCCAACCGGAACTAATAATACTATTGTGCATTATACTTTGGAAGGGCCGGTTACTGGCGGTCCTTCTTATGAATATCAATACGTTGCCAACGATCTACCTACCTCAAATTCGCCTAATAGCAGTGGTGTCTACAGACAAGGAATAAGTTTCGAATCATTGGAAAATAGTCAAAGCACAAAACTTCCAAGCGCCACTACGATAACCATAACCTCGGGTTCAGGTTCGGCAGCCAACAGCAGTAATGCTATACCTTGCACATATGGTGGATAGACGCGCTAGAGATTGAATCTGTAAACGTCGCCACCGATAGCTTCACAGGACACATTTGTGTCAATGTCCTGCGTGTCCACCCCCACATTCTCCGGCCATTCGATCATGATGAGGTTGTTCTTGTCGACTACTAGGTATTCCCAATCAAGCGCTTCCAATTCTTCCGGCTTTTCTAGCCTATAAGCATCTATGTGAACAAGCCGTTTCCAAGGAAAGTCTTTTGAGACTATCGCCTGATCGAGATCGTATATCTTCATCAACACAAAAGTCGGGCTCGTCACCTGTTCTTTGACGTTTAACGCTTTCGCCACCGCCTTCACGAAAGCCGTCTTCCCCGCGCCGAGATGACCGGAAAGGCCGACGACGAGGGCTTCTTCTTTATCTGAATATTTATTGGAAATTTCTTTCAGCCATTCACTGGCGATAATCTCGGTTTCTGATATGGAATGTGAGACGAACTCTTTCATGAAATTATCTTTCTTGGTTACAAGGCAATGGTAATGAATCGCAAGCGAGTAAGCAAGAGGTGGGTACAGATATATCATACATATGCAAAAATGACACTTTACCTGACACTTTCGGCGCTCAATATAGGCGTGGAATCAAACCTGAATAGAGCCACGAATCTGTCACCTAAACTGTCATTTTATCGTATGTGGGCGGGAAGAGATACGCGAGATAGCAGACTAAACCGAAACAAAAAAATCAACCGGTACCCCACAAAGGAGATACCGGATGATGCGAAACTGCTTTTTTGTCAATAATGGTAACGACCACTATTATCTCCGCGGCCGCTATTATAGTAACTGTAGCGGCCACCTTGTGGGCCATATGCCCCGAAGGTTGTCCCGCCACCAACATAATTGTAGCCAGCCATGGGAGCCACGGGAGCCACGGGAACATAGTATCCCGGTGGAGGGTCCGTAACAGCCACCAACACATGGACTGGTGCCTCGATTGCACACCCCACCAACTTTGCCACGCCATTGAACGGGCTGGCAATGTTCCAATCCCGGTGAGATTCGCTCACGCTATTGGTTGTGACAGCACCATTGTTGTTCATGGTGACAGTTTGATGACTGCCACCGATACTTCCAGTCACACACCCAGTGTTGATCACAGCCAACATGGCAGTGAATACCAATATTTGTATCGTTTTCATAATTCAAGCTAATTTTCAATGTTTTTCTTCTCTGCTTCCATACACCGTACACACGGGATGGTTTGTACACATTATATCACAACCAGCTATAAAGTCAAGTATAATATATGCTTTTCTACGGCTCAATAGACGGCCTAATTCTGCTATAATTACAACCGACATGACCATCACTTTCGACGAAGACAAGCAGAAACACAGGATCGAAGAGCTTCTGCATAAAGAAGAGGAGGATCTGGTCCAGATGTTATCCGGCAAATACAATCTGGAGTACGTAAATCTGATCAATACGCCGCCGAACGGCGACGCTCTGCGCCTGATCGGTGAAGAGGCCGCGCGCGCGGCCCAGGTGGTCGCCTTCGCTCTGATAAACAAGAAAGTCAAAGTAGCTGCCCGCAATCCCCAAGACGAAAAGACGGCGGCAGTATTGGAAAGCCTCAAAACCAAAGGCTATGAACCGGAACTATACATAACTTCAACCCAGGGATTGGAAAAAGCATGGAGGATGTACAAAGATCTGTCATTCGCTTCCGAGAGCCGGGCCGGATCGTTGGAGATATCCAGCGACGAGATTGCCACCATCATAGAACAGGCCAAAAGCCTGCCGACCATAGTGTCTATATTGGAAAACACCCTCTCCGGCAAAAAGAGCTACCGAGTCTCGCGCATTTTGGAGACCATAGTGGCCGGAGCTTTGGCTGTCAACGCCTCTGATATCCACCTTGAACCGGAAGAAGGCTATGTGCTCCTGCGATACCGTCTGGATGGTGTTCTGCAGAAAGTCATACAGTTCGACAATGAGACTTATGCCCTACTACTCTCTAGGATCAAGCTCATATCCGGCATGAAGCTCAATATAAAGAAGGATTCGCAGGATGGGCGCTTCAGCATCCGCCTCTCATTCGGCGACATTGAAGTCCGTGTATCCATACTGCCCGGCGCGTATAACGAGTCCGTGGTCATGCGTCTCCTCAATCCAAAATCCATCAATGTGCCGCTGGAAGAGTTGGGTATAAATCCCAAGCTCCTAAAGATGCTCCTGGAAGAGATAAATCGCCCAGATGGAATGCTTCTCACAACCGGTCCTACTGGTTCAGGCAAGACTACGACTCTGTATTCATTCCTGAAAAAAGTTTCCAATCCGGAAGTAAAGATAATCACCATCGAGGATCCGATCGAATACCATCTACCGGGCATAGTTCAGACTCAAGTCAATGACAAGGGTTACACCTTCGCCGAAGGTTTGCGTGCCGTTGTCCGCCAGGACCCTGACATCATCATGGTCGGTGAGATCCGCGACAATGAGACTGCCGATATCGCCTTGAACAGCGCCCTTACAGGCCACCTTGTTTTTTCCACACTACACACAAACGATGCCGCCGGAACATTTCCTCGTCTCATTGATCTCGGGGCCAATCCGACTATCATTCCATCAGCCTTGCGTGTCTCAATGGCACAAAGACTGGTACGCCGATTGTGCCCAGTCTGCAAGAAAGAGGCTGTCATTGAAGGAGATGTTCAAAAAGAGATAGAACTGACCGTTGCCGGCATTGAAGATGTCTCGGTGGTGCCGGCCGATCGCGGCAAGATGTGGATCGCCGTCGGCTGTGACAAATGCAATAAAACCGGTTACAAGGGCCGTATCGGTATATATGAGGCAATATTGATGAATGAGAGTGTGGAGAAAGCCGTGCAAATGAGCTCAAGCGATCGTGAGATATGGGCGGCTGCCAAAGGCCAAGGAATTCTGACTATGAAGCAGGACGGCGTGCTCAAAGTATTGGCGGGTGTGACTTCGTATGATGAGTTGGAGAGAGTTATTACGTTGGAGGGTTAAGATTAAGTAACATTAAAAAATAATTTTATTAATATGCAAAACTTAAATGCCACAGAATCGGTGCAAAAATTAAGGGAACAGATCCAGAAAGAGCTACAAGATATGGGCGAAATACAACTAGAATTAAGAACGCATGAAGCAGAGGCTGCTAAGTTGAAAATTGAGATTCCGCAACTACAAAAAGAGGTGGACTTGAAAAAACACAAGTTAATGGACGATGAACGCGAGATTCCCCCATTGAAAACAAAGCTTCTTGAGTTACAGCGTGAAAAAGCCAAGTTACAGGGCGAGATGCTTTCTGTCCAAAAATCCTTCCAGGATGGATTGAGGAAACGTAATATCAAATTACACTAGTTTTTTGTTAAAACAGACAAAAATAGCCTCTGTCAATTGCTTTTTTCCTGTGCATAGCGTTAGGATAGTCACAGAAGATAAGGGTGTGACACACCAAGGTTCAAACCTATAAATCCCTAAGCAATATCTCTCGTCGTGATGACGAAAGCGAGGTAGAGTCCCGAGGATAATTTCAGTACGCGAGGCCGAAGCTTCGCAACCAACATGTCCTTAGCACTATACCCAAACCTGGGAAGGCCATTGCTTAGAGATTTATGGGCTCGAATACGGCCATAAATTTGCATATTTGATTTATTTCAATAACGTCACTATCCTAGCATATAACTATTGTTATGTCAAGCACCACCAAACATACGGCTCCGGATGAAAAAGAGACTGGTTTCCTCGACCAGACCCTCCGTCCGTCACGTTGGGACGAATATATCGGCCAAAAGAACATAAAAGATAATCTCCACATCCTTCTCACTGCTGCAAAAGAGCGTAAACACCCGCCGGAACACATACTTTTCTACGGCCCTCCAGGTCTCGGCAAGACCACGCTAGCTCATCTCATAGCCAAGGAGACTGGCGCACAGATGAAGGTCACTTCCGGTCCAGCAATACTCAAAGTCGGGGATCTGGCTTCGATCCTGACCAATCTTTCGTCCGGAGACATACTTTTCATTGACGAGGTCCACCGCTTGAATAAAGCTATCGAGGAAGTCTTGTATCCTGCCATGGAGTCAGGAACGCTCGATATTATCATAGGCAAAGGGCCGTCCGCAAGGACCATACAATTAGACCTTCCGCCATTCACTTTGATAGCCGCAACCACTAGGATAGCCATGCTTTCTTCCCCTTTGAGGTCAAGGTTCTCCGGTGGAGTCTTCAAGCTTGAGTTTTATTCAAATGACGAGATAGCTGATATCGTTAAACGGTCAGCAAAGATACTGGGTATCGCTATTCACGACGACGCTGTGAAAGAGATCGCCGTCCGTTCACGATTTACTCCGCGCACTGCTAATTATCATTTGAAGAGATGCCGCGATTACGCCCAAATCAATAAGACCGATCTAGACAAGGCTACCGTGGAGAAGGCTTTGAAGATGCTAGGCGTAGATATCATCGGCCTAACTGCGGCTGACCGCGAAATACTGAAGGTTATAATCAGCAAATTCGGCGGCGGGCCTGTAGGATTGAACACTATTGCGGCGGCTCTGTCTGAAGAGCAGGCTACTGTTGAGGAGGTGTACGAACCGTATTTGATCCAACTAGGTTTGTTGGAGCGAACGCCGAGGGGGCGCGTTGCAACTCTTAAAGCTTACGAGCACCTAGGTGAAAAGGGTGCAGCGAAGTTGCTTTAAGGAAAAACAAATAAGTAAGCGAAAATGTTACTCAAATGAAGGTGTCTTGGTTTTGCTTTGGCCACTTCACTGTCCTTTTACTGGTATCGACCAGCCCCCTTTCCTCTACCTATGAGAAAATGACATTTTAGGTGACAGATCTGTGGCTCTGTTCAGGTCTGATTCCACGCCTATATTGAGCGACAAAAGTGTCAGGCAAAGTGTCATTTTTGGTTATGCATGAATACATACATAGGCGCGTACATGGATACATTCAATGCCCAGAAAATTTAGGTGGCCCGAATCTATCTAATCCTTTCTTATACATCCACGTATCTTTCGTCCCCTTTAAATTCGTCCTCTTAATAATCAATCCTTTCTTTTCAAAGTCTCGCAAGATTCTAGCGGCTGTCCTTCTCGGTACACCAGCCATCCTAGCTATTTTAATGCTTTCCTTTGCCATTTGTTGGCCGCATAGTATGTCAAAGACTCTGAGTTCGTCACCAGACAAACCTATTGCTTGTATTATCCTAGGGTGGATGCAAATCTTTTTCATGCATGTATAATATCACCATGTCCGGCCACAATAAATTCTCAAAAATAAAGCACCTCAAGGCCAAGAACGATGCCCAGAAGAGCAAAGCCTTCGGCAAATACGTCCGCCTGATCACGGTTGAGTCGAAGAAAGCCAAGGGTAATATTACTTCCCCAGGTCTAGCGGCTGCTATAGAGAAAGCCCGCAAAGAGAATATGCCGAACGATACGATCGATCGCGCGGTCAAAAAAGGAGCTACAGACAACAGCGCCGCAATGGAATCGATCATTTACGAGTCATACGGTCCTGGCGGCATAGCCATGCTTATAGAAGCACTCACAGATAATAGGAATAAAGCCGCGCAGGAGATAAAACACATTCTTTCATTGAATGGATTTGAGTTGGCGGCACCTGGAAGCGCTAGTTGGGCATTTGCCAAGGCTAATAATGTCTGGACTCCGACTAACACAATGCCCTTGGAAGATGCGGATGTTGATTTGCTTTCGAAGCTCGTTGAAGAACTAGAAAATAACGATGAAGTGCAAGAGGTGTTCACAAATGCCGAATGAAAATCCTAGGAATAGACCCGGGCTACGATCGTCTCGGCATTGCCGTAATTGAAAAGCCAACTAAAGGCAAAGAGGTTGTGCTTTATTCCGACTGCTTCACCACTTCCCCAAAAGACACTATATATGAACGACTAAAACAAGTTGGGCAAGAGATTGCACAAATCTTAAAAGAATTCGGGCCTGATGCTGTGGCACTGGAAACCCTTTTCATTACCAAGAATCAGAAGACAGCTATGCGTGTATCAGAAGCACGTGGCATCATCATTTATGAGGCTTTGAAGCACAACATACCCGTCTTTGAATACGCTCCAATGGAAATAAAAATGGCCATAACCAGCAATGGTAAAAGTGATAAGAGCCAAATGATGAAAATGTTGCCAATGCTCATCGATATTCCGAAGAAAAAAAGCTGGGAAAAAATGCTTGACGATGAATACGATGCTATCGCCGTGGCTTTGACTCACTCAGCCTGTGCAGTAAAAGCGCGCTCAAACTAATACTTCCGACCTCAATAGTTTTCCACAGTTCTGCATTGTTGCAAAAGCCTTCAGCCTTTGTTACAAATTATCAACACAATATGCCGCACTCAAAAACAAAGACAAAAAACTCGCGTCCTGTAGTAAAATTAGCCAAAAAAAGAGTTGGGAAAGACGATGAGGTCGAACCAAAGAAAATCATAGAGGCCGAGGCCCCAATCGTTCTTCCTGAACTTGAAGAAAAAATAGTTGACGAGGAGATTGTTGCTCCTGGTGTAGAAGATGAGGAGGCAGAAGAAACCCCGACTTTAGATGAAGAGGATCTGAACCCTTTTGGCGACAAATGGGAACAGTAGCGAGTGTCTGCGGGACGCGTGCTATAATCGCTCCGCTCATATATAGTCTTCGCTCGGACACCATGTCAACCAGTTGCCATATGTCCTCGCTTGCCTATATAATTCATACCTATGCTTAGGCGCGGTTCTACCAAGAGACACCCTCATAAAAAACGTTTTCGTCATGTAAAGCGGATCGTATTGCTTTGTATATCGGCTATATTGGTGCTCGTTGGTTGTGGCGCTCTCTGGGTGTCTTCTTTAAGGATACCCGATCTAAATTCATTTGAAACAAGACAGGTTGTACAATCGACGAAAATATACGACAGAACCGGCACCGTCCTACTATACGATACCGGCGCTAACGCCAAACGCACTGTAGTTCCGCTCTCGAGCATATCGCCTTATATACAGAAAGCTTCTATCGCCATAGAGGATTCCAATTTCTATAACAACATAGGCATAGAGCCAACATCCATCATCCGAGCTTTTTTGGCAGATCTAGCCACCGGAAGCTTCAGCCAAGGAGCTTCTACCATCACTCAACAGGTCGTCAAGAACGCTCTTTTGACACAGGATAAGACATTATCTAGAAAGATCGAGGAATGGGTTCTGTCGGTAAAATTGACCAGGATAATGAGCAAGGACCAGATATTGGAAGCATATCTGAACGAGACTTCTTATGGAGGCACTATATACGGAGTCGAGGAAGCCAGCCAGGAATTCTTCGGTAAACAGGCTAGCGACGTCACTCTGGCTGAAGCCGCTTATATAGCGGCTATTCCGCAAGCGCCAACTTATTATTCCCCATACGGGACCAATACGGCAGACCTGGATGCCAGGGCAAAATTAGTTCTGGGTAGGATGAAAGACCTCGGCATGATCAGTGATGCCGATTATCAGGCTGCATTGGCTGAAAAAGTCACCTTCCTGACCAAAAATGCCGGCAGTATCCGCGCTCCGCACTTCGTCATGTTCGTGCTCAATTACTTGATACAAAAATACGGAGAGGATGCCGTAGATACCGGCGGCCTCAAGGTCATAACTACTCTGGACTACGACATGCAGCAAAAGGCGGAAGACGTCATAACCAAATTTGGGCCGACCCTCAATACGAACTTCAATGCCAGCAACACTGCAATGGTGGCCATAGACCCGAAAACCGGAGATATTCTGACTATGGTCGGTTCAAGGGATTATTTCGACCCTACCATAGACGGAAATTACAACGACGCCTTGGCTCTCCGCCAGCCGGGATCGACTTTCAAGCCATTCGTCTACTCCACCCTCTTCGAAAAGGGATACACGCCGGAGACTATACTTTGGGATGTTCCGATACAATTTTCCCCGGAGTGCAATCCTGATGGCACGACCAAAGATCCGACGGCCTCATCAACCAAAATATGCTACTCGCCGGGAGAATATGATAATAAATACGAAGGGCCTCTGACTATCCGCCAAGCTTTGCCGCAGTCGCGCAATCTTCCTGCAGTCCAAGCTCTCTATCTTGCCGGAATCCCGGATTCCATCAAAACCGCCACGGACATGGGTATCACCAGTCTGACACAACCTGATCGTTATGGCTTGTCTCTGGTATTAGGCGGGGGAGAAGTCAGCCTACTCGATATGACTAGCGCCTATGGAGTTTTCGCCAATGACGGTGTGCGTAATCCATATAGATATATATTGGAAGTGGACGACGCCAAAGGCAACATCCTAGAACAAGCTCTTGCGACTCCAACACAATCCGCGCAGGTCATACCGGCGGAAGTGGCGAGACAGATCAACGATATCCTTTCTGATGACAGTGACGGGGTGCGCATGGCTTCCATAAAACCGATCGCCGACAGCGTCGGCAGACAGGTCGCTATAAAGACGGGAACGACTAACGACTACAGAGACGTCTGGACTCTCGGATACACTCCTAACCTCGTCGTAGGGGCTTGGGCGGGCAACAATGACAATCATCCGATGAATGATGCCATCTCCGCTCTGATAATTACTCCTGTTTGGGGAGCGTTCATGTCCCAAGTGGCCGGGAACTTCCCTCCGGAGAATTTTAAAACTCCACCGCCGCCATTATCTGATGGTAAACCTGTCTTGCGAGGTATATGGCAGGGGGGGTCATCATATTGGATAGATACCGTATCCGGAAAAGTGGCCACGCAATATACACCGTCGGAAACCAGAAAAGAAGTAGTATTCGAACAGCGTTCATTCGATTTTGCAGTGGGTTAGTAAGGATGATCCTCTGGGACCGATACCGAGTGATCCGGCTTCAGATGGTCAGTACGCAAATTGGGAGTACGGTGTGCGCGGATGGTTCGCAACTTGGCAGAAAAGTAATCCTGGTTTCAAGGAAACCACGGATTTCACTGTCCCGACCGCGACTGATGACATCCATACACCGGCGAATATGCCACATGTAGGAGTAGCTTCGCCGCAGGAAGACGCTATCATAGATCCGAGCAAGCTTCTGACCGTCAGTCTGCAAGAATACGGAAAATATCCGGCTCAAAAATCAGAAGTATACCTAAATGGCAAATATATCATGACGAATACGCAGAATCCTTTGTCTATATCGTTCGTACCGAACGATGTCGGCAACCTACAAGCCACGGACACATTATCTGTAGTCTTATACGACACGATTTATGACCAAGCCACGACTTCAGTTGATTTCTCCACGATCTAACGGATATCGGTTATCTTATGAGCTGATTGGAGTTGATTGGCGTGTTCGATAATAGCCGTCTTTTTTATGAAAATAGATGAGCGTGCCCCTGACGATATGTTTTTTAATGAAATCGTTCCTGATTTGAATGTTATAGACTCAATAGGTATATCGATACCTATTATTTCTTTCATGGCTGTCTGAATGCCTGTACGAAAAGCTATTTCCTGGGATTGAATACCTCCTATGCGCTTGAAAAATTCGCCTATACTAATCATACTTTTATCTGATTCTCGTATCTAAAAATGATGTTTGTTTAGCGATTCATGGGCATGACCAGATACATGAAAGTGCCGTCGCCTGAAGCCGGACGGATAACCATGGGCTTATTCAAGCCACCCAATTGGAAAGAGACGCTGTCGGCGTCTATGGACTGGAAGCAATCGGAGATATATTTTCCGTTGAAATTTATCTCTATCTTCTCCCCTGAAAGAGCCGCGTCTACTACGGTCGCATTTTCCCCAACATCGGAATTTTTCGTCTGTATCTCGAACAGTTTACCTTTTGGATCGATAATGAACTTTACTTGGTTGAATTTATCGGTAAAAACATTTGATACCTTCAATGCGTTTATGGTGTCTTGTTTCAAGGCAACAGCTTCCGTCGAGTGATTCTTTGGAACGATTTGATGATAATCGGGAAATACTCCGTCTATGATCCGTGAAGTCAAATATACACCGTCTGATTCAAAAGAAATGAGGTTTTTATTGGAACAAACCACCACATCTCCACCAACTCCTTCCAAAACCCTTATGATGTCTGGTGTGTTTTTGAACGGAATAAGTATATCCTCCAGATCAGATCCTGTGGGTATCTTCACTTTCTTCTCCGCCAGGCGAAATGAGTCAGTAGCCGCAAAGACCAAATTTTCTGCGTTCTTGTAAATATAAACACTTGATAGTTCCGGTTTGACGCTGGAAATAGATGAGCTGTAATAAACTGATTTTAACCCTTTGAGGAATATATCTGCGGATAATGTTGTTTTTTTACCATCGGATACGCGTGGGATGGATGGAAAATCGTCGGGAGAAACTGTTTTTATGGTTACTTTGGATTTCGCCGATGTTATGTTGAGGTTACCTGAAACAAGCTCTATTTTGACCACACCATCCTGATCACTGATTTGGGAGACAAAAGACGATATGGTGTGTGCCGGAACGGCCGCGACCCATTCCCCATCTGATTTCGCCACCGTGGAAACCTCTATGCCAACATCCAAGTTTGTGGCTTTAACTGTTAGTTTGTTCTTTTTAACTTCAAAAAGTAAACACGAAAGCACTGGAAGAGTGGAATTCCTTTTTGTAACCCTTTCGGAAAGGTTTATTATTCTTTTTAGTTGTGGAAGGTGTACCTCGGTTTTCATATTATTGTTGATAAGTGTTAATAGTATTAATTATTTATATTAAAGACTTATTACTATTATTAGTGTGGTGGATAAGGGGATAATTTTTTCTACGTTCTTGAATATGGTTATTTTGATAAAAGATAAATATTTATTTTGTTAGTAAGTCTATATTAACGTTTGATAACTTTTTTCTACCCAAACATATACCCAAACAACTAACACTTTTTCCACAAGTTATAACATGGTTCTCAACTGACCTATCTCCTGCGACAAAACAGAATTATTCTTTATATCCTCCTTCACCTTCTCATACGAATGGATCACAGTTGTATGGTCCCTCCCACCCATCTTATCGCCTATAGACGGGAAAGATATGTTGAAATCCTCACGCAAGAGATACATGGCCACCTGGCGCGGCTTAACTACCTCTTTCCTACGAGTTTTGTTGTATATACTGGCTTCGTCGATGTTGTAAAAATCAGAAACGATCTTAACTACTTCCTTTACGGATATATTTTTCTTTGGTTTTACGTTGTTTTTCAGAAGATGTTTGATCTCATTCAAATTCAATTCTTTATTTTTGAGTTGCATCTGGCAGGCGATGACATTAACAATACCCTCTATTTCCCTTATATTATCCTCTATTTCCGAGGCTAGAAACTCCACGATCTCGTCGGACAAGGAAATGTTGTTGGCGCGGCATTTTGTCCGCACGATAGCCGTGCGCGATTCCTGATCTGGCTCCGGTATATCGACGATCATACCCACACTGAAACGTCCCCTGATGCGATCCTCGAGACCTGGTATGACGTTCGGGTGGCGATCAGACGAGAATACGAGCTGCCGGCCGGTGTCATGAAAAGTATTGAAGAGATGGAACAGCTCCTCCTGGAACTTTTCTTTACCGGAAAAGAATTGTACGTCGTCCATGATGACAACATCGTATTTCCTGTACTTTTCCTTGAATTGCTGGGTTTTATTCTCCTGGAAAGAATTTAAAAGGTCTGAACCGAATCTTTCCGACGTCAAATAAAAAACCTTTTTATTTGGGTAATCGTGCTTGATCTTGTTTCCTATGGCTTGGATGAGATGCGTCTTTCCCCTTCCGGTCGATCCATAGATGAAAAGAGGATTGTAAGTACGTCCTGGATTTTTTATGACGGTCTGTGAAGCGGCGTGAGCCAACTCATTGAAAGGGCCGATAACGAAATTATCGAATGTATAACGAGGATTTAAATTGTCATCTTTGTTGATATAGAAATCCTGGAGCGGCATGGACATGGTCGGAGAGATAACGGCCCTTTTCTGGACAGAACTTTGAACCTCTCCATCCTTCATGATGATGTAATCTAGGGCCCTGACACGCTCGTTTATCTGGCGCAGTATTTTCAGGATAGAGTTATGGCACTTTTTCATCAACCACTCCCTAGTGAATTCATTGGGAACCCCTAGATACACGACCCCTTCTTCTTCTTTTATGATCTTGGTCGTAGTTAACCATGTGGAGTAATTGGCCGGAGACACTACGGTCTTTATCTCTATGAGGGCAGTCTGCCAGATTTGAGTGAAATCGTTCATGGATTTGAATGGCTCTAGTATATACTTCTCTACAGTTCTGCCTACTTGTGCAAATGTTAAAAACCTGTTGATAAGGTGGGGATAATAAAGTTGCAAAAATTATTTTTTCTTCCTTGCTTCTTTTACTCATCTGTATTATAGTCTTGCCATGTCTATCACCTACCAACCTAACAAGCGCAAGCGTGCCAAGAGCCACGGCTTCCGCGTGCGCATGAAGACACCTGGAGGCCGCAAAGTATTGTCCGCCCGCAGGGCCAAAGGCCGCAAGAGGGTTGCAGTCTAGAGCCCGCGCCATACGCGCGACCAATATGCTCAAAAAATCACAAAGGCTTTCCACGAAAGAGTTCATGGAAGTTATGGATAAGGGGAAGGTCTATCACTCCCCTCTTTTCATTATCAGAACTATTACAGTAGATCAGGGTACTAAAATTTCGGCTGTGGCACCAAAAAAGATTGCTTCGACGGCTGTGGCCAGAAATAGGATTCGTCGGCGGATATATGAAGCCGTGCAGCCAGTCATAAATTCAATTATTCCTGGCACACACGCCATCATATTCACCAAAGCTGAAGTGGCTAAAGCTGATGTGAAGTCTATCGCCACTGACCTCAAAGCTCTTTTCGTTAAGGCAAAAATTAGTGTATAGTTAACTTTCATCGCGCTGGTGCATATATATGTATAACCTCTATCACGAAGCCATATTTCAACCCCTCTACAACGGCTTGGTGGGCCTTATGGATATACTTCCATGGATAGATGTGGGCATAGCCGTCATAATCTTCACTATCATCGTACGACTAATAATATTTCCGCTTTCAAAACAGGCCCTGATCACCCAGGTCAGGATGAAAGAAGTCGAGCCGGAAGCAAATAAGATCAAGCTCCAATACAAAGATGACAAACAAGCTCAAGGCTTGAAAGTCATGGAATTGTATAAATCAAAAGGCATTCATCCATTTTCAGGGGTTCTTTTGCTTGTAATACAGTTGCCCATACTCTTGGCCTTGATATCCGTTTTTTATAAGATAATCCCGACAATTGATCATAGTTTGCTCTATTCCGTAGTTTTAGCCCACCTTCCGGCAACTCTCCATACGAATTTTCTAGGAATCGATTTGACGAGGCCGAGTTTGATACTTTCGTTGGTCACTGCAGTAATACAGTTTTTCCAAATGCATTATTCGTTGGCTTCTAGGCAACAGAGGACGGCTGTGGCCATGAATAAACAACAGAACAACGGAGCCAAAAGTCCATCAGACATGGCGAGTTCGATGAACAATCAGATGAAATTTTTACTACCCATCATCGCTTTCGCCTCCACCTACTGGATCATTCCGGCGAGATTTCCACAAGCCGCGGCCATTATTGCCATTTACTGGTCGGTGAGTTCCTTATTCACGTTGGGACAGGAATTGTATATTCGTAAAAGGCATCTAGAGAACAAGGTCTAACGACCATAGCGACAAGTCGAGCTTGTTCATGAAGAATAAATAGTTGTCTTTATCGTCCAACGACAGGTTGAAAGCGTCTATATTCGCCTTGGCTTGTTCGAACAGAGATGAGACCAGATGAACTTCGCCTGTGACCGCATTGACCTGCCATACATTGTCGACAGTCGATAATGTTCCCTTATACCAATCATCGGGGTATGTCCCTGAAACCGGCTGGAAAGGCACGGCGCAATAGACCAAGTCTTTATAAAAATTACCCCAAGCGCATTTATCGGCAAGGGTGCGAATAACTGCATCGGTGCCGGTCGATGTGGCTACGGAATATATATCAGTTAACACGCCACTAGCTCCGTCAGACACTGATATGATGGCATATTTGGCATCGCGGCTGACTTTGGCGGAAAGGCCTGGTAATGGGCCTAGGATTTTCTTCCAAATACCTGTGGTTGGGTCGACGAAATAGAGATAGCCGCTATCGCTAGCCGAGCCCTTGGTGGTTATGACGATGGTATTGGTTTCCGGCCAATCCACGTTGACTTGGGTGACAGGCGTTGAGAATATCTCTGTAGCCGTGCCACCGTTAAAAGGCGCTATATAACCGACACCTTGGCCGTTCTGTACTGCGAATAGGAATACCTGATCTTTCTTTGGTGATACGGCGTAAGAGACGATATTAGCCGGAAGGTTTTTGCCATGCAATGCGTATGGAGCGACAGTGGTGCTAGTAGCTTGAGGCGTTAAAGTGGCATACAGAGTCGATATGGTGGCATCATCGTCACCTAGGACTGAGCCAATGAGTGAACTCAAGCTCTTGCCCCATACACTCGTGTACATTTTCGGAAGAAGTGTGTTCGATAGTGTCGTGACATTCAATGAATCCTCGGTTGCTTGCAGAATGTTCCCTCTTCCTCTGTCTATCCATCGGATGATAGTCGTTGAAGCGGTCGTAGAAGCGGCGTATCCACCGACTGGCGTGGCTGACAGCTCGCGAAGGGCCGGTAATTGAGTCAGGGAATTCGTGTTCGGGTTGGTGTTTGTGGTCGTGGCGGTACTGCCGGTGCCGTTGTTACTAGTGCCATTTCTGCCGAATGGTGAGTATCCTGTGGCCGGTGGATTTGTGGTTGTGGTGGCAGGAGCCGGAGAGCGGAGGAAGAAGTACCAGAAAGCCAGTCCAGCTAGCAGTAATAGTACGATGGCTATTATTACGACAAGGAGAGTTTTGTTTTTTTGAGAGGACATTTTATTGATACTTACATGTATTGATATTTATACCTAATAGAATCCTAAAATCCTTGATATTTGCTCAAATTGTTTATTACGTCTAATTTTTCTTGAGGCGTAGTGGCATTATTTACCGCAGCACTAAAGTCTTGTGTGAAGTACACCTTGTTCGCATCGTAGTATTTAGTAGCAAAGTCATCCATTGCTTGGTTAACAGATAGTGGGGTAAGCGTAGCTTCTGTTGAACTGTTTGTGTCCGTGTTGACTATAGTATTGAAGTCTTTAATTTCAGTGGATATGTTAGGGGAAGCATAGTCAGAAAAACCACCATTATTGATGTTGTTTGCCTCTATCAATCTGATTTGTCCGTCAGTACTATTATATGTATCGGTTAAAGGTTGAATTTGATCACTTGTGACACCTTCTGATTCAAGCTTATTTTTTGTTGTGTTATAGGCAGTTTGAAGGTCGTTCAGTGCATTGGTAGTATTGGTCATGTTCAATGCACCGGTCCATGTGGTATTTGCAGCCTGCGCAGATTTTGAGGCCAATGAAGCAAAATTTGCTTCGCCACTCAATAAATCGGAAGAATTTTTATTGTTTTGTATAGCAACCTGATCGGTCTGCCATTCAGCGCAATCGGCGGCGACGTTCTCATCATCGGCGAAATCTTTACATGCTTGAGCTATGTTGTTTGCATAAGACGGATTCGTCAAAGACACTATGTCAGAAGCCAATGTTGTAGAGTCGCTAACAAGGGTGATGTTTTGATTGATTAGGTCTGATGCTTGTTGCAGGTCCGTTTTTTGTTGTGCATCAAAGTTTGCTTGTTGGCTTTGCAGCTGTGCCGCCCAAGTAGAAAGCATATTCGTACACAAACTTGGATTCGTCTTGCAAATATCCAATGGCGCCACCAACCCTTGCGGCACCTGCACGAACTGCGGATTTATAGCTTTCAATATGAGAAATGAGCACAAAACAAGCAATAATCCGTAAATGGCATTCCGAACCTTCCCTAAACCATCTGTCTTACTTCCTGGCGCTACAGAAGTCATATATTCAAATCCTCCCCAAGTGATCATGAAAACCGCCGCCACAGCAGCTAGGGCTATCAGGAGATTGAATGTGTATTGAACGTAAGAGTTTACATCCACAATTGTCATTGGAGCTCCATTAGCAACCGTTTTATCATTGACGGTACAACCAATGCTCGTAGAATTGCCACTTATGCATGGCAACGGAGCCAAAGGTGTATATGTACTGGGAACATCGGCATAAGTCATGATTGGCGCTAATATCCCAACAAGGATCAGAGCCGTCGCTAAATTTTTATGAGATATTTTCATATGTTTAAAATGTTACCGGCGTAGAAGATGCCGACTGACTGGCGCTAAAGGCTACATTGAATGCCCCATCAGCTCCTTGTAGTATATCTTGTGCTCCGCGTACGGAAAGGGCTATAGCTGACTGACCGGAGACTCCATCCGGAGCTCGCATAACTATGGACTGGCTAGAAGCCAATTCCGGATGCTCGACGTTATTGATGGACCAGTCTAGGGTCAAAGCATTGGGATTTCCGGGGAAAATATTGAAGCCGAATAAGGCCGCAAAGGCGCGCGCCTCCTTCTGCATGCCTATATACAAGGTATTGCCTATAGCCCGGTTGAAAAGTGGGCCATACAGAGGGTCATCATTGTAGAAAGTCATTGATGGTGCCTGCGGAGCGATCTGTATGAGGCTCTCAGCTTGAGCCGAACCGTCACGGGATGTAGCGGTGACCATGAGATAGTAAGGTCTTGGCACTATGTTACCTGCCAGAGTTATAGACTGCCGGGCATATCCGGATTGGCTCTGCAGAACAGTGCCGTCGTCTTTTTTCCATTGATATACGAGTCCAGCCGGATCATATTCTTTACCGGAAGAATTGGCGAGATGGGGTATGGCTATGATGGTGAAATTATTCTGATACGCTAGCGGAGCCTTGCCCATGTAGAAAGGCGGGACATAGCCGTCAGTCTCGACGATGAGGTCTATGGAACCCGAGCCTATGGTGATAGAGCCGGTGAAGCTTCCGCTACTGGGAGTTACGGCCGTTATATCGACTGTAGTTTTCTTGCCGAGAGGAGGAGCCGTTATGTCCAAAGTCGTGGCGCCTATGCCTTTCTGCACCTGTTTGCCATTAACTGTCCATATGACGGTGGCGGAATTGATATCGAAGCTGTAGCTCTCCGCTGTTATGGTCACCGTCTGTCCGGGGACAGGGTTGTTGGAGGATGGCGTCAAAGTTAGGCTGTTGATACCGGAGGGGATAGCTTGGGCGTGAGCTACGACAGTAAACAGTAAACAAAAAACAGTAAACAGTAATCCGTAAACAGTAAACAGGTTTATTAAAGCGGTGCGCCTCATTGGCTATATTCTAGCAATATAATGGCTGGTTTGCGATGCTGGTTATTCACGCGACTTTTCTTGCCCAGACTTGCCGTACCAGGTCAAAGTCAGTGTCCTCGTCAGAAAATTTCGAGGAAAGACACTTGGTATCCTGAAGATTCCGTGGCTTATACACGAACTATATTCTTCTTTTGTAAAGTTATGACCCCGGGCGCCTTACGCCGTTGAAATTCGATGCCCTTGATGGTGCAGGGTGTTGACTCATCTCAGATGGCGCCGGAGCGATGTGAGTATTTTCCGGTGGTCTATAGCTGGTTCCGTCAGGACCGATTTGATTTGCCGGCCGTTGCACATTTGACTGCATGAACGCTTCCTGCTCTTTTCGTACCTGCTCAGCCCCCTCTATCTGTTGTATATTTTTGTGTATGTACCAAGCATCCAATATCCACAATTGAGCAGCACCGCCAGTTAACTCTTCCAAAGCTTCCATTCCCAGTATAGAAGCGTAACTTTTCCAATACTTCGCTGGGCTTACTCCACGTAAGAACAGGTATAAGGCAAATAGGATGCCAACGATGGGGTCTAGTACCTCATTGATCAAAGCGCCGGCGCCGAAGAACCAAACCAGTATGCATTCGATTATGACGAACTGGATGAAATCCAGGGTAGCCGTGACGGCATATATGATCCACCATTCTTTTTTTCCTATTTTACACGCCATGATGAGAAATTATAGCATGCGAACCGTCCGGACTACCCTTGAGCCTGCCCCAGCTGCTTCTTTGCATCTCTGATAGCCATAACCTGTTGAGGATTGGTAGTGATGATCTGATCTTCGGTGTATGAACCGACTATCTTTATAGCCACGTGCTTTAGTCCTACGAAGAATATACCTTCGCCAACGTCTGATTCCAGAAGCAAGTATTTCTCCTCATCAGTGAGGTTGAATGTTTTCTGTATATGGTCGATGACAGTTGGTGATTGCTTTAGCAATATCTGGATAGAAGAGTTCGTCACTATAGGCATGCCGTATGGTGAGTTCAAGAAGTCATCCACGTCCTGTGTGATGGTGGAAAGGCCGAGGAAATACTTGCGTCCGCGCTTGGCTAGACCGAATAGGAATGAGGCCGTATCTTCGGACTTCATCATCCACCAAGCCTCATCGATGACGAGTAGACGCTTCTTTAGCTCCTTCCTGATGGCATTCCAGATGTAGTGAGTGACGAGATACATGGCTACCGGTTTGAGTTCGTCTTCCATGTCGCGCAGGGAAAAGACGATGAACTTCTTATTGATGTCCACATTGGAAGGCTGGTTGATGAAGCCGGCCCATGTACCTTTTGTGTATTTGGACAAGCGCTGAACGAGCGAGTCTGCGCCTTCCATTCCAGCCAGCACAAGTTCGAAGTCAGACAATAGCGGCGGATCGACGTCCTTGAAATCAGAATCAGGAGTTATGTCCTTCAAGGCATAAGTTTCGGTGATGGCACGGTCGATGATAGCGTCTTCTTCTTGTGACAAACCGCCCAACATTATGCGGAATAGGCCGACAAGATTGATGATATTGGAGCGCAGAACATCGGAGCTGGACTCATCTTCGCGGGCTATAGGCAGGTCAAATGGGTTTATATGGTGTTCAGAGTTGAGAGAAATATTGAAATATTTGCCACCGGTGGCCTCGGCCATATATTCGTATTCTTTTTCAGGATCTATGACTATGACATCCACGTCGAACATGAGCGTTCTCAAAATTTCTAGCTTTGTGCAATAAGATTTTCCTGCGCCAGCTGTAGCGAAGGTCACGGAATTATAATTTTCTAGAGAGTAACGGTCGAAAAGGACCAACGAAGAGTTGTGTCTGTTTATTCCGTACAGAATCCCTTTATTCGATGTGAGATCGAAGGAGACGAATGGAAAGAGGCTCGACAATGGAGAGGAGTTCAATTTTGAGTGCACATTTAACTGGTCATCTGCTATCGGAATTACGGATTTGAAGCCCTGTTCCTGTTGGAAAAGCGCCGGCTTCAGGTAGACAAGCTTTGATTCAAGGATGGATTTTATCTCTGATTCGAGCTTATCCAACTCATTGTCGTTGTCGGCGAATATGGTTATGTATACACCCACATCGAATAGGTGTTCCTGGGCCTGCATGAGCTGATCGCGTAGCTGTTCTAGGTCCTGATAAGCTGTATCCAGGCTAGGATCACGGACTAGACCCTTCTCTTCTCTCCTAGAAATCTGGCTTTGGACTTCGGCCACTTTCTTTTGGAAATGACGCAGTATCTTGGCCGTATCTACAGGATGTATGAATATGGAAATATTGAAGATCTTGTCTAGATTTATGATAGGAGCGAACCAGCTTTCTTCCAAGAAGCGCGGGTATGATATGACGAAAAGGGTCCTACCGACTTTTTCGCCGAGATTTATCTCCTTCGGGGTGACTTTGAGAGCAGAAGGAGCGATAACATCTTTCAATTCCAATACGCCAGCCTGGTATATCTCCTCCGGCAGGATGGAAACGATTGGAGAAGCGTCTTTTTTGCCTAATAATTTTTGATAATATTGACATACTCTATTTACACTTTACTGTTTTACATGTTATCTGTATCGGCTTCTCTGTCTCCCCCGGATTGAAGAGCTTGTAGAACAATTCTACCACTTCTTCCGTGCCCAGTTCTGCCGCGCGAATGCCACAACGGACCAAGCCCTGCTCTACCACCGCCACGCGCTGTTCCAATTGGCTCCTATATTCAGCGAATTTCTGGTCAGCCGATTCTTTTGCCGCGGTCGAACTCTTTTTATTGCCGCCAGGCATCATTCCGGATAGCGGATTCTTGCTGGCAGTCATTATCGGTGGGTCGTAAGGTATGACCACGAAGAAGCTTTTGGACATGATGTTGGTGGATTCGACGAAAGATTTGATGAATTCTATGTATTCACGGACCTGGATCTTCATGAGCTCTGTAGTCTGATCTTTGTAGCGATCTTCCAAGAGGGCTATATATGGCCTGATGTCTAGTTTTTTCGATTGGGCGAATATCTGGATTGAGAAGTCCAGGGAATTCAAGAAATTCTGGAATTGCATCAGGATAGAGCTCTGCTCGTCAGCGGACTTGAGGGCAAAGTTGAGCGAGGTGCAAAGAACGACCGAGCGCATGCCGCCGGATTTCAGGATGACGATACCGTCACGGATCTCCTGGATGGGAATAAAGTTCTGAGTTGTCTGTTGTTTTGAGGCCATTATTTCTGGTTTTTATCCGAGTAGATACTTTCTTTTATATCTAGGCTCCATGCCAAGTCTTTGAGCTTGCTATCCGCTATCTTCGGCACCATGACGGAAGCGTAATTTTTGGCATCTTTGACGGCCTCACTGGTGTTTTTTGGCTGGGGCTTATCCTCTTTCTTCCATATGTACAGTTTGCCGCCTCTAAAATATCGGAAAGCTGATTCCATGACGTTGATGAATGGACGGTTATTTATTCGGTAGAAAGCCAGAGTGGCTGAAATCGCCAAGACGACGATGATGGGTATGAATGAGAATAACAGATTGCCCAGGAAGACATAGATGACGAAAGACAGTCCGGCACCACCGGCCAAATAGATGAACTGTTTCAAGGTGAGTGGCCCGAATATCTTGTCCTCAACCTCGATGAATTGGGGGACTTGGAAGCGCATTGCCTAGTATTATACCTTACATTAAGAATTCCCTATAATTGCTACGGTCAACGACTACGACCGAGCTATTGCTATACTCATCCAAAAATTCCTTGGGCGGCGAGTATTTTTTTGTTCCCCATTTGAACTCGTATCCGTAGAGCCGCCCGTCGTGTTCCTCGAGATAATCGATTTCCTTATGCCTTTGAGTTCTCCAAAAGTAACGGCTTCTGTACCATTGTTTTTCCTGGATCAGCTTCTGTCGTTCAAGGACGCAGAAATTTTCCCACAAGGCCCCGATATCGGACCTCGTTTCCAGCTTTCCGAATGAATCGGTCAATGTGTTTCGGATGCCCAGATCGTAGAAATATATTTTATTCTTTTTACCGATCTCATTGCGCAGATTTCGAGAGAAGGGGGTTAGTCTGAAGATGACAAAAGCTTTCTCCAGAAGATCGACATACCGGATGACGGTCTCGCGATTTATCTCCAGTTTCGTGGCAAGTTCATTGTAAGAGACTTCATTACCGATCTGGTATGCCAGAAGCTGGAGTAATTTGATGAGCACGTTCGGCTTTTTCAGGTGCTCGTATTCAAAAACATCTTTGTAAAGATAGTTATCAGTCAATTCACGGAGATATAAGATACGATCGGTCGCTTCACCGCTCACGATTTCTGGGTAGCTTCCAAATGTCAATAATTCTGCCAAAACATCCTGGCGGCTGAACGGATCTGATACATTTATTCCAGTAGCGGATAATTCAGCTAGAGATACCGGAAACAAAGTAAATGATACCGCTCTACCAGTCAACGGCTCCTTGATCTTGTTTGAAAGATCGAAACTCGATGATCCGGTGGCGATAATCTGGATGTCCGGGTAATGGTCGACTAACAGTTTGAGCGATATGCCGATATTTAATACCCGTTGAGCTTCATCTATGATAAAAAGTCTACCGGCCCCCAAAAAGTTCCGGAGTTTCTTTTCATCGTGGATCTCCATTGATTGACGGTTGAAGACGTTCTCGCAATCGATATATTTCGCGTCATTCCCATATTCCTTCATTATTTCCAAGACCAATGTTGTTTTACCCACACGGCGCGGACCATATATGATGATGATTTTACCCTTGAAAAGCCATCCCACTATTTTATTTTTTATAGACCTTTGTATGTTCATAATTGTAATTTTAATAGTTCACCATCAAAATTACCATTTTATACGTAAAAATGCAAGTTTTTACATTGTATATCTTAAGTTTTCATGAAAATAGGCCTATCTTTAAGCCTATTTTTGAATATTATCTTTTTGATGGTTCACCATCAGGATTACATATTTCTACTGAATCGGCTCCCTATAGGCATCCGGTCCAGCCGGTTTCGGTGGTGTCTGCGGAGCTTTTGGCTCTGGTTTGGCTACTGCTGGTTCTTGTGGAGGAGTTTGGACAGTCTTCTGCTCCACTGCTGTCATCGGTCCGGCGAGCAGGCGGTCCACGAGCGCTTCCGTATGGTTTTATTCCTGTACCGGTATGGCAGGCTTCGTAGGAGTCGGATTCTCTATGCCGGCTACCAATTCTTCCTTGCTTTCCGTTACCTCTTCCGCCCCAGGAAGATTCGATCGGTGCTCCCCCATTGCTGTTTTGGCCGTTATGCTCGATGGTGAAACCTCCGGCACGTTCGAGGTCGGTTATGGATTGTGATTTTTCGTTCTCTTGAATCGTCTTTTCTTCTTGTTCTTCCCATTCCCTTAGATATTTTCTTATCGGGTCAAATATGAGCTGGTTGACGTCTTTTGCGATTGCGGTTGCCTTTCCTCTATTTATTCCAAGTTCTGAAATTATACTATCGACGAAAGTTGAAGATGGTTCTAGACCAAGCATTATAACTAGAATAGCCTTTTGTAACGAGTCTGTCTGATCGAGCATTAAAGAGTGACTGCTGGCCAGTGTCTTCATCTTGTTCGTGAAGTCAGAGGCAGTAATAGCATCTTTGACCTCTTTGGGAAGTGTTTGGTAACGCTCTTTAATCAGTTCCTTTGTATCTGTATTAGTGTCCATGGTAATTTTATGGTTTGCTTATTTTATTTTATCTTCCATTCCAGCTATTTTGTCCATAATATCTGAGTATGGGTCTTTACCCTTTTTGATTTTATCAGCTACTGCCTTGTTGAATGATCCAAATCTTCCAGAAGATTTACTTTCGTAACTTTCCCTTATATTTTCCTTCGGTTCATTTTGCACCCTTTCCTTTATTGCTTTAACTAGATTCTCTCCCTGTTTCATATTTTCTTTCAGGTTGTTTTCCAAGTCGGTAAGCATTTTTTGTTCTTTATCTAGTTCCGCCTGTTTATTTTTGACGGGAATACTTGATGGTCCCCATATACTTATTAAACTTGCTTTCTCCGCCTCAATGGTTGCCACTTTACTTTTCTGCGCAGTCGCATCACTTGCTATCTGCATAGATTTGTTTTGTAAATCAATATATCCTTTATCCTCCAGAATAAGCCTTCCTCCGTTTGCGTTTAGTCTTCGATTTGTCTGGAACTCATTAAGTTTCGCGCTCTCAGCCATTTTAGCACGAGCCTCAACTTTGCTCTTTCTCACCGCGTCAAAGCTTGCTTTCTTGTCACCAAAGCCAAGTGAAGCACCTTTCGAAAGAGTTTGATGAGCTAATACACCAACTCCTGGTACATTATAAAGTGCTTTCATCGGACGAGAATCGCGTACAAAGTTTGCCCCTCTTCCAATAGTATTCCTACCAGCGAATTGGCCAACCCTCTGCCACACATTTTCCGTATTGAATCTCTTCGTGGCACCCTCCAACCACTTGACCGACGAACCTGCCATGCTGAAAGCTGTGACCAGAGGCAAGTTCAACAGGAAAATGATGAAGAAATCATTTATAGCCAGAACTATGAGATCTTTCGGTATCCAAGCTCCGGCGGCTACTGTGCCATTCAAGGAACTGGTGGCCGTGTCGTTAAAGATAGTGCTCTTGGTGATGATGGTCATGGCGGCGTAAAGCAACAATAGATATATCGGCATGAATATGAGCTGACCCTTGAGCATATCGGTGTATTGCTTTTTCTTGCTGTCGAGTATAGGAAATATCATTGCCGCGAACCATACCGGAGAAAATGCCAGAAGAATGATGAGGATGATGAGTCTAGCGGCGAAAGCGACCGCGGCTATGAGGAAGCTCATGGCGGCGGTAAACATGATGACTATGCCTACTATGCCTTGGAGGAGTGTCTTCAAGGGTGCGGGAGTGGGACTATTGGCGTTTCCTAGGTCGAGACTGTCCCGGAGCATAAGCTTTCTGAAGCTCGAGTTTGCTCATGAATATGTCTCCAAGCCCAACACTGTTGCTAGTGCCAGTCACCACCGCGTTGACCTGATCGCTAATGTTCGTGACTGGTGCCGTCTGGGTTGTCGGTGCGCCCACTATGCCGTTGTATATAGCTAGTGAGACTATATTCGAAGCGTCTATGAGTAAACTGACGATGAAGAAGCTGAAATTGATGAGAATGCCGGCGATGACGATGTTCTTGATCATGTTGCCGACGCTACCGATGCCACCACCGCCTTCTTCCTTGCTCAATATCAGTCTGAAAGAAGCGTAGAGCAACATGAATATGATGAATAATCCGGATATGTCCCGAATCGTTTGCCAGACTAGATACACGCCCTGTGTGGCATTGACGAAGTCTTTTATATGCAGAGTCAGATTTATGGACACATTCAACATGGCTCCCGCGAATACCACGAACCAGTGCATGACCCAAAGTACCGTGTTCATAATGCCAGCGATCATACTGTCGAGAACCCCGGCAGCGATATTTATGAAAGTAGATGATGTCTGCGCATGCGCCTGCTGCGGCAGCAAAAAGACAACTCCAGCGAAGACGAGCGCCGTGCTGAATAGTATTGCTCGTGTGAACAATGTTCTCTTCATATTATATTTACTGGCTAGCCGGCATCTGGCCGTTGCATACCGTCTCGTACGGCTTGCGGGCTGTTTCCAGAACGGTTATACCGGCCACGGTCGAGTTCAGGTCCGTTTGGGCAGACGCCGGATCAGCGGCCGCATTGTAAGGTATGGTCGAGAGCTGTGAAGAGACTTGATTGCTGGCGTCGACGGCCTGGTTGAGAGACGAGGCTCCTCCTATCTGGTCTGCCGCGTTCTGGTACAGTACTACGGAGCTGGAAGCTGTGGCCAAGTTGGTTTGGGCGTCGGAGATCTGCTGAGCTATGCCGGCTATGGCGGTGTTTATGGAAGTGAGCTCGCTTTGCAAGTAGTTCGGGGTCAGCGGCTGCTGCTGTTGTTGTCCAAAAGTTGGACTGTTTGAATAATTGTTCTGATAGTTGTAGCTCGAGGTAACCACGCCCAACTCGTTGGCTATACAGGCGCTCGTCGTCTGGTAGAGGCTAAGTTCTCCGGTCAATGCAGTCACTATTTGGGAGCGGTATGTTACGGCCTGTTGGGCTGTGTTGGCTGTCTGCTGAACTTCTCCGGCGGCTTGGCCTTGCAGAGCGGCGGCATTAGCCTGTCCATCCTGGTCCTGTATGAGCTGATTGGTTATCGATCCGAGGTTGGAACTTCCGGATGTAGACTGGCTGGCACCGGACAATCCTCCCGAGAGGGTCTTGATCAAGAGTTGGGAGAAAAGAGCACTGACTATCTCATTTATATCGTTCGTTAAGCCGAGTTCGTCAACCGATGAACCCAAGACTTTCTCCAATGAGCTATTGATGACCGAGCCTGGGGTTTGGGTCTGGCAACTCTGGTAGTTGACATTACCACTTGCGTCTACCGAAGTCTGTATACCGGCGTTTTCCAGATCCAACGCATTCATCGGTTGGGTTGCGGCACTGCTCTGACCGGTCGTCTGGTTGAGCAAAGTGCTACCGACATATCCTCCACTACCATTGTAATTGAGATCATTTGCTAGAGATTGAGAGGCAGTTTGGAGCTGGCTTCCTGGGGCTATACCAGCCATAGCTTGAGCTTGTGCCGGATTTACGGTCGTACAACTCTGCCACGATAAAAACCCATTGCCTTGTGTCAATTGTTTGTCGACAGATGCTTGCTTGCCGCTTATGCGCTCCGCGAGATCGCTCTGGGCCTGAAGATACACCCCGGCCTCATTGTTACTTGGTTCGCCTATGGCGATGAAAGCCGGCCAGCCGCCCTGCGAGAAATCTCCATTCATGAAGCCATTAATACTCATGCCGTTAACGGTTGAATTCTGGACATTGTTGATGATAGAACTCAGCGTGCAGGTGTATCGCCCGCCGTATCCATTCGACTGATTAAGGGCCAGGGCCAATCTCACGTCTATATTGAAAGGTGAACACAGAGCGGACAAGACTCCGGTATCCGATATAAATTCTCCGGTAGCTTGATCGGCGAGGTCGGTAAAGTATCCACCGGGATTTGTCAGGAAGGAAGGACTGCCGTTAAAGCCGCTATTGATCCAGTTGACCACGCTGCCTGTTAATGAATGCAAAGCTGTTTTGGCTAGTTGCCAGGCTATGCCATTCCAGGTGCACTGCACGTTCTTCATAGCGCTAGAGTTGCTCTCTACCTGGCTGTCGGCTACAGGAACTTTACTACTCAATGCACTGGCTGATGATCCGAATAGGGATGTTCCGCAAGCGATAGTGCCTACTCCCGCGGCATGAGCCGATGATGGCGCGGCGAAGAATAGGCCGGACGAAATAATTAATGCGAGCACTAGGCTAGCGGAGGATTTTCTCCACATCTCCATACGTCTTTTCTGGTTGACATTCATGATATCCATATTAGTTTAGCAAAAGATTGAGTATTTCCCAATGCAGGCCGAAGGTTATGCCGCCTACCGCCAAAGTCTTATTGATTGCGGATAAGGCGTCGGTTATCTGCTCTGCTCCGTCGACATGCATACTTGATCCTACGAGTCCCCTGACGGAATCGGAATCCGTCACCCGAATGGATTCGCTAGCTCCTTCGAGAGTGCTCATACCGTTTATGAGATCAAGGTCATTCTGAAGAAGAAGTTGTGGCACTGGTATGGCCAATAGTCCGGCCAACATCCTTTTTTGCTCTTTTATGGCTGGATCGATTCCCGATAACACGGAGGAATCATTGTTGGCGGTATAATTTTGCAATATGGCGAATTCGCTGGCTGTGGCGGCGTAGGAATTTATCAGGTTGGCCAGAGCGATGGCGAAGGCTGTCAGGCTTCCGGAGTCGGTAGCAGCCGTCACATGAAGGTCAGAAGCGGAATAAGTCTTTGGTTTAGTGGAGTTTAGGTCAGATGAGAGCATATTGTTGACGGTCTGATTGACAATGTCGCTGTTGCCGAGGAGATTGGCCTGCTTTAGGTCGGCAAATTTCGCCATCATGTCTATGCCGAGAGTGGCTGTGATAGTGTCCGGTGTAGTTGGCGTTTTTGTCGCTGTCTTACCGGCCAACTGGCTACTAGTGGCGGATGCGAATTGGCTGCGCCAGTCCTCTCTTGTTCCCGTTGCGGCTACTGGCGCATCCGTATTGGATACTGTGACCGGTTTTGGCTCATTTGTTTGGCCAGAATCCGATCCATTGTAAGCATAAAACGCGGCTCCGCCGACCGCTACCGCGCAGATCATAAAAATGAGCACAGTTGATCTTTCTGGGTGTGACATACTGCCAGTATTGTAGCATTATAAGGCTTATTTTCGGCGACATGTTATCAACATCTGAAGCTTTTTATTTCATGCATAAACCAGAGTCAGTTTTTAGCATACTTGTCCCCGTGCCGGGTTCACTGCCGTATATTCCATCTGGTTCAATGTCTACACAGTCATCTCCGGCCTCGATCTCACATTCTTGAGATGCTTGGGAATATGTGCCGACCTGGTAAGTGCCGTATTCATCGTTATTGGCGAATAATTTAGATTGTCCGGGTTCATAAAGCAACGAAAGCATGTTGTTATCAGTATAATTCAAGATGTAATTGAGATTGTCGTCTCCGCACGTACACTGAACGCTGAACAAATATTCGCCTCCAAAAGGGGTTTCTCCCATGCCTCCGACTTGTGCTAAGACGGAGTCGATTTTTGTGGATGGTTCAGAAATTTGTGCGGCGTAAGCGACAGTTCCCAGGAACGCTGTCTTGAGAGGGCCAACGAAGCGGTCCCATCCGGATTCTTGCGACGGGTCTGAAAATGCTTGGATTTTCGTCTTCAATATTTCGCTCTTGAGTTTCGCCAAGATGCCGTCTTTTATGCCCTGTCTTACGGAATTATCGGAGATATTTCTCATTTGTTTGTCTACTTTGGCAGATACGAGGCTTATGACCAGATTGTCTTGAGAATTGAAACTGGAAGAGCTCGATCGAACGGTCTGATCGACAGTGGTCGAAGATTCGTTCTGTATCTTTGGTGAGTTGCTCGCGGCAGTTCTCATGGAAGCTAGCATCTCATTGGCTTTTGCTCGGCTGAGATTTCCAAAGAATCCTGTCGGTTGGGACAAACCCAACGGTTCAAGAGTATACATAGGATACAGAGATTGGAATCTTGAAACAGCGTCAGCGGTTTTCTCTCCAAAAAATGAACTGACATCATCTATTGACCCTGGGCCGGAACTGGCGACTGCGGTTCTGCTGTCTTGGTCCAGAAAATATTGTAGATGATTGACGTCCGGGTAAGCGCGCTCGCCGTAACTGAGATTTTTCTGGAAAATAAATCCGGAAGAAACCATATCGGATGGTACCACTGTTTGAGCATAAACCATGTTGCCGGCTAGGCAAAAGGTCGTGATTAAGGTCAGATATAGGCCGATATCAATGGCACATGCCCACATAGACGGTCGTTTTTGAATATCCGCGTGTTTCATATGGTGAATGAAGAGTTATATTGTATCAGATTATTTTATGTGGCTGAAGTTAAGACTTTTCCAATAGCGGCTCGGTGATTCCGATCCATTGTTCTATAGTTAAGTCTTCTGCTCTGACTTTTTCATCCAAATCAAGTTCATTCCATATACCCGCAAGATCTTCTCTTGCAGCAACAGCCTCAAGATTTCTGATCAGGAATTTTCTCTTGTGAGCGAATCCGGCGCGGACTATCTCGAAGAATTTCTTTATATGTATGTGGTTTTGGAAATTGGCTCCCGAAATATTCTCAATAGAAAGAATGGCCGAATCTACCGTTGGCGGAGGCGTGAAAGCTCCGCGAGGAACTTTGGCTATTATCTTTGGTATGCCGAAAGCCTTTACTGAGATTGACAGGATGCTTTCTTTTCCATGGTCGTTCCTTGTGCCGTCGAGCTTTTTCCTATCTGGTGGCCGCGCCACTATCCTTTCGGCTACCTCTTTTTGGACGAGAAGCACCATCCTGCTAGGCCTCGGCTCATTTTCCAGGAATTTTTCTAGGATAGCGCCGGTTATGTAATAAGGGATGTTGGCGACGAGCGAATAGGGGGTTGCAAGTATCGAACTCGATTCATTGGCATGCGGATCGGGCCGGTATTCGAATACTTTCGAGTCCAAGATGTCTCCATGAATCAATTTCAATTGTTCGTTAGCGATCTCTTTTGAGAATTTTTCCTGAAGAAGCTCATATGCGCGATCGTCTTTTTCTACGGCAATGACTTTGGCGCTGGCATCGAGCAAGCCCAAAGTCAATATTCCGGTTCCCGGGCCTATTTCCAGCACATTTTCACCAGTTTTAATATTGGCCGCGCCGATGATCTGCTCCAACACGTGCGGAGAATTCAGGAAATGTTGTCCAAGAGATTTTTTCGGCTGAAGTTTCATGAGCTTACCCTACCATAATGTCTATTTATTAAAAATCTATGAAAATCGCTTTCGCCCCGCTAGGTTTTTCCGGTTTATGATCATCTATGAGCTCCGGATCTATATCAGAGATGAATGATGACGGTGTGCTTATGCGTTGAGCGCCATAGATGGTCCTTATAATGGTATAACTCAAGTACAATTTCTTCTTTGCGCGAGTGATAGCGACATAGAATAGCCTACGCTCCTCCTCTTCCTCGGCCTGGCTCATTCCATCTTTGTCCATATGTTTGAATGGGAATAGATCTTCCTCGAGTCCTGCCACGAATACATATTCAAATTCCAATCCCTTCGAAGCATGAACAGTCATAAGTTTGACGGCGTTTTTGTCTTTCTCTAGATCATCCTGATCGCTAGCCAGAGCAGCGTTAGCAAGAAAAGTCTCGATACCCTCTTCAGGCTTCATGTGATCGTATTGCGCGGCGACCGATACCAATTCCCGCACATTGAGCAATCGTTCCTCGTCTTCAAGGTCTCCTTGGCCGCCATCAGATCTAGGGCGGAGCATGTTTTCGATACCGGTCTCTTGGATGACGAATTTCACGGCTTCTGACGGCTTCTTTTCCATCAACTCGCGTTGTATATCGCGGAGCAACTTCCAAAACCCATTCAATTTTTCTTTCATGGCAGCCGGAAGTTCGCTTTCCTTGCCCGATAATATTTTCGCCACCGTCACTTTGCCTATTCCTCTAGGCGGAATGTTTATTATTCTGGCAATATCACCCCAACCACCTTCGATTTCCGCGCCGCCTTCATTCCCGGCACCGGCTTTCCAGTTCAATGCGGCTCGTATATAGGACAAGACATCCTTGATCTCCTTTCTCTCGAAAAATCGCACGCCTACCAATTGATACGGTATATTTTTCTTTATGAATGATTCTTCCAATGCCCGTGATTGAAAATTCGCCCGATACAATACGGCGATCTCGCGCGGCGAGACGCCATCGGCTATGAGCTTTCGAGCCTCGTCGGCTATAGCTTGCGCCTCATTGTCTTCGGAATACGAAGCTATGATGGTTATCTTTTCTCCGTCTGCGTTATCCGTGCGTAAAGTTTTCTTCTTGCGTATGACATTTTTCTCTATGATGTCATTGGCTGCGGCGATGATGGTTTTGGTCGATCGATAATTCATTTCCAAGGCGATAATCTGCGCATCCGGATAGTCTTTCTCGAAATTGAGGATATTTTCTATGGTCGCGCCTCGCCATGAGTAGATATTTTGGTCAGCGTCGCCGACGACGCAGATGTTGGGGCCGGCTCGCGGGGTATCCTCATCCGGACTCGGAAGGGGTTTCTCCGCCAACAGTCTTGCGATCTTGTATTGAACGCGGTTCGTGTCCTGATACTCGTCTATGTGTATGTACCTCCAGACAGCATGATAATGGGCGCGCACCACGGAATGTTTTTCAAGGAGCTGCGCTGTCTTTAGAAGTAAATCATCGAAATCCAAAGCTTTCTCCTTGGTCAAAATAGCTTCATATTTCTCCCATACATTGGCGACTATCTCTTCGATGAAGCCGTCGTCTTTTCCGCGACTGTTTCTTGTGTTTTTTCCGGCTGTATTTTCAATGTATTCCAATCTACTCATGCCATCACCCTTCGCTCGCGATATTTTATTGAGTATAACCGTCGGCTCAAAAGCTTTTGGGTCTACCGAACATTGCAACATTGCTTCCTTGATGGCTCGACGTGAATCAGAGCGGTCGTATATGCTGAAATGCCTAGTGAGACCGAGCAGTCCCGCGTTCTCTCGAATGATATGCACGCCCAAAGCGTGGAAAGTGCTGACGAATGGTCTTTCGCGCATGGAAATAGGCAGATTCAAGGTTTTATCTTCTTCAAGCAGCTTCTCCACTCTTTCGCGCATCTCTTTTGCCGCTTTATTTGTGAAAGTTATAGCCAAAATAGAGTGCGGAGCCACCCCTTTCTTGATCAGATTTAATATACGGTGCGTGATGACCTTGGTCTTGCCTGAACCGGCGCCTGCGATGATGAGTAAAGGCCCATCGGTCGTGTTTATGGCCCGTTCTTGTTCGGTGTTTAGTCTTTGTCCAGAGTTTATTTCTATCATTCGCCCATACTAGCATAGATGTTTTGAAATTTTGTCACACTTATTGACATTACAGCAATATTTATTGCTGTGTATAGCTTTCATTGACATACCAGCCCTACCTGATACCCTAAGTATGCATCGAGGCGAATAAATGGGCAGATGTGGCTCAATAGAGCCGTTTATTATTATAGGGTCGTATGACACAAAAAACTCATAAGAGAAAAGACTACACTGCTTTTTCTAGGCGCATTGCGTCTTGGATCGGCATTTTTGCTCTAGTCTTGGGGACATTTCTGATATATTCACAGACCGTATCGCCTCCGCCAGCTGGCGGATGGCAGAGCGGCCTGTTTTCATTCGTGGACAATATCATCAGTACCAGTCTGGCTTCAGCGAACGCACCTGTGTCTGGCTTGTCTACCAGCTCGGATAATGATTATCTTCAAGCCCCTTCCAATCCGCATCCGGAGGATGTCTCCCAAGTGCCGCCCATAGACGACAATACACTTGTTCCGGAGATAGCTTCAGCCAATGGAACTACGAGCTTGTCAGTGAACACGGATATAGGAGTTTATGTGGTCCAGCCCGACGACACCATATCCAGCATATCCAAGATGTTCGATATATCGCAGGCCACCATAAAGCAGGCGAACGGCCTGACTAGCTCGACCCTCCATCCAGGCCAGATTCTGTCTATCCTCCCACGCTCGGGTATCATTTATACGGTAAAGAAGGGTGACACTCTGGGAAGCATTGCCAAAAGATATCAGGCTGATGTTAATGACATTCTCAATTACAACGACATAGCTTCGACTTCACTTTCCATCGGAACCACTATCATGATCCCGGATGCGGAACCTTTAGCGACGGATTTTGTCCAAGTCCCTTCATCAGCCGGAAGCCAGAAATCTTCAAACTCCACCAAGTATCCGCGTCTTTTCGCAAATGCATTTGAATTAGAACTAGATAATATAACCAATTGGCCTTCGTATCCAGGATATTATTCTTGCCCTATCGCTCCGGGTGTCGGACATTTGAGTCAGGGTCTTCACAGCCATGACGCCGTGGACTTGGCCGCTCCTCTCGGTACCTCCATCCGCGCCGCCGCAGACGGAACCGTCATCATAGATAAGATGAACAACGGATGGAATGGCGGCTACGGCAATTACATAGTCTTGAGCCATCCTAATGGCACCCAGACCCTGTATGCTCATATGCAAGCCAAATCAAAAGGCTTGGTATCTCTCGGCGATAATGTCTCGCAGGGCCAACTTATAGGATATGTGGGCATGACGGGCCTGACTACCGGACCGCACGTCCACTTCGAGGTTCGAGGCGCGCAGAATCCTTGTTTGTACTACCACTAAGGCATCTACTAAGACATCTTTTGTCTGTACTGTAGAGCTTCTAGGATGTGCTTTTTATCTATATACTCTGCGCCGGCCAAGTCGGCGATAGTGCGCCCTACTTTGATGACACGATGGAATGCTCTGCCGGAAAGACCGAATCTTTCCGCCGACATGCGCAAGGCTGCTCGCGCCTCATCTTTTAGTTTGGCGATATTCTCTATGTCCTCGGCGGACATTTCGCTATTGAAGTACTTTTTCCGGCATAGACTTTTCCGGAATCGCTCCGCCTGTACCTCTCGCGCCACCACTACCCGCGCGCGGATGGCCGCCGACCCCTCTCCGGACGGCTCCGTCGCCGCCAATTTATCATAATCTATTTTATTCACATTGATCCACAGATCTATTCTGTCCAAAACAGGAGCAGATATTCTCCGTCCGTATGCTTGGCGGACTTGGGTCGGACATACGCAACCACCATCCTTGCCTTTGCCACAACGACACGGGTTCATGGATGCTATGAGGATGCATTGCGCAGGAAAAGTCACCGAGCCCTTGGCTCTGGCCACAGTGATGGAGCGGTCTTCCAATGGTTGACGCAGAGCTTCTATGACTTCTCTGTCGAATTCGGCGAATTCGTCCAGGAAAAGCACGCCACGATGGGCTAGAGTGATCTCACCGCAATGCGGATTATTTCCGCCGCCTAGTATAGATACGGCTGACGCCGTATGATGCGGCGATCGAAACGGTGGACGTATTACTAACCCTTCGATCAAGGCTCTTGTCGCCGAATGTATACTCGTGACTTCGACGGATTGTTCGTATGTCAAAGGTGGCAGTATGGAGGCAAAACTCTGGGCCAGCATAGTTTTGCCGGTGCCAGGCGGACCATAGAGGATAATATTGTGGGCTCCGGCCGCCGCTATCTCCAGAGCTCGTTTGGCAGTCTCATTACCTCTCACAGCGGACATATCCTGGCCTATTTCAACTTCTTTATCTTTGATCACGGCGCGAGAGCTTAGCGCTTCCAATGGATTTTTCCTGGATAGATGATCAATGACTTCTCGCAATGAAGAAACTGCGTATACGATGATGTCTCGTGCCAACCACGCTTCGGCGGCATTGTCTTTAGGTACGAATGCCGTGGTAAAGCCGCGTGCCGCGGCTTGGACGAGTATGGGCAACAGGCCGCTGACTTTTCTGATGCTGCCGTCGAGCGACAATTCTCCTAGGAAAAGCTTTCCTTCATGCTCGAGATCGAGGTCGCCGGCGGCGGACAGATAGGCCATGGCCATCGCCAAGTCGAATGCCGGACCTTCCTTGCGCACGTCCGCCGGAGCCAGAGATATGACCACTTTTTGATTTTTCTGTTTTGGAGAGATGTAGCCCGTATTTTTAATAGCCGCTGATATGCGGTCTTTGGCTTCTTCTACTGCCCTGTCGCCAAGCCCGACGACGGAAAAGGCGTGAAGGCCGTTGGATATATCTACCTCCACGGTAACTATCTCGGCTTCCAAGGCCGCCAAGTGGGCGCTGTATGCTTCTGCTATGCTCATGGACGCAAGCTTATCAGACCGAGATAAAGAAACGCTCAAAAAGAAATCAAAAAACGCCTAATTTTCGCTCAAAATTCGCCTAAGAAACACTAATGTCCGTGTTTTATGGATATTCGCGCGCTAGGATTGGCTTCGAGCCGATCTTTTTCTATAGGTTTGCCGCATTTCTCGCACAAACCGTAAGTGCCTTTCTCTATACGCTCCAGAGCGGCCTTGACTTCGCCTAGTTGGCCGTCAAGCTTGCTGACTATACCTGTGTTTTCCTCCAATTCTTCGAATTTGTCGGCTACCTCATTGTCATCAGCGGAGTCTACTTCCATACCTCCGGTCGTAGCCTCCCATCCGCCGGCACTCTGGGGATTCTTCTGGCCTATGCCGCCCAGCTCTTCTTCCAACCTAGCCTGTTCTGCCAGTAGCTTCTTTTTGAATTGTTCGCTGTCTCGGGTATTCATTGTGGCGCAATTCTAGCGCACAAACGCTTGTTGTTCAAGTCGGTTCAAAATGGCTGAAAGAGTCGCCTCGGAACCTGTTATAACCAGATGAGTATTGTCTATGAATGAATACAGGAAAAGCGCCTTCCCATCGCTCGTCACGAACTCACGTACATCCTTATTGCCGATGATCCTGTCTATGAATGAGCCGCGAAGCACCACATAAGGTTGATTGGTTATTGCTGGGGGAACCGATGTTGAAGTTGCCGTTGAGGAGGCGATCGTTGTCGATGTGGTCGAAGTCGAGGTTGTCGCTAACGCGGATGTACCTGAAGCGGCGGTCGCCAAAAGTGTCGGTTCCACAAGTGAACCCAAAGCGATATCAGCCGGCGAACTGGCATACAAATATTGTTTTAGGTCGTCAGCCATAGTTGATTCCCACTGGAGCATGCCGGCGAAGGCATTCTGGAAATAATCGATGCTAGCTATAACGAATACAGTCTTTACGCCATTTGCATCGGCGTATTCTCCCAACATCCAACTGTCAGAAAGAGATCGTGCCAGTATGTCAGGCGCTCCAGTGTCCATGATATTTGCCATATCCTGTCCGGCTACTCGGAAATGCTGACTGTTCTTGGTCTCTACTAGAATGATCTCCTTAATAGTGTTCGCTGTTTGCTGTTTGGCTATTTCCTTTCTGACCGCGGCTATTATGTCGTTCGGACGCATATTATCTATCGGTATAGCTACTTGGCTATCAGAGGTCACGATAGACGGAGCAACTTGGGGCTGCGGCGTACTCCGCGGCGTCGGGGCTAATGGGCTTATGCTGTAAAGATAATACGCGCCGACTAGGCCGGTGGCGATGAGGATCAGGCTTATGACGGTTATGGCTATCTTTTTGCCGACATGAGAATGTTCATCGCTTTCACCAATCTTATCTTCACCGGTATTTTTTTGGCTTTCAGCTATGGCGATAGAGGCGGTAGAAGTTCTCTTGTGGGCTAAGACTTCAGCCACATCGCCTTCATATGTCCGCAAAGGCCTCAACCCCTCTTCGCCCACGTGCGACGGCGCGTTCGGAGCCGTGGCTGTGCTTATAGTTTTTATGACAGGCGGTGTTGGAACCGGTTTGACTACAGGTTTAATAACTGGTTTTGGTATGGGATTCGGAACAGTCTGGACTTGAGGACGTGGTGGTACTGGCTCGATCAGTGTCGTGTTAGGCGTCGAAAGTTTCGGCGGGATTATCACCTCCACTGCTTCAGTGAGCTTTTGAGGTTGTGCCGCAGGTACTACCGGTATCTCTTCTTTTTTACCCGACCTTATGTCGTGGCCTTTGAAGGCAAATAACGGCTCCTCTCCCCCGGGCTTTTTATTCTCATCCATAGGACTATTATAGCTTAAAAACCCAAGATTTTTCTAAAACCTCCTCCTCGGTCCGCGGTCGCTCATCGGCCTCGGCGGCCTAGGAGTTTCCGGCTTCTGGGTGAAGAATGCATTATTAGCTTGTTTGACTGACAGATTGATGCGACCCTTTTCGTCTATCTCTTTGACCACGACCGGCACCTTATCGCCTTCCTTTACATATGTCTCAACACGCTCGACGCGGAATGGAGCCATCTCAGAGACGTGGACCATGCCTTCGGCATTTGGCCCAATCTTTACGAAGAAGCCGAAGTCCATGAGACGTGTCACTTCCCCATCGAATTTCTCGCCAGGCATATATTCACGAGTCATGCCGGCTATGAGGTCCCGGGCCTTTTCGGCAGTGCCGGCTTTTCCTGTAATGAATACTGAACCATCATCTTCTATGGTTATGTCTTCAACATGAGTAATGTCGCGAATCTCGTTGATGGTTTTGCCACCAGTGCCGATAACGAGGCCGATTTGTTCAGGCTTTATCTTCAAAGTCAGGATTTCAGGAGCATTCGGAGAAATCTTTGCACGAGGAGCGGAGATTTCTTTTTCTATAAGGTCGAGGATCTTTAGACGTGCGGCTTTCGCTTTGATGAAAGCTTCGCCGAGAATCTTCAAGGGAATTCCTCCAACCTTCACGTCCATCTGAACGGCCGTTATACCTTTTCGTGTGCCTGCGACTTTGAAGTCCATGTCTCCATGATGATCTTCTGGACCTTGGATATCAGTGAGGAGCTTGTAATCAAAATTTTCCACATCACTCCTATTTCCGGCGCCAACTTTTCCTTTTTTCCTCATCATCAACCCGCTAGCAATGCCTGCGACTGGCGCAGTTATCGGAACACCTCCATCCATCAACGCTAATGTGGAACCGCAAACAGATCCCATAGAAGTCGAACCATTCGAGGCCATGGCTTCAGAGACGAGGCGGATGGTGTAAGGGAATTTATCTTTTGTTGGGATGACAGGAAACAATGCTTTCTCCGCCAATGCGCCGTGACCGATCATGCGACGATTTGTTCCGCCGATCCTGCCGGTTTCGCCTGTCGAGAATGGCGGGAAGTTGTAATGGTGCATGAAACGCTTGTTTTCCTCTACGGTCAGTCCCTCGATGATGAGGGCGTCCCCAGGGGAGCCGAGGGTCAAAGTTGAGAGAACGTGTGTGCCACCGCGATAGAATATGCCTGAACCGTGGAGTATCTGCTGAAACGCCTCCGGCCTTTACGAATAGCGGTCTTATCTCGTCCAAACCGCGTCCATCAGCGCGCTTTTCATTGTCTATAGCCTCATCGTGGATGACTTCATTGACTGTCTCCTCCATTATTTCCATAGCCATACCCTTATGTCCTTCAGGAAATTTTTCCTCGAAGAGTTTCATCCAAGAATCAGTAACATCCTGGAATCTTTTCTTGCCACCCTCAGGTGTATTGCTGAATAGGCTCTTAATGAGAGTTGGCTTTATCTCCTTGTCGAACAATTCTTTTGTACCTGGCGTAGCTTCAGGCAATTCAACCTCGGCTTTCTTCTTACCAATATCTTTTATGATCATCTTCTGCCAATTTTGGATCTTCTCTATTTCAGCAGAGGCTAGAGCCAATGATTCATTGACCAAACCCTCATCGACTTCTTTACTACCGACCTCGATCATGTTGATCATCCCATCTTTACCGCAAGCTATCATGTCTATACTTATACCCGCTTCCTCACGAGCTTTGAAATCAGGATTGATGAGCAGTTCCGAATTCTTACAGATACGTACAGCTGAAGCTGGTCCATTCCAAGGAATGTCAGAAACGCCGAGCGCTAAAGATGCAGCTATAACAGCTGAAATATCAGGATCATCCTGATCTATAGCGAGAGTTGTGATGACTACCTGTACCTCATTGCGCATCTTCTGATTGAATAGAGGACGAATGGTGCGATCGACTATGCGACCGGAGAGGATTGCTTCCGTAGAAGGTCTGCCTTCCCTACGCATAAATCGTGAGCCAAGTATCCTGCCAGTAGCGTAGAATCTTTCCTCATAGTCAACAGTGAGCGGAAAAAAGTCTCCATCGCGCAGTCCGCCCATGACGGCCGTGGCCATGACGGCTGTGTTGCCATAGCGCAATAGGACAGAGCCATTGGCTTGGTCAGCGAGATCATTGAATTCGGCCACGAGCTTCTTGCCGCCGACTTCTAAGTGTATTCTTTTTTTGTCATACTTAGGTTGTGAGCCGCGCTTTATTATCGGTCCTTTCGCCTACAGATTTCAGCTTTGAATAGGTCGCGTTTTGCGCGAAGTTTCAAACCTGCTTATCCGGAGGCGAATTAATTGTTAATGTACGCTTTTAATGTAGCACATTACCTTTCCAAATTCTATTTTGGCAATTTAGATAACAGGCCTCTTATGTATTCTTCTTGATTAACTTTACGTCCATAGCCTTTTGCTAGATCGTACAGTTCTTTTAAGAAATGAAGCATGGCAGGATTTCGGATCTCTATAGATATTTCATTTTTCCAATCTGACAGATAAGCGACATTAGGCAATATGATGAGTTCGGACTCGGCCTCTTTGAAATATTGGTCTGATGTGAATGTCATATCGGTGCCTCTGCCCAAAAAGCTTTCCAGCATTTTTCTTTGGAGCTTTTTATCATAAGAATAGTGTTGGACAAAGAATGGATAGTAATCCTCTGGTAATACGCCGTCTATTATCACCGGTTTCTTCAATATGCTTTCCTGAAGCGGTCCTATCTTCTCGTGCCAGTCCAATCTTTTTAGAGCGTATTTCATTGCTGATGTCGGTTGGATTCCATATACGCGAGAATTTGGAGACAATTTCTGCAATTCCTCCCAAACTTTGTACATACCTTTCAGCCCTTGATGAATAGCAAAGCCAGAATTTTTCGCATTGATGCGGATTTCGCCTGTTTCTGTTAAAGAATATGTTGCGCCCATAATGTCAGCGACCATCTTTGATCCACTCACTATATTCCAAAATCTCCTTTTACCTTTTCTTAGATAATCTGCTAAGCCGCGGGCCTTTAGTGAGTTGAGGATTAGGTATACAGTCATTCTGGGTATTTTTAGCTCCTGTGATACATCAGAAATCTGAGCATCAGGATGGCCATTTAAGTACTCCAATGCCCGTACCTCATTCTTGCTTAGCTTGAGAAAGTCTATTATTTTCTGTTCAAACATGCTTATATCCTATCAAATGACACTTTTTATGTCAAATTGAATAATCAAAATACCCCTTAAAATATAGCCTCTTTGTGCATATAGGGTAATTTTTGAGGAAAAATATATTTAAATACTGAAACAATATAAATTAACACTAGTCAACAAACAGCACTTTAACAAAAGGAGTCACAATGAAACTTATTGAACAATGGCGAAATGGCGCTCTTGCAGACGCACAAAGGCTTAAAACCCTTCGTGTATTTGCGACGACAGAGCCAAAATGTAACCTCGCCTGCGAACATTGCTACTGGCCACATGATTTGGAACGTGCTCACGCACAGGACTGGAGCAATCCAGTCGCATATCTGAAATCACTCGGAGTTCCTCTATTCTTTGTAGGGAGAATTCTGAATGATCGGGGTGCCGAATTTCTTCGCATGGTGCTCAAGGAGCGCGCGACATCGTATATGGGAATCGTTGATAATGGTCTTACCATTCTCGACTATCCTGAGTTCCTTCCTCACTGGCAATCAATCAACATTTCGATTGATGGGTGGAAAGAGCATCACGATGCACAAAGAAATCGGAAAGGTCTCTTCGATATGGCTTGGAAGACGGTGCTTGCCCTGAAAGAACAAGGGCTTGATCCGATCATCTCTGCCGCCATATCACCGATCACCATGGATGAGTGGGAAAAATTCGAGGAACTTCTCACGCTTCACGATATACCCATGACCTCAACGCCAGTCTGGAATCTGCCAGAACCGACCAAGAGAGGAAAAGCAACTTTTTCCTCCGAGGATCGGTTACGTCAGGCATTCTTGAAACTGGTGGATGGTATGCCGAAGCTCATCAATATCTATAGCGCAGAATATGTAGCCATTCTGAAGAACATATTGGCTCGATATGAATGGGAGATGGACGAGGAAGATGGGGATTGTCTAAAAACGACCCTGCCTTCCAGAACCATTATCATATACCGACCAGTCAGTCTGGTCTCGATAGTTAAGCTCGCCCTGCATTGGGATGGAGTTTTCTACACACCGCCGACTTACGGTCCAGAATGGCCAAAAGACGATGTGAATGAAAACTTCTTTGTAAAACTTCGGAAACAAAACGAAAAGGAACTTGCGGTGTGGTCTGAAATTACGCCGCTCGTAGAAAGGAGAAATGAACGCATATGCCAGGTCTAGCAGGATCAAAGGGTGTTCGGCCGCCCAAACCCAAGCCGAAGAAAGGAGAGAAGTAACATGCCAGGAATCGCTGGTTCAAAAGGCGTGAGGCCTCCGCGGCCGAAGCCTCGTGTTAACAAACCGCGCAAGAATCATTGAGATTCATGTGACGGCCTTATGATAATCGAACGGGCAAGGTCCTATCCCTTGTCCGGTACAGAAAAAATCTGGCGGTTTTATTTGGAAAAAGGGTATGGACAATTTGTCCCTCCCTTTCAGTTGTACGCTTTTATCGCACATCTCAGTCCGTGACATTTTGTCACAACCTGTCTGCAAGTTTTCAGTCGTCCGATTTTTTCGGACATCTGATTAACCGTACGATTTTCTCGTACGTTTCTATTTCCCAGGCACCCTGAAACCCATTCTTTCTTTCAGTTTTTCCTCCACAGCCAACTTTTTCCTCTCACCCCTCAATTGTTTTATAGTCTCGAATATATTGAATATATGTTTGTCATATTTTCTTTCCATTACCTCGACTTTCTCCGCCAGCTTCTTGTTGTCAGCCAAGATCTCACGAAGTTTGATGAAGGTTCGGATGATTTGAATATTAACCTGTATTGCCCTATCGCTATGTAGTACGCTTGAAAGCATTGCCACACCCTGTTCTGTAAAAGCAAAAGGTAACTTACGTCTGCCACCCCATCTTGATGTTGCAAGTTGCAATATCAAGTTTTCGTATTCGACTGGACTCAATTGAAACATGAAGTCCTGTGGAAATCTAGAGATGTTACGTTTAACTGCCAAGTTCAGATTACTCGTACTTACTTGATATATTTCTGCCAGATCGGCATCCAGCATAACTTTTCTTCCTCGTATAAATAATATCTTGCTAATAATGATCTCACTTGGCACCGGTCGACAATTGTATTCATACTAATGTTTGGTTTAAAAAACTGCGCCCTCCTTCGCAGTTTTTTGATGATGATATTGTCCAGATATTATACCTTATTTCCTCCCCCCTGTTCTTAAAAGATATTTACTTGAAGATTCATCCAGATCTATGAAATGGTCCGTCGCTTCTATGAGCTTGGCTGATGTGGATTTGCCGAATGAGGCAACCTCAACCTGACAACCATTCATCTTTAGATATTCTACGAGTGGCACGAAGTCACCGTCCCCTGTTATGAGAATGACTGTGTCGAGCTTTGGTGAAAGTTTGACTGCGTCGATGGCCAAGCCAACGTCCCAGTCGGCTTTCTTTGCGCCAGAGCTAAAGATTTGAAGATCTTTGACCTTGGTTTCTATACCCATCTTTGTGAGAGCCTCGAAGAAGCCAGTTTCTTCACCGGTTTCCGTGGCTATGACGTATGCTATAGCGCGAACCAGCTTGGTACGACCATCGAGAGCATCTTTGACGATTGCGCCAAAATTAACCTTCGAATGATATAGATTTTTACCGCTATGATAGAGATTCTGTGCGTCGATAAAAATGCCGACGCGCTGTTCCTTATGTTTGATTACTGACATGTATGAAAATGATTAACTTGTAATGTGCACGAACCTAAAAACTAACCGACTCTCGACTAAAAAAGAGACTATTTCTTCAGATCCAGCTTCTTTATGATAGCTGAATACCTGCGAGGATTGTTCTTCTTCAAATATACGAGATGAGTTTGACGATCTGCAACCATGCCGAGAAGACCGCGACGAGAGTGATTGTCCTTCTTGTGCTTGCGCAAATGAGAGGTCAATTCGTCTATACGCTTGGTCAAAATGGCAACCTGTACCTCCGGAGAACCGGTGTCCTTGTCGTGGATTCCTGTTTCTTTTATGATTTTGGTCTTTTGTCTTGTGCTTAACATGGTTGAAACATCATAGCATGAATGGGTAATTGGGGCAAGGTATGGAAAATTGGGCATAATTTTTGCCGTCACAGACTAGAGCTTTCGCTTTTGTCTGTGACGGCAGTGGGGCCGTATTATGACCCTAACTAATAGAATGGTTTCGCCGTTTTCACGGTGTCCTTTCTCTTTTCGTGCAATTTGGAAAGCTTATCGGTCCATTCCATTAAAGGAAGGATTAGCGATAAGCATAAGGCCGCCGGCGGCGTTCAGTTCGATTCAGTTGCCGCGTGGCGCGCCGTTTCCATGGTGCCGATAGTGGCGCCGTGGTTGGTGCCGGGGAAAATGCTCAATTTCATCTCGTTCACATAGTGCATGTTGGGCGGGCTATTCATAGGTGCCTTTTGTTTGTTGTTCGCGCGCCATCTTTATTGTTAGGCGCGTTTTTGATGATCACTCAGGCATTCAGCGTACGAAGCGCTCGAATCCAAGATAGTTACCAATGGTCATCTGCGCGATAGCCTAGCATGCTATATAATACTTGTCAAGTATCTCAAAGTGTTGCCTATTGTTACAATGGAACCATGTCGCACAATCTACGAGAGCTAAAACAGGAATTCCTCGAATACATTGAGATAGAACGGGGCCGGTCCGTCAAAACTGTTGAGAATTATGACCATTATCTGACGCGTTTTCTGGGCTATGCAAAGATCAATGACCCGAAAGATTTGACCGCTGATGTGGTTCGTGAATTTCGCCTATGGCTGAATCGTCAGAAAGCCCATGAGAATAGCTCATCCGGCGATACTATCAAGAAAAAGACACAAAATTATTATCTGATATCTCTGCGAGCATTTCTCAAATATCTGGCTAAGCGCGGAGTCAAAACACTTTCACCTGAATATATAGAGCTGGCAAAGGTAGGCGAACGCCAATTGGACCTTATTTCACCTGACGAAATGAAACGTCTCCTCGCCGCTCCCAAAGGTGATGATTTACGTACTCTGCGCGACCGATCCATTCTCGAGCTTCTATTTTCCACCGGCTTGCGCGTCTCCGAGCTCTGTTCCCTATCGCGGGATATAGACCTCTCCGCCGATGAATTATCAGTTCGCGGCAAAGGTGAAAAAGTCCGTGTGGTTTTTCTGTCTGATGTTGCCAAAAGTGCCCTAAAGAAGTATCTCGACAAGAGAGTCGACGTCGACGATGCTCTATTCGTCCGTCTAGGTGCCAAAGAAGGCTCACGTGACAAAGAAGAATACCGACTGGATAAGAGATCGATGGAACGTATTGTTAAACACTATGCAATCAAGGCCGGCATATCAAAAAAGGTTACGCCTCACGTCATCCGCCACATGTTCGCCACTGACCTTCTGGGCAACGGTGCCGACTTGCGTTCGGTTCAGATGCTTCTCGGGCATTCAAATATAAGTACGACGCAGATTTACACTCACGTTACGGATAGTGAGCTCCGACGCGTGCATAAACAGTTTCATAATAAGAAAAGGTAATCAGTAATCAGTAAACTGAAGAGACCCTTTATCTCGGTTTACTGTTTACTGTTTACCGTTTACAATGCCCTACATGCGCATCATCTCCTGGAACGTCAACGGCCTCCGCGCCAACGTCAAAAAAGGCGGTTTCGACTGGATGATCAATGAATCCCCGGATATTTTCTGCTTCCAAGAGACAAAGGCTCATCCAGATCAGCTAGAAGAAGGTGTCCGCAATCCAGCAGGCTATCACTCGTATTTCGACCATTCCAAAGGCCGCAAAGGCTATAGTGGCGTGGCTGTCTATTCCAAAATAGAGCCGGCTAAGGTGGAATACGGCCTTGGCAAGGAGGAATTGGATCAAGAAGGCCGTTTTCTGGCACTTTTCTTTGAAGCCGGTGCCTTTGAATTGTCCGCAGGCAAGAAAATGCCGAAATTCGTCTTTATAGACACGTACTTCCCTAACGGCGGCGGTGGTCCGGAGCGCCTAGCTTTCAAGTTGCGCTACTATGATGAATATCTGAAATATATAAATACCCAAAAGAATAAAGGCTATGAAGTCATCTTCTGCGGCGACGTCAACACAGCCCATACCGAGATCGATCTAGCCCGTCCGAAAGAGAATGTCGAGAACACCGGTTTCCTCCCCATTGAGCGTGCCTGGATAGACCAAGTTGTCGCTGCCGGCTACTCCGATGTCTTCAGAAAATTACATCCTGACTTGAAAGAAAAGTACAGTTACTGGGATATGAAAACCTTCGCCAGAGATCGTAATGTTGGATGGAGAATAGACTACTTTTTTGCCTCCGAAGGCATGCTCAAACTAGTGACAAAAGCTAGAATTCTAGATGAAATAATGGGTTCTGATCATTGTCCTATCGATATTTTCATAGGGTAATTAAAAGCCTGAAAATAAGGCTATTTAGTTAAAAATCGAGGTTTTTTCACTCGGAAAAACAGGCATTTTCTGTATTGTATTCTGAAATCGACTCGTCTGAGTGGATTATTTTTCTGCAAATTTCGGCAATAGTAAAGCGCGTTTCGGCACTTCTAGAAAAGGATGAAATGCGCGTAACGCGCTTTTAGTGTGAAGTTTGATAATTCTTAGTCCACAGACTTTTGTCGGGATCATTCCTAACGGCATGCGAGTGTGCATCGTTAGATAAATTGTTTGGCGTCTTCCTGAAAGGAAAACTAGTTGTGGTTGAATCAAGATGCACCACATTTTTTCGCCGAGCAATGAATCGACAACCGAATTATTGACTTCAAAAGGAGCTTATAGCCTACCCAGGCTTTTTGGGTTTTTACACCCTATGTTTAAAGAACATTTGTTCGCCTTTTGAATCCACAGCAGAGAACACGACGTTCGCGCTCTATGTTGTGGACTCAATACCTCGGACGACAAACTGAATCTGGTACTATTGTACGTCCTATAAGAATGTCCGTAAAGGACATGAACTGTGGATAACTATGTCCTTTAGAAAATAGCTTGAAAAAGTAAAAGACAGTATTAAGAAACGTGGTATTTCTTCCTTATCTCTCCTACCTTTTTTGCGTCTTCCTCATTCTTCTTTTCGCGACCAGCCTTACCCATTTCAACCAATTCCTTCTCTGACAAAGCCGATAATTCGATAGCTTTCTTCTCCAAATACTCTGGAGTATTTAATTTTGGATCGTCTAAAACTTCGTTGAAAAGAGCATGCAGAATATGCCCAACCTTAGGTCCAGGTTGAATCTTGCAAACATCAATTACCCTTTTGCCGTTGATTTTAAGCATTGCCAGAGATATGGGGTCGCGGAGAGCTTCCTCGATCATTGCCTGGTATTTACGTAGGCGATATGGATTTTCCTTTGGCCTGCCGGTGCCTATACGGTCGCATACACGTACATTCATCAGATCCCAGATGTTTTCACGACCAACGTTAACTATCATGCGCCTTACGGCGGCAAGGGTTATCTGTTCTGTATCAGAGAAAAACATGTGCCAGCGGACCAGCTTAGTCACTTTTTCGATTGTTGCACGTGAAAACTTCATTCTTTCGAGGATTTTACGTGTTTCACGTGAACCAACTACTTCATGGCCATAAAACGTGATTTGCTGTGTTTCACGTGAAAAACCCTTGGTTTTAGGCTTTGGCAATGTCGTGAAATAGGGCTATAAGCCGTGTTTCTAGGTCCCAACCCTTATCTGCGGCATGTTGCACGGTTCTCAAAAGGTGCTCCCAGACGTCAAAAGCGTGTGCTTGCGGTTGTGCAACACCTCTTCCGATCTCTAAGTTCTGGAACTATATGTTTGACAGATTCCTAACTTCATGGAGCAGTTCAATTCCCTTCTTTGGGCTAGGAGACATAAGTATCTTTACAAATTCATCACGAATACGCTCGATAGATATATCTTTGATTAGTTTATTATGGCTCTGTATAGCCGCAAAAGTTTCTTTTTCTATAGTGAAATTCAGATCTACTGCTAGTCGGATAGCACGCATCATACGCAAGAGCATCTTCCCCGAAACGGTCCATAGGGCTCCCTACTGTCCTTATGGTTTTGTCCTTTATATCTTTCAGGCCACCGAATAGATCAACCATGTCTTTTATGGCTCCATTTGACAAGGAAACAGCTAAAGCATTTATTGTAAAGTCCCTTCTTTTGAGATCCGCGTCTATCGTGTCGCTGAATTTTACCTGATCTGGGTGACGTCTGTCTGAATAACCTGATTCTAGACGATAAGGTGTTACTTCAACATTCCGCAGTGGTCAGGTCTTCAGTGGTCTCGTTTATGACAACAACTGTACCGTAGATGTTTTCATAGACGGTTTTTAGGAAATAGACCCTGGATCTTTTCTGGAGTGGCATTGGTAGTTATATCCCAATCCTTCGGCTGGCGACCGAGGAAAATATCGCGTACACAACCACCGACGAGATATGCCTGAAAACCGGCCTTCTCGAGAGTCTCGACAATGCCTACGATCTCCGCTGGAATAGGGCTATTTTGAGCCATTTTCATGCGAAAATCATACCACAGCTTGGGCTTTTGTGCCATATGCGCTACTATAGCGCTACAGTTAAGCCTGTATTGCTTATCTGCCCCCGTAGTGAAATGGATATCACACCAGTCTTCGGAACTGTTATGCAGGTTCGACTCCTGCCGGGGGCACAAAAAATGAGTGAGAAAGTTTAGAGAGAAAAAAGAAAAGTTTGTAAAAAATGAATTTAAGCTATACTAGTCGGACTAGCTTTTTAAATTTGAAATTGCGGGTATGGTTTAGTGGTAGAACACGTCCTTGCCAAGGATGAGACGGGAGTTCGATTCTCCCTGCCCGCACCGGAGAGTTTTTGTCCGAGAAATTGTCTTTGTTCAGGTGTCTAAATAAAATGGCTCTAAATATGGGGTTTCACGTGAAAACTGGGGATAACCCTGTGGACTTTGGGTATAAAAGACAGTAAGTAGGCTTCAAAATCGTCATTTTAGTCCGTTTAGCAAGTCCTTTTACAAGTTTATGGCCCAGTTGAGCCATTTATAACTACCATTTCTTTAAAAGTCAAACAAAATGTTGCATAAAAGACCCAAAATAGAGATAAGGGAAATACTGGCGAAGACATTGCCTGCAAATTTCTGATTGCGCATGGTTTCACTATCGTTGATCGTAATTATCAAAAGAAATGGGGCGAATTGGATATCGTTGCAAAAGTAGCCGATCAGAAAGAGAATTCGTTACATTTCTTCGAAGTGAAGAGTGTAGTGAGGAATTTTTCCGCTAGTTCATCCAGTTCATTCGGTTTATCGTATAAGCCAGAGGATAATGTTCATAATCTAAAGGTCAGACATTTGAAAAAGATCATTCAGACATATTTGGCAGAGAAGGGAAGGGCTGCCAATCGCTCCATTGATCGACAAATGATGGAAAGGATTAATGCCGAATTTCATTTCCACATTTTATGCGTCTATATGAATGAAAAAACTCGCAGAGCGCGAGTAAAATGGATCAAAGATGTAATTTTATAGGTTTTTATAGCCATTTTTAGTTGTTTTGTGCTAGGATATCGGAATCTGCTTTATGGCATCTATTCGCCAATGAGTAGAGGGAAATGAATAGGGATAAGTAAATCGGGGCGTGGTGTAACGGCTAACATGCCTCTTTTGGGAAGAGGTGACTCCGGGTTCGAATCCCGGCGCCCCGACATGAATAAGGAGTAAGGAGTTAGAAGAAAGGAGAAAAATAAATGGACAAATAACCAAAAAACCTTTTTCATAGAATTCTCTATTTCTTCGACAAGCTCGAAGACAATGTTCGCGGCCACTTGAGTCATTACCCTATTATTTACACTATTATTGGTGGCATCGCTATCGTACTTTTCTGGAGCGGAGTCTGGCATACTGCAGATCTTCTGGAAGGGCAGGGAGGATGGATAGGTTTTATCTTCTCGCCGGTTGTCAATCTGATTCTGGTCGTTGTTGTTCTTTTGATGACGGGCCTATTTGTATCGTATTTTATCGGAGACACTATACTTATGAGTGGTCTACGGGGAAAAGAAGGCTGCTGATAAGACTCAAAAGGATGTTAAGGATGAAGAAGAGAAAATTGAAGAGTTGCGAACCACGGTTAAGGATATGAAGAAAGAGGTTGATGAAATCAGAGATTTCGTAGAGCATGTGAAAGATCATCACTCGGAAGAGAAATAATGTGTTAGGATAAATCCGCGCGGGACTAGTTTAGTGGTAAAACGAGACACTTCCAATGTCTAGTGGGGAGTTCGATTCTCCCGTCCCGCACAAAATTGAAAAATATAAAACCCTACAATTTCTTGTAGGGTCGAGATTTAAGCATAATCTCGAAAGCATCAGACTATAACTCTCTGCCGTAAGACATTGCTTTCACTTCCGTCTTCAAGACATTTCTGAGGATTGCGAGAGGACTCTCCCCGGATTGACGTTTAAAGACAAGCCACTCCACATTGTCTCTGTATTCCCACCAATGTTTTACGCTTACTCCAGTAGCAAGAAGCTCTTTCAACTCCTTGACTCGTTTGATGCAAGCTGAGCAGTTGTTGCATTCGGACAATGTCACTTGCAGTCGAATGTGATCTGGTCTATACACAAGGCGCCGATCACGTGTCCAACCGCTTATGTGCACTGTTGTTGCGAAACTTTCAAGTAACTGTTTAGGTGTGTTGATTTGGATACTGCTGTAGATTCCACTTCGCATATTTATAATAGCCTCGTCAAACTCTTGCGGTGCCACAGCGCGGGCTTCTTTCCTACTTACCTCTTTAGGTTTTTGGAATGATGCAAATCTAACGTGGAAACATCCTAAATCATGGATTGTCATTCGTGCCTCCTCACCACCTTTAGCCCATGGCCCATACTGTCTCGTGTCAGACATAATTTTTTCCAAATTTTTACCAACAAAATATATGTCATCAAGATTATGATCCTCACACTCGAATTTAACGAACATCAATTTTTTCATACGGTTATCCTATACTGGTGTATTGTTCGAGCACACCTATTTAAGGCTCATATTTAGTTATCAAAGAACTTTTCTGTTTCGTCCTCTTGGACTCATCAGCCGAGACATTCATCTCGAGACAGTGGTGGATTTTGTTGAGATCCACCCAACTGATTGATGTTATTTATCCTCACGAATTTCCTCAAAAGAGGCAGACATTGTGTTGATCACATATGTCCGGCCGTCTCTTTCACAGCTATCGGATGCCTGTCAATTTCTTTCAGAACACCTTCGAAAGTTGCGCTGTTGTGAATCCCGTTGGGAGTGAACATCGAATAGATTACTTGTTTACCAATCAGATCTTGAAGTGCTTTCATCTGTCTTTCCTTTTTGTTACGCTTCTCTCGAAGCACGGTTGATGTTTGTTTATTTCACTGAACTATCTGACAACAGTATAGCATATCTGTCAATATTGTCAAGTAATAAAAACACTTTCATATAAATTGACACCTAGAATACATAGGTATATACTATATTTGTTAGACTGTCGTAAAATAATGACAACATGAAAATAGACGAAAAAATGGAATTATTGAGAGGCATAGGTCTTAGTGACCATGAGATAGGAGTGTATACTGGTCTTCTGAAGACTCGCGGATCTAGTGCTTCAGAGTTGGCGAAGGAAACAGGGTTGAAGAGGACTACTGTTTATCCGATTCTCGAGAATTTGATTGAAAAAGGCATTGTCAGCTCATATAAGAAAGGGTCAAAGGCATTTTTTGCTCCATTGGCCCCCAATAAACTTGTATCATTGTATGAACATCGTCTCGAGTCGCTTACGAATTTGGTTCCTGTGTTGGAAAAGTTACAAGGAACGCAGGCCAAAGCATATGGAGTCAGATTCATCCAAACAAAGAGGGAATTCGAATCTTTCTATAATGAAATTTTGGACGATTATAGAGACAGAAGCTATTATATTATCGGTAATGCCAACGCATTCATCAATCCAGATCCAGATTTTATTCTGGAATTCAGGAAGAAACGCGCATTGCGAAATATTCGTACCAAATTGCTTTTGTCTCACGATTCAAAGTTAGCTACTGGTCAAGATGATCCTAGTTTGATCAGGGAATTCAAATATCTACCGGAAAAATACCAGTTTAAAAGCACAATTGATATATATGATGACAAACTTCTGATTATTGGGCCTGAAGTGAAGGCTTTGGCTGTAGTTATAGCTATTCCACCAATGGTAGACGTTTTCAGGTCGAATTTTGAGGTCCTATGGGAAAACACTAAATAAGATACAACAAAAACCGCCCTATGGCGGCTTTTGCATTCCTGCCCGCCAACTGGCGGGTCCGAGGAAATAGAAGGAAAAGTTATTTAACTGCCTCCTTGAGAGCCTTTGCGGCGCGGAACTTTGGAACCTTCATAGCTGGGACCTTGATGGCCTCACCGGTGCGAGGATTGCGAGCTTCGCGAGCTGCACGCTGCTTGACGGAGAAGATACCGAGACCTGCGATCGAGACCTCTTCACCCTTCTTGAGAGAATCTATGATGCTGTTAATAGCTGTCTCAACTGCTTGCTCGGCTTGGACCTTGGTACCGCCGAGAACGCCGTGGACTGCTTCTACAATGCCTGCTTTGTTCATTGTTTTTTCTAGTTACGGGCTAATAATTGGTCTCGGCGCCGACGCAACCGAGTTACGTACTGTGCAACTATTATACTTTAAGCCATATTTTAGGCAATAGGCCTATTAAGAGAGGTGTTTCGAGACTGCGCCGCCCATTTTCATCATATTTATAGGGGCGGTGCCCAAAACCTTACCAAGCTTCTCGTCTGGATTGATAACACGCTTATCCTTGGCGTCCTGAAGGTTATTGGCCTTGATATAGACCCAAAGCTTGCTTACGACCTCTGAACGAGGCATAGGACCGTTACCTACTTACAGCGCTCAAATCGGCGCTCAATGTCATAGGCTTCATGAATGCGGAGTTCTTTGTTGCCATGTGTTTTATTAATTAGTGGCTATTAATTATTGGTCTCGGCCCGCCGCCGCTGGCGGAGCGAATCTTAAACCGTGGCTCTAATTATATAGTAAGGCGTGTTTTAGGCAATGGGCTATGTTAACCTATTGAAACCATATAGAACATATGTTAAGCTATCTAAATATGAAAAAGACATCAACTAAGCCATATTTTAGCACCACAGAAGTGGCAAAAATCCTTGGCGTGAGCAGGATAGCCATATTCCATAAGATTAAGAAAGGCCAGCTGGAGGCGGAAAGATACGGTAGAAATTATCTGATATCGCATGAAGCGCTTGAAAAAATCGCGAGCCTCTTACGGACGCGCGGAAAAAGGAAATAGACCAGAGCATGAATCGTATCATCAAGGAATATGGTGAGGCTTTGCGTATGCTTGGCAAGGAATAAAGGAAATGAATATCAAATCTCTCTCAATCGAAGAGGTTCAGTATGTGGCTCACGGCTTTGCCCAGAAATTATTGGAGTGGGATGAGCCGATTCCTGATTTCTCGACTCGCTACCCGAATATTTTGGAGCGTTGTCTCGAAGCTCCGCATCAGACATTCGAGGGACAGCTTTACAAAGGACTTGATCAAGAAGGCGGCCATACTTTTCTATCTGCTGATTAAGAACATCCATTCCAGAACGGCAACAAGCGCATAGCCGTGGTGACCTTGATGATATTCCTGACCAAGAATGGTAAGATGGCTGACAGTCTCCAATCAAGAGCTCTACAATTTCGCCAAATGGGTGGCCGAAAGCAACGCCAAACTGAAGAGCTCCGCCGTCAAGGCGACCGAGGAGTTCCTTACGATTTATACGTCTGGTTTGCACCGAAAAAGTCTTGATCACCTTAGCGAGCAACTATCGTCCTCAACTCCCTTATGACGGTAACTTTGATCTCACCAGGATATTTGAGGTCTTTTTCTATCTTCAGGGCTATATTCCTAGCCAATTCCTTGGCCTCGACATCACTGATAGCTTCAGGCTTAACGAAGACGCGAATCTCGCGGCCAGCTTGGAGGGCATATGACTTCTCTATGCCTGGGAATGAGTTGGCGGTAGCCTCTAGGTCGCCGAGACGCTTGAGGTAGTTCTCGATATTGTCGCGGCGAGCTCCAGGACGAGCACCGGAAATGGCGTCAGCTGTCTGGACGATGCGGGACTCGATAGTTTCATAAGGATATTCCTCATGATGGGCCTGCATGGCCTTTACGATCTCCTCGGAAGCACCGAATTTCTGGAGGATACGACGGCCAATCTCTACGTGGGTGCCCGTGACTTCATGGTCGAGAGCCTTGCCTATGTCGTGGAGGAGGGCGCCGGCCTTGGCTACCTGGACGTTGGCGCCGAGCTCCTCGGCTATCATACCTGCGATGTGGGCCATTTCAACGGAGTGTTGAAGAACATTCTGGCCGTAGCTAGTGCGGAAATGGAGCCTGCCTAGGATGAGCAATATGCGAGGATCTAGGCCGAGAACGCCACATTCATATGCAGCCTGTTCGCCCTTTTCCTTGATGGTCTTATTGATATCCTGCTTGGCTTTCTCTACGACTGATTCTATCTTTGCAGGCTGTATGCGGCCATCCTTTATGAGTTCAAGGAGAGCGATACGAGCTGTGTGGCGGCGCACTGGGTCGAATGAAGAAATAGTGATGGCACCAGGTGTATCGTCAACCATGACTTCAACACCGGTGATGCGCTCAAAAGCTTTGATATTGCGGCCTTCCTTGCCTATGATTTTGCCTTTTACATCGTCGCTAGGTATTGGCACAACTGTAGACATGACATCTGAAGCAACAGATGAGGCGAGGCGTTGGATGGATACCGCGAGAATGTCTCGAGCCTTGCGGTCGAGCATTTCTTCACCTTGAGTGTCGAGCTTATTCATGCGCACGAGGATGTCTTCTTCTGATTGCTTTTCAACCAGGCTGATAATCTCTTTCTTGGCTTCTTCTGCAGTCAGTTTGGCTACTTTTTCTAGAGATTGTTTACGTTCTTCTTCTAACTTGTCAGCCTGATCACGGATGGCCTTGATTTCGGCCACGCGCGTCTTGACCAACTCAACTTCCTTGTCTATGTCGCCCTGGCGCTTGTCCAAAAGAGCCTCCTTTTTGATAAGACGGTCTTCTGTTTGGCTATTTTTCTCTTCTTTTTCTTTGGCTTCTTTGCGAGCCTCGTCCAAAGCCTTGGCGGCTTTGGTTTCAGCTTCTGCACTTATCTTTTTGGCCTCTTCTTTTGCGGCTAGGAGCATCTCCTTGATCTCCAGCTCCATGGATCCCTTCTTACCGAGGGAAATGATCAATCGTAGGTAATAACCTACGGCTATGCCTATCAATCCGGCTACTGCCAGAAAAACGGCGATTAATTTTAATGAATACATTGCGGATATGATCCGCTTCTATAGAACTAAGGAGCTATAATATGAGACTCAAGGCCTTTTCTAGCCAGAATTCGTTTCAATGAGTTATAGGATATAAGAGTCATAATGTTTCCAGTTCCGTAAAAGCGAAATCGAAATTAAATTTGTAACATCCGTATCATATGCTATAATCGCATTTATGTCCATACTAATCCCCACAGTTATCGAAAAATCATCGTTCGGCGAGCGCGCTTATGACATATATTCAAGGCTTCTGAAGGATAATATCGTCTTTTTGGGCGGTCCTATCGATGATACGGTGGCCAATATCGTCATCGCTCAGCTATTATTCTTGCAGTCTGAAGATCCTAAAAAAGAGATTTCGCTTTACATAAATTCACCTGGGGGGTCAGTCACCGCGACTTTGGCCATTGTCGACACCATGAATCATATAAAGAATGACGTATCAACGGTTTGCGTCGGAATTGCGGCATCAGGAGCAGCTCTTATACTATCTGCTGGAACGAAAGGCAAGAGATTGGCATTGCCAAATTCAGAAGTGATGATTCATCAACCTCTTGGTGGTGCTGAAGGTCAGGCTTCCGACATTGAAATTAGTGCTAAGCATATATTGAAGACCCGCGCAGCTTTGAACAAGATGCTCGCAAAGAATACCGGTCAGTCTGTTTCTAAGATTGAGAAGGATGTTGACCGTGATTTCTTTATGGATGCAGAAGAGGCCAAGAAATACGGCATTATTGATCAGGTGACGGATACGAAAAAATAATACGAATCGACGAATAAATGCGAATGCTACGAATATGAGGCTGCATCGATTTTTCATAGAAGAGACTATTGGTAATAAAACCGAGCTAAATGTGCGTTCCGCTGAATTGGTTAATCAGATTCGCCGAGTTTTTCGTTTGAAGACTGGTGATTCAGTCATCGTTTTCGACGGTTCTGGTTCCGATTACACTTGCCGTATAGAAGATTTCGGTAAAGATGATGTTACTTTGGCTGTCTTGGAAGTTGGGAAGAGCCGTTATATGCCGGAGCGCGAAATTTATTTGTGCGCGGCTGTGGTTAAAAAAGATACTTTCGAATGGATAGTTGAGAAAGCTACGGAACTTGGAGTGACGAATATCATTCCGGTTATGGCAGAGAGGAGTGAGAAGAAGTCTTTGAATGAAAGTAGGCTAAAAAAGATTGCTGTTGAGGCGAGCGAGCAGAGCGGCAGGGGAAGCGTGCCGGTGATTGCCCTGATAATGGGATTGAAGGGAGTTATCGAATCATTTAACGGAGTTGATGTGACGAAAGTGATTGGTGTGTCGAAGGGGGACGAGGCGTCCAGTTCAAGGCACTTCAGTCAACTGAAGTGCTCGACTTTGGCATTCCACACCGACGCAGAGCCTTTTGACCGCACCGATTTTTCTAAGCATTTTTCGAAAGACGCTCCAATCGCTATCTTTATCGGTCCTGAAGGCGGTTGGTCAGTGGACGAAATAGACCTGTTTCACAAAAGTGGGGTAAGGGTTGTTAGTCTAGGTCAGCAGGTTTTGCGTGCTGAAACTGCTGTAATTGCTGCTCTGTCGGAAGTGGTGTTCCTGTAGATGTGTCATTTCACATTCCGTACAATCGTACGGAATAAGGATAAAAACAATGGTTTCACGGCTATAAATCGTTGAAAGTCGTATGAATATACGATTTTAAAATAGCCATGTACGCAGAGACATGCTTGCCCCCCAAGAAAAACTATATTTTTCGTTATCGTCTCCGCGTTACTTTATGATGCCGATTCCAAAAATTGGAACACTTTCTCATTTGTGAGAACTGTTTCCGCATAAGCCGCGGCGCGCTCGCGATCAGCTTCTTTATAGTGCTCAACGATATGATTTACTTCAGCCTCAACCTCTGCGGCATCTGGTCGGATGTTTTCTTTTTGAGCGATAGCATTCAATATCAATTGTAGTTTTGCCTTTTTCTCTGCATGTGGTCTCCATTCAGCGCGAATTTCTTCAACGGTTTTTTTTGCATGTTTCAGATAATCCTCTAGCTTCACACCCATGCGCTCCATGTCAGCATTGAATTGGCTCTCTGTCCTGTTCAATTCGCTTTCGATCATGATATCCGGCAGTTCTACTTTGGCCTCTGCTTCAATGACGTCAGCTATGCGTACCCTAGTTTTCTCTTTTGCGGTGTTGATCTTTTCTTCAGCTAACATAGCCGAGAGCTTTGTCCGGAAATCCGGCACATCAGTGAAATCGCCAAGCATCTTAACAAAGTCATCGGTTAATTCCGGCATCGAAGCCTCAATGGCTTTTTCGTGCTCCTCTTTGCTCATTTTGTCGTGATCGTGGCCTTCATGCGAAACACGGGACTTCCGAATACGCAGGATGGCGTCCTCAACATCTTTGTCGGTGACTTTCTCTACAGAAGGGCTTTTATTTACGGCAGATATAGCCAGCTTCTTGTAATCCGGAAGTTTCACTTCAGGCACGATAGCCGTGATTATTTTAAACTCAAGCGGATTATCTTTAGCGAGCTTTGTCACTTGGATTTCAGGTTTGCCTATAGCATCGATCTTATTATCTATGATTATTTCTATATAAGCTTTGGACATAGCCATTTCAGCCATTTCCTCGAGAATAGCCATGTCACCGACTTTGCCGATCAAAATATTTTCCGGAACCATGCCTTTGCGGAAGCCGGCGATAGTGACATGCTCATTTATGTGCTTGAGCGCCTGCGCGCGATATTTCTGCCAGACCTCCGGAGCTATAGAACCTACGATCTCAACGCGGGATTTTTCGAGCGGCTTTGTGGTCGTAGAAGCGTAAGATTTTTCCATATTATTTAACTGAATTATTAAGATCGGCTTTCAATGATTGGACGTCATCCGCGCTATTGGTGATGATCTCGGTCGGCAGGGTAGTTGTGGAATTGATTAATGAAGCATCTATAGCCGCCTGTTTATTTACATGCGAAGCAAAGACGTACACGGCTGCCACAAACAAGACAACGACGACGATGAGCGTTCCTACTATGGGCCCTATGTTTTTGTCTGGCTTATTTTCCTGCATTGTTTTCAGCTGTGGCGATAGCGTTTACTACAGAATCAAATGCGTCTCTGGCGTCATTCAAGGCGAAATGAGCGTTCACATACGTAGGATGTAGCGCTGAACTACCTTGCGTGGAAGTCGCTTCTGCTACGGCGGTTGCGGCGTTAGACAAATTGTCCTGGGCGGCGGCCAAGAGAGTCTTGGCGTCCGTCATATCCGTCCCGGAGGCTTCATCCTTGGATATACGGGATTCTATCAAGCCCTCGATTTTATTTAGATTGACCAACGATTGCTCGAGCAGTGTGGTCAGAATAGCGTTGCGGTAATTGCCATTGCTAGCAGCATGTTCACGCCGCATAACGTAATTTTGCTGGACACCCTGTTGTATATCCTGCGGGAACTGGAATATATTAGGGATGTTTAAAAAAGGGAAGATCATGTGGGCAATTTTAGGCCGATCGGACTATTTCTTTTTGTCAGCATACAGTTTCACCCCCTCGGCAAAAGCCTTTTTCGCCTCCGCGGAATCTTTGAAACCTTTGACCTTCACTATCTTATTCTGGAGATTCTTATATGTAGCATAGAAGTGTTCTATCTCGCGTAGAGTGTGTTTATTTAGGTCTTTCAAATCCATAACATCATTCCAGCGTGGATCTTCTGAAGGAACGGCTATGATTTTACTATCTTCCTCGCCTGAATCGATCATGTCCATGATGGCGACTGGGCGAACTGTCAGGAAAAGCCCAGGGAAAAATGGATATGTGGCCAAGACAACAACGTCTAGCGGATCTCCATCATGCCAAAGTGTCTGCGGCACGAAACCATAGTCGAATGGAAATGTCTGGCTAGTGAAAGAGACACGGTCCAAGGCGATGAGGCCTGTTTCCTTGTTGATCTCATATTTGTTGCCGGATCCTTTTGGGATCTCGATGATAACGTTGATTCTCTCGGCTGTTCCCGGTTCTATGTCGTGAAGTAGGTGCATAGTTTTATTTTAGCAGATTTTAATGATAATTATTTCGCAGGAGCTTCCGTTGCTTCTTCGTCAGCGATCTCTGATTCCACGATTTCTCCTGCGGAATCTGATCGTATATCTATTTTCCAACCCGTAAGCTTGGCAGCCAAACGGACATTCTGGCCGCCTTTGCCGATGGCAAGCGATTGTTCATCTTCGGTGACGGTGACGATGGCGCGATGTTCGCGCTCATCTAGTTCGAGCGATACGGCTTCGGCTGGGGAAAGGGCTTCTTCTATAAATAGCGCCGGATCTTCATTCCATTCGACTATATCCAGCTTCTCACCAGAAAGCTCGCTCGTAACGGTAGAAACGCGGACGCCACGTTGGCCGACCATTGAGCCGATCGGGTCTATGTGTGGGTCATGCGAAACTACTGCAACTTTCGAACGTGAACCGGCTTCGCGGGCTATTGCTTTAATCTCAACTGTGCCTGCTGCGATCTCCGGGGTCTCTGTCTCGAATAGTTTTGCCAGGAATCGAGGATGAGCGCGTGAAAGCTTCAATACTATACCCTTTGGAGTCTCCTCAACGGCATAGAGATATGCGCGAATGCGATCTCCGGTCTTCCAACGTTCGCTAGGAATCTGTTCCTCATAAGGAATGACGCCCAAAGCACGACCCATATTTATGAATACGGTGCCGCGTTCGACGCGTTCAACGGTTCCAGCCACAATTTCGCCTTCTTTCTGACCGTATTCGCCCATGACCGAGACTTTCTCGGCCTCGCGTATCTTCTGGATGATGATTTGCTTTGCGGTCTGTGCGGCGATGCGGCCGAAATCAGCTTTCATTTCCAATGGGAAGACGAGTTCGTCTCCAACCACGGCGTCACGTTTTATCTTCTTGGCATCCTCCGGAAGCATGTGCTGTTCCGGGTTGAAGCGGATCTTGATATCGTCTACATTGGCGTTCTTGAGGTCTTCTTCAGGCTCCGGATCGCCTTCCATGATGACCTGGTTGCGGTCAACGACCACTTTCACCTGCCAAAATTCTACGCTTCCTGTGTTGCTATCAAATGATGCGCGGACTATCTGGCCTTTCTTGCCATACTCTTTCTTGTAAGCAGTAGCCAAGGCCATGGCAATAGCCTCAAGGGTTTTCTCCTTGGGAATACCACGCTCTTCCTCGAGCTGTTGAACGACGCTGTTGATGACTTTGAGATCGAACATATATTTAGTTTTTATTAAGTTGTTATTAAATTTTCGACTTTTTCAGGTCCCAGTGGCGGCCTTTTAACGTAAAATGTCCGCCGGTCAGGCGAACAGAACTGATGGGTTTAATGTACCATATATAAAAAAGGGTGCAAGTTTATGATGGTGTATGCTTAAGTTGTGCTGAAAAGATTTTAAGAGTTGTTGCTTAATCGTTTTGCTTCCGCCCAAGCAAGGCTGTATATTTTTTTCATAGCGTCAGCGATTTCGGCGCTTTCAATTATAATACCGAGCTTCTCTCTCCAAGAGGCAATCATTATTTTGTTGTCGTAGATGTTTATTTCAGGCGAAAAGTAATACTTGTCGGCGGGAACAAAAGCAATCTCACGCTTTTCCTCCTCATTATGGCTGGCTCGCTCGATGGCGGCCTTAGTTTTGGGCACGATGCCGCGAATCGAAATACCGTTTTCTGCACGTCTCCTGTAATATTCCGGAAAATAATCAGGCAGAGCTTTATGCATATCGTCTATGCAGGCGTAAGCCAGAATTTTTTCTGATGAAGTCAGGGTATCTTCGTAAACGTTGCGCAAGCCATCCGTACCCTCGTAAAACTTTATCCTCGGACGGTTTTCTAGAGCTTGCATAGACTTGAGTTCGGCGACGGTTTCCTTTGCTTTCTTTATATTTTCAATCATTTGAGCCGACTGATCTTCTAGGTATTTCATTAAAGCATCTGGAGATTCAACGATATATTCCTGCTTCGGCTCTTTACCAGAAATATTGACTAGACCTTTGGTTCCTAGGGAAGCAAGTATGTCGTAGCCAGTCGTTCTGTTTATGCCGGCCTTTCTTGAGATCTCGGTGACCGTGCCTCTGCCTAATTCCAATAAAGCGAAATATACGCTGCACTCTTTATCTCCGAATCCAAATGATTGAAGAGTGAATTTTAATTGTGCGTTTTTGTTTTGCATTGTGCATCAATTGTATCAAAATAATTGTTTGTGTCAATAACATTCCACAAAAATATGTTGATATTAGTAAATATATTGAATAATAAAGGAAATACAATGATTTTATTGACGATTTCTGTTGACAGTAATTGATTATAATGCTATATTATGTTCAGGTCGTCAAGTCAGAAAACAAAAACAAGGTGTTGATCTTTGAAATCAACAAGAAAGGACAATATGAAAAACCAGTTCCCAAATGTTCCTACGGTTTTGCCGCCGAATGGCAAAATACCGAAAGGATACCGGTTAATGGTATATAAATGGAGTTATCCTGAGGACCGGATCGGAGAAACAGTCAGTGTTCGTGGTCAGCTCGTCAAAAAAATGCTTACCTTGGACATAAATATCCCTCGCGCAGACTTTGCCGCTGTAATAAATGGCGCGGCAACACCTGAAGAGGCGAAGGGGCTATTCAGTCTGAATTACCCGTGCCCTCATCAGTGTCCCGGTTGTTTCAACAACGCCGAATTGCACAATCCGATTATGAGCGTGGCCGAAGTAGTAAACGTTATCGACCAAGCCAAGGAGCTAGGGCTCGAATCGGTGAAGTTTCTGGGGCCGGGAGAGCTTTTAGCCAATCCGGATCTGTTCAGAATCCTCGATATGTTCGCTGAAAGGAATATCGTGGTTGGCATATTTACCAAGGGTGCAATCATGGGCAATGATGCTTTGTCCCAGCATTACCTAGGTATCAGTTCGGAGGAGTTGGTCCGGCGCTTGGTGTCATATCCGAACACTACATTCCTAGTTGGGGGCCGTTCATTCGACCCTGACTTTGAGAATGGCATGTTCATTCCGCAGAACAAAAGGGAGTTTGGTCAGGAGTTCGATTATCACCTAGCCCGCAATACCGCTATCGAGCGGTTGTGCAAGACTGGAATGAATGCTGATCTCTTGAAGCAGAGGATTGTCATTGCCTGTGCTCCTGTGACAGCTCAGAATATTGCCGGCGCATTCGAGATATACAGGTGGGGAGTTGAGAGAAATATCCCAGTGTATATTCCGCCGACGATGGTCAGTGGCAAAGGCCACAAACTGGTCAAGTCTGCGCACGATGCCAAGTTCGAGCAGGATTACATAAACATGGCTGTCTCGGTATATGTATGGACGATCGAGCGTGGTGTTATGAATCTTGAGCAGTTGAAGCGTGAAGGGGCTCATCCATACATCGGGCTTGCTCCATGCAATCAGCTGACTCACGGCCTCTACATTCACTACGATGGCGCTGTTTGGAGGTGCCCCGGCAACGACACGCCCAACTTTGTCGTTCATCCGAACATTCGGGAGGAATCTCTCCTCAACATTTGGATGAATAGTGTCAATTATCGTGTCAACCTATTTAATAACCGATGTGTTAAGGACGGGATCTCATTACCTCGTCGCTTTTACACAGAAGTCGTTGAAAGGGTTGAAAGCCGATTGGTAATGAAAGCCTGACGTGTTACCCCCCCCGCATCTTTTCTGGTGCGGGGTTTTTCTTGCAAGAAATCACCAAAAAATATTACAAAACATAATTTTCTTTTCCAACAGATTGATATTTTTATACAGCTGATATAATTGAGCCTAACTGCCCGTACTAAGAGAGAAGGAGAGAGCTCTCTATTAAAAATCCAATTAATTTTTTGCACATGAAAAATAAAATACACGATGAGTCGCAATTGAGGATTATAGGTCCGAGCAAGAATTTCGAGTCTATAAAGAAGCTGGATGAGAATGGTGTCGAATATTGGACGGCTAGGGAATTGATGAGTGTCCTCGGCTACACCCTATGGCAGAACTTTGAATCTGTTATAGCGAAAGCAAAACAAAGCTGTGTTAACAGCAGACAGTTTCCCCAGGATCATTTTATTGACGTCAATAAAATGACGCATTTAGGCCACGGAATCGTCAGAAAACTTGACGACTATAAATTAGATAGGTACGCATGTTATCTGATCGCCCAAAATGGTGATCCTAGGAAAAGCGAGATCGCTATTGCACAAACGTATTTCACTGTTCAGACACGAAGACAGGAGATTGTTGATGGGATGTCAGAAGCCGAAAAGAGAATACAGAAACGCGAAGAAGTCAGCGACAAGAATAAACTATTATTCAGCACAGCCCGTTTGGCGGGAGTTTCGCATTTTGGTCTATTTAATGATGCTGGATACAAAGGTCTATACAGTATGTCTCTTACAGAAATCGAAACAAAGAAACAGATACCGAAAGGACAATTGCTAGACCGAGCCGGCTCGGAGGAATTGGGTGCGAACATGTTCCGTATAACACAAACTGAAGCAAAACTTAGACGTGAAAACATCAAAGGTGACCTGGATTCAAGGCGAACGCATTTTGATGTGGGAAAAAGAGTCCGTAAAGCCATGAAAGATCTTGGTAGTGAAATGCCGGAGAATCTAAAACCAGAAAAACATATTCGGCAGTTGAAGAAGGAGGTGAAAGCACTTGGAATGATTAAAAGAAAATAATCTTTTGAAGATATGAGAAAAAATAAAACAAAAATGAAGCCAGATAAAGTCACAGAAGCGATCAATTGTGTATTTAAGATGCTAGAGGACGGTCGTATGGACAAAGAAGAGGCTGGTCTAGCTATGGAGATTATATTTTCTAAGGAAATGGAGGATGAAGATCTTGAAATGATCAAATTCATGCACAAATTCCGTCCCAAAAATGATTATTTGGGTGAAAACCCAGTACCAGATATGTCTAAAGAGCTTACTATCACAATTGAAATTACTTGAGTAGGCCATACAATAGTAATCTGGTACAATTAACCCAACATGCTCATCGAAGACACCCAGCTCTATAAATTCATCCTCGACTCGGGGCTCGTCACCAAGGACGACTTGGAGAAAGCCAAAACGGATGCGGACAAGCAGAATAAGCGCCTCGGCGACATTCTCGTGACCCAAGGAAAGATAACCGCCGACAACTTGCGGCGCATGCAGGCATACGTGCTGGGCATTCCATTTGTCGACCTCAAAGGCAAGAAAGTGCCATTCGAGACTCTCTCGCTCATACCGGAGCCTATCGCTCGCACTCACAATATCGTCGCTTTCAAGAAGAACGATGTCTCTCTCGAGGTAGCCATGTTGGACGTGAACGACCTTTCGGCTATCGATTTTATAAAGAAGAAAGTGAACTTGAAGATCGTGCCAAGGCTCACGGACAGCGATTCCATAAAAGAGGCTCTGGTGCAATATCAGAAGTCCCTTAAAGCGGAATTTGGAGATATCATCCAAAAGGAGACAGACACTCTGAAGATGATATCGGAAGAGAAGGGCGAGCTGGCATCCGAAGAAGACCTGAAAAAATTGGCCGACGATCTGCCGGTCGTTCGTATCGTGGATACCCTCATAAAGCACGCTATCCTCCAGAATGCTTCTGACATACATATAGAGCCTATGGAAGAACAGGTGCTCGTTCGTTATCGCATTGACGGCCTTCTCCATGACGCCATGGTGCTCCCGAGGCAGGCCGGACCTTCCGTGTCCGCCCGCATCAAGGTGCTCTCGAACCTGAAGCTCGATGAGAAGCGTCTGCCGCAGGACGGCCGCTTCAAAGTGGACCTGACGAATGAAAAAGTCTCTTTCCGCGTGTCTATACTACCGACTTATTATGGCGAGAAGATAGTTATGCGCCTCTTGCGCGACAGCATATCCGGCTTCACATTGGAATTTCTGCAATTCCACGGCGAGAGTTTGGAAAGAATACATCAGGCATTACAGCAGACGACGGGAATGATCCTGACTACCGGACCGACCGGTTCCGGTAAAACTACGACTCTCTACACCATGCTGGATATATTGAACACGCCGGATGTGAATATCTCCACCATCGAGGATCCGATAGAATATCAGATGGCCCGCATCAATCAGACCCAGGTGCGGCCGGATATCGGATTTTCATTTGCCCAGGGAATACGCACTCTAGTCCGTCAAGATCCTGACATCATCATGGTGGGTGAAATTCGCGACAATGAGACGGCGGCTTTGGCCGTGAATGCCGCCCTGACCGGCCACTTGGTCCTTTCGACCTTGCATACCAATAGCGCCGCCGGAGCCATACCACGCCTCTTGGATATGAAAGTAGAGTCGTTTCTTCTCGTTTCGACCCTGGACATAGTCATCGGCCAGCGTTTGGTCCGGCGCCTGACGGACGGGAAAGAGAGGTATTATCTTTCCAAAGCCGAATTTGCCCAACTGGAGAAGCTCGTGGATATGAAGCGCGTTCTGGATGTCCTCAAGGCGGAAAAAATAGTCAAACCCGAGGATGATTGGAAAGATATAACATTTTATAAACCTGTGGCGGGAAGCGATGATGACGGTTTCAAGGGTCGCGTAGGCATACATGAAGTCCTGAAGATGAGTCAGACCATCAAAGACCTCATAATGAAAGGGGCCGCTTCATCGGAAATAGAGAAACAGGCCAAGTCCGAAGGCATGCTTACCATGTTGGAGGATGGTATATTCAAGTGCGTCTCAGGATTGACGACTATAGAGGAAGTATTAAGAGTAGTATCAGAATAATATGTCACATTTCATTTTCAAAGCAAAAAAACCAGGCGGAGAGGTTTACGAGAGCGAGCGCGATGCCGCCGACCGCTACGAGCTCTACAGACTCATCCGCGAGAGCGGAGATGAGCTGGTCTCGGTTGAGGAAAAGTCAGTTCATAAAGGCCTGAAAATAAATATAAACTTGGGTTTTCTGAAAAGAGTCAAGACGATAGACAAGATAAACTTTGCCCGCAACCTTGGTTCGATGTTAGAAGCGGGTCTGGCACTGTCTCGGGGCCTGTCCGTGCTACAGAAGCAGTCTCACAGCAAAGCCCTTACGGAAGTTCTCATCGCTGTCATGGCCGATATAGATCGCGGCACCACATTCGCCGAAGCTCTCTCGCATCATCCGAAAGTCTTTTCCTCTCTCCTGGTCTCAATGGTCCACGCCGGCGAACAGAGCGGCACATTGGCCCAGTCGCTAAAAGCAGTGGCTTTACAGATGGAGAGCACATTCGCTCTGGAGCGTCGCATCCGCGGCGCTCTCATGTATCCGGCTGTGATATTGTCGGCTATGATCATCATAGCGATATTGATGTTCATATTCGTCATACCGACGCTTCTTTCCACTTTCACCAGCCTCAATGTGCAGCTGCCTTTCGCTACGCAGGTCATCCTGGATATTAGCAACGTAGTTCAACATCAGGGCATGTTCGTGCTTCTCGGCGTGACAATAATTGTTGCCGCTTATGTATGGTGGTCTCGCAAGCCCTCGGGAAAGAAGATCATTCACGCCGTTCTCCTGAAGATCCCCATCATCGGCACTTTGGTGCAGGAGGTCAATACCGCTCGTACGGCTCGTACCCTGTCGTCTCTTTTGAGCTCCGGTGTCGATGTGGTCGAGTCCATGAACATAACTTCTGGCGTCGTCCAGAACGTTTATTTCCGGGTCGTGTTGCAGCAAGCCGGTGAAGCCATAAAGAAGGGCGACCTGATGTCGAAGGTCTTCAGCCAACATGAAAAGCTATACCCGGTATTCTTCGCGGAGATGCTTTCCGTCGGTGAGGAGACTGGAAAAATAGGGGAAATGCTCTCCGGTGTGGCCAAATATTATGAAGAAGACGTCGATCAGAAGACCAAGGATATGTCCACGGTCATTGAGCCGTTCCTGATGATAGTCATCGGCGCGGCCGTAGGTTTCTTCGCCGTTTCCATAATCAGTCCGATGTATTCTTTGGTCAATGCCATTAATTAATATGAAGCAGGGAGAAAGAAGGAAGAGGAAAGGAGGGAAAAAAGCCCGAGGTTTCTCATTGATCGAGGTTCTGATTGGCACGGCCATATTTCTAATGGTTGGCCTTGCCTCTTACAGTGCTTTTACAAGTTTGATCCAATTGTCGAGTGGTAGCCAGTCTCGGACATTGGCGGTCGAATTGGCGGATGAGCAATTCGAGATCGTCAGAAATATGCCATATGTATCAGTTGGTCTCACCAATGGCATACCTCAGGGCATTTTGCCGGCGACAACTACTTTGGTACGCGGCGGGTATACATTTAACGTAGGCCTGACCATTCGCAACATAAATCTTTCGACCTCGAGCGTTCAAGCTAGCGACAAGATTGTCGAGGTAGATGTCACCTGTCCGACATGCAAGGATTTCCAGCCTATAGCTTTGTCCGGCCAAGTTTCCCCGGCCAATCTCCAATCTGCATCAACCGGTGGCGCCATCGTCGTCAGCGTCTTCAACGCGAACGGCCAACCGGTCCAAGGCGCCACGGTCAATATCCAGAGTCTGGCAACTTCTTCTGTTCAGGATACCGATGTTACCAACGATAATGGCGTTTTGAATGTCATCGGCGTACCGCCCGGAGCTAGCATGTATAGGATCACCGTGACAAAACAAGGTTACTCTACTGACAGGACTTATCCCGTAGGCGGTTCCGGCAATCCCAACCCTACCAACCCTGATGCGACCGTGCTAAATCAACAAGTTACTAGCCTGAGCTTATCCATAGACGCCTTGAGCACGCTCAATTTCACCAGCGTTTCGCCGACTTGCGTGCCGACAGGGAATATCAGTTTTTCCATGGCGGGCTCGAAGCTGATAGGTGTAGGAGTGTTGAAATATCCGGCGACAAGCCTTTCCACAAATTCCGGCGGCCTACTGAATATGAATAATATGGAATGGGATACTTATAACATCACGCCTACCGTCACTACATACGATATTGCGGGTATAAATCCATTCAGTCCGGTGGTTCTCAATCCGAATAATGTCCAGAATATCCAACTGACCGTGGTGCCTCACAACCCGAACAGTCTGATGATCTCCGTAATGGACGGTTCCAGCAAGTTGCCCATATCGAACGCAACTGTCCAATTGACGGGCCCAAGCAGCTATAACAGCACGTTCATAACCGGACAAGGATACCTCTCTCAATCAAATTGGTCAGATGGTCCGACCCAGAACGGCGCATTTATCGATCCAAAAGCTTACGCCACGAATAACGGTGGAGTGGACACCACTGTCGCCGGCACTTCTTCGGGCAACATCGTCTTGCATTGGCTCGGTGGCTCGACTCCGTATCTAACCAACGCCACGGGAACTTTGGAATCTTCTACTTTCGATACCGGTACGACCAGTAATTTCTATATCTTCAATTGGGCTCCCATAAATCAGCCGCTCAAAGCCGGGACTACGCCGGTGAAATTCCAGTTCGCCACGGCCCCCAGCTCCAGTCCGAACGGTCCTTGGAGCTATAGCGGTCCGGATGGAACGTCCAATACCTTTTTCACTGTTCCGGGAGGCTCCATCAATAGCATAAATAACAGTAATGAGTTTGCCCGCTATAAGGCCTATCTGACCACTAACACTGCCACCGTCACTCCTGCGGTCTCGAATGTTTCCTTCGCTTATACTTCCGGATGTATACCGCCGGGACAAGTCCTGTTCCAAGGACTCTCGACCGGCACCTACACGGTCTCGATATCCGCGAGCGGTTATTCTCCATATTCTGGTAGCGTGACCGTAGGGAGCGGCTGGCAACAGAAGACGATCTCATTAAGCCATTTGTAGCGTGGTACAATTAAATCAATGAAGGCTTTCAATAGGGGAATGACATTGGTCGAAGTGCTCATAACTCTCGCCATATTCGCGACGGTCATAGTATCCGTGGGCATGTTTGAAGCAAATGTATTCATATACCAGGGCAATGTCTCCGGATCTTTTCAGACGGCCCAGAATGCCCAAGTCATTCTGAAGACCATGCTCACGGAATTGCGCGAGATGGCCCCCGGGGCTGACGGCTCATATCCACTGGTAAATGCCGGCAGTACGACCATATCTTTTTTCTCTGATCCGGATAATGACGGCACAGAGGAAGAAGTCACCTATTCACTTTCTACCACAACTCTATACCGCGCTGTCATACAACCTTCGGGCAACCCACCAACGTACCTGATCGCCAACCAATCGACTTCGACTTTACTGACGAGTGTTCGCAACGGTTCAAACACTCCCGTTTTCCAGTATTTCGATACGAATTACAACGGTACAAGCTCGCCACTTACCCAACCGGTCACGACCACGGCAGTTCGTCTGGTAAAGATAAATATCACCCTTGATCTTGATCCGAACCGTTCACCAGCGCCGATAACTTACACGGTTCAGGCGAACCTGCGTAATCTAAAGAGCAACCTATGAATATGAAAATGGAAAAAGCAAAGATGAAAATGGAAAGTGGCGACATTCTCCTGTCAGTCATTATTTTTGCAGCCATAGCGGTGACCATAATCACGGGACTTACCAACTGGGGCGTGTCCATGCTATCCAACATAAGGAGCGTGGCATCTAGGGAACAGGCTTTGCAGATCGCCGAAGCAGGCGTGGACTACTATCAATGGCACTTGGCTCAATTCCCGACGGATTATAAAGACGGAACTAACAACTCCGGACCATATGTCCACAATTTTTACGATCGCAACGACAATCTTTTGGGAACATATTCTTTGACCATAACTCCGCCGCCGACCGGATCGACTATAGTAAAAATACTTTCCGTTGGCACATTGGCTTCGTCTACGATCACCCGCAAAGTCCAGGAGTCTATGGCCATACCTTCACTGGCGAAATTTGCCGTGGTGGCCAACGACAATATGTATTTCGGTCCAGGCACAACCATATACGGTCCGATCCAGTCCAATAAAGGCATCCATTTCGACGGCGTGGCTCACAACTTGGTGGCGAGCGCTCTTACTACTTATACCGATCCCGACACTGGCCTCAATGAATGGGCTGTGTACACGGATGTGACCAATCCGCCCACATATCCGAATCCTGATCCCCAACCGAACACTCCCGTCATAAATCGGCCTGACATCTTCATGGCCGGCAGGCAATCTCCGGTTCCCGCATTCTCTTTCAATAGCTTGACGGCGAACTTGACGCAACTGCAGACGCTGGCACAGCAGAGCGGCAAGGAATGGACCGCTTTGGGTTCTGGATATTACGGGTATCACATAGTCTTTCAAGTCGTGGGCGGAGTGACCGAATACAACATGTACAAAGTCACGTCCCTTCAGCCTACTCCGAGCAATTGCGGCAATGACGTCACGGCTCAGAGTCAGATGAATCAGAACGGCCAACAGAATACCGGCACGAACTGGGGCACATGGACCATCAACAACCTAGTCGGTGGAAGTCAGTCCGGCGCCAGCGAGATTCTAGTCAATACTGGGCCGAATCTAGACCATTCATGGCCGATCCCTACCAACGATATTATTTTCGTCGATGACGACCTGTGGGTCGACGGTACAGTGAGCAATGCCCGCGTGACTATAGCCTCCGCGAATGTCGGAGCCTCCAGCGCCAATAGCTATACCAATATAAATATAAACACCAATCTGAAATATACGAATACAAACGGCAATGATGTCATCGGCCTAATAGCCCAGGGAAATATAAACTCCGGAATGGTCAGCGACAACAGCTACGAGATAGATGGAGCATTGGTCGCCGAGAACGGCCGCGTCGGCAGATTCTATTACAATAGCAATTGTTCCGTCAGTAGTACCAATTATTCTACGCGAAGCTCGCTCACGCTCCTCGGCATGATAGGCACTGCTCTCCGATATGGTTTTGCCTACACGGATAACACAGGTTATGCCATACGCAATATCAATTACGATAACAACCTCCTCTATGGGCCGCCGCCTTCATTCCCGCAAGCTACGACGCAGTATCAGGTTATTTCCTGGCAACAGCTGCAATGACGTCATTTCGTTAGCCCAGTATCCTAGGATTTCTCGGCTTGCTATAATGTACGCATGTCAAAAAAACTCATAGTCGGCAATTGGAAGATGAATCCCGGTACTCTGGCTGAAGCAAAGAAGATCGCCGCCAAGATAAAACACATGGCCCCGGATCTCACGAATAGCGAGACGGTCATAGCGCCGCCTTTTCCATTTATAGCCTCGTGCTCGCCGCGAAAGCCGGTGAAGAATTTTCGTATGGGCGCGCAATCCGTCTCTTATGAAGAAGGCGGCCCGCATACCGGGGAAGTGGGAGCGGCTATGCTCCGTGATATAGGCGTTGAATACGTCATCGTCGGTCATTCTGAAGAGCGTAAAGCCGGCGATAGCGACGGAATAGTCTCAAAGAGATTAAAAGCAGTCCTAGAATCCAGACTTATTCCGATTGTTTGCGTAGGTGAAGCCGTCCGCGATGAGAATGGCGCTTATCTCGAGACTCTAAAAAGCCAGATCAAAAATACTTTTGCCGATGTGCCCGCAAAGTCGGCCGGCCGTATCGTCATAGCTTATGAGCCCGTCTGGGCCATCGGGGCAAAGGAAGCAATGAAGCCGGAAGACATACATGAGATGTCTATCTTCGTAAAGAAGATATTCGCCGACCTTTTTGGTTCTGAAGCCGGCCTCAGAGTGAGCGTACTATATGGTGGCTCGGTCAATTATCTGAATGCTCCGGATATCATGACCATAGGCGCAGTAGATGGTCTCCTCGTCGGTCGCGAGAGCGTCAATACGCCGGGTTTTATCGCACTGCTCAAGGCGGTGGATGCCATAAAATAGGATGAAGACACTTGCCGATATTCCACATTTAGAAGGCGTAAAAGTCCTTTTGCGTGTGGATTTCAATGTGCCGATCAAAAATGGGGTCGTAGGGGATGATTTTCGCATCCGCAAGGCGTTGCCGACGATAGATTTTTTGCGGAATAAAGGCGCGCGACTAATTCTGATTAGCCATATCGAGACGGCCGATGGATTGGTGGAAGTTGGGAGTTTGAAGTTAGGGGTTGGCGTGAAGAATCCATTAGAAAAAATGCCGACTTTGGTGCCGGTCGCTGATTATTTGAAGAAAAAAGGATTGCCGGTGACTTTTGTGAAGAATTTGGCTTCCGCATTCGAATCGGCGGAAGGATTGAAAGACGGCGAAATGATATTGCTCGAGAATATACGCGAAAATTCTGGCGAAAAAGAGAATGATAAAAAATTTGCTAAACAATTGGCCTCCCTTGCGGACATATACGTTAACGATGCCTTCTCTGTTTCGCATCGAGAGCATGCTTCCGTATGTGCAGTCACTGAATTTTTACCTAGTTACGCAGGACTTCAATTCGAAGAAGAAGTAAAGCAATTGAGCGCGGCTTTTAACCCGTCTCACCCGTTCATTTTCATCCTCGGCGGAGCGAAGTTCGATACCAAGTTGCCGCTCATCCAGAAATTCTCCAAAACAGCCGACACAGTTTTCATCGGCGGAGCTTTGGCTAACGATGCTTTGAAAGCAAAAGGATATGAAGTCGGTATTTCCAAGGTCTCCAGCGGCACCGATGATATTTCTAATGTCATCAATCAGCCGAATATAATGATTCCAGTTGATGTGATTATCCAAGATCATGTGGAAAAGGGGATAGACGCCGTCAGTACTAGCGATGTCATCTTTGATTCAGGGCCAAAGACTCTCGAAGCGCTAAAAGTAAAGATTGATGCGGCGAAATTTATCCTCTGGAATGGCCCGCTCGGCGTATTTGAGAAGGGATTCACTGAAGGCACGGAAGCTTTGGCCAAGATAATCGCGGAGAGGACAGAGAACGGAAAGATTGAAGGCGGCAATGGGCCAAGTGTCCACTCGATTGTTGGCGGCGGCGATACTTTGTCTTCTATTTCAAAGCTCGGGGTTGAAGATAAGTTCACTTTTGTTTCTACCGGCGGCGGAGCCATGTTGGATTTCCTGGCTACCGGCACTTTGCCGGGGATAGAGGCGCTGGAGGAGTCAGCAAAAGAAGATTGACTGTTGTTACCGGTTATTCTTTCAAAGCCGCGACGATTTTCTTCTTGTTTCCCTCAAAATCCATTTTGTCGCCTTTGGTCTCATTGCTAGGGAAGACCCATATATGCGCGTGAGGCACTTCGTCGCCGATGATTCGACTCAAAATCCATTCATTGTTGAAAGCTTTTTGTTGCGCTTTTGCGATCTTGCCCACGACCTCGAAATATTTTCCTAACTGCGGCACATCCCAGACCCAACGATAATGATTCTTGGAAATGACTTGCGCGTGGCCTGGTGATTGCGGATGTATATCCAGGAATGCCACAAAATCATCATCTTCATAGATAATATGTGCCGGTATCTCTTTTTTGGTTATCTTGCAGAAGATGCAGTCTTTCATGCCGACATTATACATCTGATTGGATAGTCCATTCAAATTCAGCGGCGACAAAAATGCCCCGACCGGTTTTCAGGCGGGGGGCAGTTAGATCGGATTTTCGACGGTTTTCAACCAAGCATTCAAGACGCTAAGGCTGGCCTCGTCGAGTTTGTCACCCAAAAGATTTTTACATTTCCGGTATTGCTCTTGGAAGTTTGGGTCAGATCCAGGACCATCGCCGACCATATCCTTCGCGGTATTATTCGCATGAATTACTGTCGCATGGTTGTCGCATCCGAAGCGTTTGGCGAGATAAGTGAGATTTCTAACAGCTCCATATTCCTTGCACAAAAGGAAACCGAGTTTCCTGGTGTTTTTCACAGGATCCGTTCTCTTTCGGCTCACAAGATCCGCGAAGCTCACCACGCAGACGAAGCAGACAACTCTCTGTATTATGGCGATCTTGTCGTTTTTCTCTGCAATCCTTGTTTCTGAGCCAGCCGGAATAGATATGCCGAGCAGTTCCTCGATTTGGGCGATTCGTTGTTTGACGGTCAAAGTGTTCGGGTCAATTATTTTCAAAGCAAACTCCTTTCAAATTACATCGGCCTGTGCCGACCTTTTTACATTTATTTAAATTGACCATACAACAAATCACTTCATAAGTCAATCGAGGTCGCGTGCTATACTTCCTCACATGTATTCTCTCCGTAAACCTCTTTCAAATGAAGAGCAATCCAATCTTGCCGGCTTTTCGTCACCGCTTTCGCATCTCATGCATCATAGAGGGCTCAAAGACGCGATGGCCGCTAAAAGATTCCTCTCACCTGACTATATCCGCGACACTCACGATCCATTTTTATTGAAAGACGCGGAAAAATCAGCGGAGAGAATCATCCAAGCCATTAAAAGAGATGAACGCATCGCCATATACTCCGACTATGATGCTGACGGTATACCAGGAGCGGTTATATGGAATGATTTTTTCGGCAGGATCGGCTTCAAGAATTTTTCCGTATACATTCCACATCGTCACGATGAAGGATTTGGCTTGAACATTGATGCTATCGAGCAATTGGCGAGCGAAAAAGTAAAATTCATCGTCACTGTCGACTGTGGCATATCGGATGTAAAGCCGGTTGAGCGCGCCAATGAATTGAAAATGGACGTTATCATAACCGATCACCATGAGCCGCCGGCAAAATTGCCGCCGGCATTCGCTATTGTCGACCACAAACAGGCCGATTGTCATTATCCTGACAAAAATATCTGCGGCTCGGGTGTAGCTTTCAAATTGATCCAAGCAATTTTGAAGAAAATTAAAGAGACAAAAGACACTTCAATATTCAAAGGTGAAAATGAATTCAAGGAAGGCCATGAGAAATGGTTACTGGACATGGTCGGCATAGCCACACTGTCTGATATGGTTCCGCTCATCGGCGAAAATCGAGTCTTTGCATATTACGGCATGGAAGTCTTGCGCAAAAGCCAGCGCAAAGGCCTGGTCAGGCTCCTTGAGAAATTAAAGATCGCCAAGCAACATTTAACAGAGGACGATATCGCCTTTATGGTCACGCCGCGCATCAATGCCGCTTCGAGGATGGGTCTGCCCATGGACGCCTTCAGCCTTTTGGCGGCGACAACTGATGAAGACGCGTGCAAATTTGCCGATCATCTAGATAGTATCAACAATGAGCGCAAAGGAGTCGTCGCTTCATTGGTCAAAGAAGTGAAAAAGACTCTGCATGGTCGCCATGGCCACGATGTCGCCACATTTCCGTCGGTAATTGTGCTCGGCAATCCGGAATGGCGACCATCTCTTCTAGGTCTAGTGGCCAATACTTGTGCAGGTGAATTCAGTCGCCCAGTTTTCCTATGGGGCCGCGATGGAGATAATCTTCTCAAGGGCTCGTGTAGGTCCGAAGGCTTATCTAATGTCGTAGAGTTAATGCGCGCCGTTCCAGCAGGCGTGCTCACCCAGTTCGGCGGCCATAGATATTCTGGTGGGTTTGCAGTGGCCAGCGAGTCAGTACATTTTTTGGAAGGACATTTGAACACCGCAGCAGGAAATTTGAAGAATGTTCCACAGGCCGATGAAGATTTCATAGATGCCGAACTGTCGATGGATGATGTCGATTGGAATTTACAAAAAGATATCGGCCAACTTGCACCATTCGGCTTCGGCAATCCAAAGCCGGTATTCCTTTTCAGGAAAGTCTCCCCGATCCTGGTCAAGCTATTTGGGAAGGGGGGCGAACACATAGAATTAACTTTCAAAAAATCAAACGGTGTTAAAATTCCGGCCATCTCATTCTTCGGTGTCGAGAATGAATGGGCCAAAAAGGTCGAGGCGAATAAGCCATTAGATCTGATCGCTTCTATTGAAAAATCTATGTTCCGCGGAAGGGCGGAATTGCGACTCCGAGTGGTGGATGTGGTAATATCTTAAGACGCTAAAATAAAAACCCAATGAAAGATAATTCCAAAATCACCATTTTCACCGACGGCTCATCCCGCAATAACCCAGGCCCGGGAGGTTGGGGCGCGGTCATTGTTGTACCAGGAATAAAAACAGAAGTTATCGAACTCGGCGGCGGAGAAAGAGAGACTACGAATAATCGTATGGAGCTTAAAGCCGCTTTAGAAGGTTTAAAAGCCATCGATCATTTGCATTCCAATGTTGGTGGAGGGATCATTGTCCACACGGATTCCCGCTACGTCATAAATGGGATCACCAAGTGGATCCATGCTTGGAAGAAGAATGGCTGGAAAACAAAGGCTAAAAAAGACGTCTTGAATGCCGATCTTTGGGAGAGGCTCGACGAGGCCGCCGGTCTCATAGAATTGTCAGGCGGCAAGATCGAGTGGAAATACATCGGTGGTCACGTAGGTATTCTCGGCAATGAGCGTTGCGACCATATAGCCACAGCTTTCGCTGATGGAAGAAAAATAAATCTTTATAAAGGTCCGCTTGGTGCTTATGACTTGCCGGATATTCTGGATATTTCACATGATGAGATGAGTGCGGCCAAAAAGAAGTCTAGTTCCTCGCACTCGAATGCCAAAGCATATTCTTATGTGAGCATGGTTGGCGGAATTATCGAAACCCATCATTCATGGGCCGAATGTGAGAAGCGGGTAAAAGGCACAAAAGGCGCAAAATACAAAAAATCGATAAGCATCGAGAATGAGCAGGAAATAGTAGACGAATTCGGAGCTTTTTAGCGCCTCAAGGTTTAACCTTGAGTTTCTTAGGCGAATTTTGAGCGAAAATTAGGCGTTTTTTGATTACTTTTTGAGCGTTTCTTTATCGCTGTCCCAGTAAAATGCTCTCCATGAACAGGGGGGTTTTCATTTTCTGGAGCATATTCATAACGGCCGCGATTTTTCGCGTCGGCCAATCATTTTTCATAGTGTCGCCAGACATTGGTCCATGTCTCAAACAACAGATAGAAGGAGTTGGGACGATCACCGAAGATCCGTCATTCACTAATACGGGTCAGGTTCTGGTTGTTTCGACCAGTCGATTGTCAGCTGGCGAAAATAAATGCCCGGACGGCCTTCTAATCCAAATGAAAACTAAATTGTATCCCCGATTCCATTATGGAGACACGGTTTCATTTACGGGAAAATTGTCTGCACCATTTAATTTTCAAAGCGATACGGGCAGGTCTTTCGATTACAGAGATTATCTAGCCAAGGACGATATTTTCTATGAAATGAAAAGCTCGGCGGTCGTCTTGACCAATCCTGATAATGGATGGTCGATAACTTCGCTCTTGCTCAAGCTCAAACGCGGCTTTGTCAATAACCTGAATAGCTCTCTAGGCGAGCCCCACTCTGCATTGGCGGCAGGGCTGGTGGTAGGGGAGAAAGCGGCTCTGGGTAAAGATTTACTCAATGATTTTCGTATCGTCGGTCTTATACATATAGTCGTTTTGTCCGGTTTCAATATAACCATCGTAGCCTATGCATTACGTAAATTGCTATCGAGGCTTCCTCGAGTTTGGGGAATAGTGGTCGGCGGAATAGGTATCGCTCTTTTCGGCATTTTGGTCGGCGGAGGAGCGACGGTTGTGCGCTCGTGCTTCATGGCGGGAGTTGCCCTGTCTGCCGACCTTACCCGTCGTGACTACAATGTCGTCCGTGCCCTGTCTTTCGCCGCATGTCTGATGCTCATAGAAAATCCGATGATTCTCCTGCATGACCCATCATTTCAACTTTCATTTTTGGCCACACTCGGGTTGATCCTTCTAGCCAGCCCTATCGAAAAGCGCCTAACCTTCATACCGGAGACATTCGGCATGCGCGGCATAGTTGCTGCCACGACCTCGACCCAGATATTCGTCTCGCCATTCATCCTATATATGATGGGCCAGCTTTCTATAGTCGGCGTAGTAGTGAATATTTTGGTTTTGCCTTTTATTCCGCTGACGATGTTGGCCGTCTTCCTAACGGGTGCCTCAGGTTTCATTTCGTCGCCGGTCTCGCACATATTCGGCTGGGGAGCGCATCTACTTCTGGCCTACGAGCTCTTTATAGTCGAGCATTTCGCCAGATTGCCATTCGCCGCCGTCTACCTGCCGCAATTTTCCGGCTGGTGGGTGGTGGGGTTTTATGGGGTATTTCTCGTCGGGTTTATGCTGGTGAAGAGGAGGAGAAGTCGGCCAAAGAATCTTGAAAAAATGATATGAATAAGCACACCACACCTTTACGGTCAATTTTTTACGAATTCCAAAAAATTCCGAAAGGGATTTTGATTGATAGGCCTGATGAATTAATCCAGACTGGTTTTTCTGTACACCCTGTAATTATGCAGATTTTTTCTAGAGGAAAGTTACAGGCATTTTTTACTCGACGTACACTAAAACATCTTGCCGAAAAGGGAGTAGAGGGTAAAAGATTGCTCGGAATTATTCCAAATATCCTCGAATATCCAGATGTTATTTTCCGGGGAAAGAAGACTCGGTTACTTTCTGCAAAATTTTTCAATCAGGGCAAGAAAAGAGAGCCGCATATAATCGTAATTGAATTTCTTGAGAGAGGCGTGATTCTGGTCACATCTTTTGTCACGGACGAAAAATACCTCAAGAACTTTGAGATTCTCTGGAGGACGGGCGGCTCACTTTCGTGAGGCGATCCCTCCATACTGCATATTCGCGGTAAAGCGAACGCTGGCGGCCGACCCGAATTTTCCGCTCTTAGAGAATCTCGAAACTCTCAAGGTATTTCACTGGCATAAGTGTAGGACAAATAAAGGGGTGATGTCAATGAGTAGTAGTCTTTACTTCCTCGCCGCCTTAAAATTCTCCTCCACCACTTCCCAATTTAGATTAGCGAAAAAGTCTTCGACATATTGCTTCTTGCCTGACGGCTGATAGTCGGCGACATACGAGTGTTCCCACATGTCGAGGGCAATTATTGGGCTGACTCCTACCAAATGTCCTAGGTGCTGTTCGTCAACCCAATATTGGATCAACGTATCATCTTGTTTATCGTAGCCTAGCATTGCCCATCCAACACCTCTTGTAGTAGCGAGGTTGCTAAATATTTTCATGAATAGTTCGAAAGAGCCGGTCCACTCGATTATTTTCTTGTATAGGGCTGAATCTTTGGAAATCTCATGCGGACCACCTTCAAGGCTTCCAAAGTAATATTCATGGTTACGCATGCCGTCGAATTCAAATGCTTGTCTGCGGTATGTTTCTCTACGTGCGTATTCAGGATTATCCTGGTTTTCCACGATCTCATGTACGAGATTCAAATGCTTGACGTATCCTTCGTACAGCTTTATGTGTTCAGCTATGGTCTTCGCCGAAATGCCCTTTAGAACCGGAATATTAAAAGATTTTGCGGTAAATGTTTTCATAAAATAATTCTCGTTATTGGTATTAATGTGTCAGTATTTAGATTTTACCAAGTAATTTTAACATTTTTGGCCTTTCTTAGGCGAATTTTGAGCGAAAATTAGGCGTTTTTTGATTTCTTTTTGAGCGTTTCTTTATCTCGGGTCTGTAGACTGGGGTGCATGACAGTCAAAATCATGTCCAAACCGTTCTTGATCGGTGCCACAGCCGCGACTCTAGCCTGCGGCATTGCCGGTTATGCGTGGCGAGAAGAACATCGTCTGCCCATCCTTGAGGTATACGTCTTCAACCTGAAAAGCGGTTCATCAGTCTTCGTCCGCACACCCGATGATAAAAGGATTTTGATAAATGGCGGAGCGAATTCCGAAGTCATCCGTGAATTGACGGACATTCTGCCTTTCTATTCGCGTCGGATCGACGTAGTTATTGCCACTGACGCTGACGACAAGGATGTCTCGGGGCTTATCGATGTTTTGGAACGATACTCTGTCGATAAAGTCGTTGTGCCGGGCGTTTCATTACAGGCTTTGGGTCTAGCTAGTTCGACAGGTCAGATATATCAGACTTTTCTCGATACGGTTAAGCAATTAAAGGTGCCTATGGAGGAGGTTTCGGCTGGGGATGTGCTCGATTTTGGACAGAGAATCGGGGGAGAGCCGGTAAAAGCGGGTGTTCTTTTTCCAGCACCGCCATCTTTATTTGCGTATTCAAATGCAAGCGCGCCGGAGATTATAATGAAAATTTCATACGGCCAGACTTCAGTTATGTTACTCGGAAATGCAACGACCAAAGTGCAAAAGTTTTTGGTTTCGGCGGCATCTTCATCTGATCAATTTGGTTCAAATTCATTGCGCGCAAATGTTTTGGTTATGCCGAATAGCGCATTGGCCGGCTCTTTATCAGCTGAGCTAATGAATAAAATGCGTCCTGAATATTTGGTTTATTCGCAATCTATAACTAGCGGGACCAAAAAGTCTGTGGCCAAAAAAGTTGATCCACTTTATTTCATACTCGACGACAAACGTTTCAATGTAAAAGAGAAAGGGACTGTGAAAATAGAGTCAGATGGAATTGACATCGGTATTTCTCAATGAACATAAATACATGAGTATACCGGATGAAATAATTGAGGAGCTTAAGAACATCAGTGTTGGTGAGGCCATTCCCGATCCACTCCGAATATTTAGTGTGGCATTCATCTCATACTGCACGGCACAAGTTATCGGGTCTAAATCCCGTGGGGTATATATTTCCAGAAGAGCTCTCAAGCATATCATCGACAGTAGAGGAAATAAGGCCGATGAAGTTATAAGTATAATTCCAGTGGTTCTAAATATGCCCGAAAAGATAGTCAACAATTTTCTAAAACGAGATAATAGTTTTATCCTAACACGGAAAATTAGTAGAAATTATGGAGTAGTTCTTGAGATAACAAAAACGCCTGGTTCAGAGAATCAGGTCGTTTCCGCATTTATCATAGATCCGAGAACCTATGAGAAAATGTATGATATCTCTGGAGGGACGGCACCATAATGGTATCCCCTCATTTGCTACTCCCTCATTTATTCGGGAGATATCCAGCTAAGCCGATTTCCTGGCGTCAGAGTTAACTGCTATAAGTGTAAGCAGTTTTATGATTAAAGTCAAACCAAACTTATTTTATTATCCCCGCATCCTTGAGAGCTCGGAATGGTCCTTTCTTCTGGATGGTGCGGAGGCCGCGAGCGGAGACGGTCAAGGAGAATGACTTCTTCAGTTCTGGCACATAGATCTTTTTCTTCTGGAGATTTGGGTAACGACGAATATTGCCGCAGGGATTGAACTGCGTTGCGCGAGTCCTATTGGAGTAGCGGCCGCCGACGACCGAGCCTACCTTTGTTATGTCGCATACTTTTGCCATAAGAGTGAGAATCGTATGCTATCATTGATTGGTTTGGAGGTCAACAATCATGCTTACTATATTATCTATAGTCATTCTCATAATATCCGTCATCCTTCACGAGCTTTCCCATGGCTATATGGCTGACCGCTGGGTGATCCTACGGCGCGATTGGCTGGCAGGCTGACTTTGAATCCGCTCAAACATATAGATCCGCTCGGTTCTATAATAGTGCCTCTTATCACCTCGCTTACTCAGGCTCCACGTTTGGTTGGGCCAAGCCTGTTCCTTACAATCCATATAATCTCAAGAATAAACGCCAAGGTGAATTCCTCATCGCGGCTGCTGGGCCAGCTTCGAATCTTCTGATTGCTTTGGTTTTTGGGACTATTTGCGCTTTGTCGCTGGCGGAATAACTGATGCTGCTTCTGCCACTTCGTTGGCGCCTTTTATTACGATCATTTCTTATATAGTTATTATCAATATTATCTTAGCTGTCTTTAATTTCATTCCATCTGCCGCCGCTTGATGGTTCCAAATTGCTCTTTTCGTTTTACCCAATCAATATGGCCGAGTAAGAATGACGATGGAAAGGAATTCACCGATTTTTGCTCTAATTGTCATTTTTTTTCTCTGGCAAGTAGTGGCGCCGATAATTCCGTGGGTGTTTCAATTGTTTACTGGGGTGGCGATGTGAATATTTACTTTTATATATTCGTTGCTGTATAATGTATTTATCATGAAAAACTCACAAAAAGGCTCAGCTGCGATATGGGCTATAGTAGTTCTTACTATTATTATTCTAAGTATCGGAGGTTATTTTTATCTAAGAAATAACTCTGCACAAAAAGAACAGGTGCCAGTTAATTCTCCAGTTCAAATAAATACTAACTCCCAGTCACAACCACCAACAGAAGCTGTCAATTCACCGACAACTAACGCGCCTAAGACTTGGAGTAACAATACTTGCGATTACTTTACTCTTGCAGATGCAAAGTCGATTCTTAGTGAAAAATCCTTGTATTTATATCAGAATACCGATCAAGTATGTGTTTATGGATACGGATCTGTCAATAGTTCAACGCCAGTTCAAGATAAAACCCTAGCGGCAAGCCTCGAGATACTTTCTGCGAATGCTAATTCCCAGGATTTTAATATTATTTTGAATACTTACGCTAAGTCGAGCCCCTTATATCTGACTCAGATATCAGGAATCGGTGATCAAGCTGCATGGAGGTCTCTAAATAATAAGGTGGTGCTATATTTTGCCATTGGAAAGACAATAGGTATCATATATGTTTATGAACCCGGTATAGTAGATCAGAATCTGTCTAAGGCTGAAAATATTGCAAAAGTAGTTATTCCAAGATTACCAAATTAAATAGCTGTTTGGAAACTATCCGCAGTTATCGGCAAATTTTGAATGCGCTGGAGGATTCAATTCAGATTTGCCAGAGAATCTCTTCTATGCTAAAGTCTCCCCACTGCCCAAGGGGGCTACAATTTAATTACTAGTTCCGTATGAGTAATCATTCAAGCTCGCTCGAGCTGAAAATGATGAAAAAATTCAAACGGAAAAATCGCAGTAAACGGTAATCAGTAGACCGTAAACAGAGAACAACACTTTCCGTTTACAGTTTACTGTTTACGAATTACTAACAAACTATGCCAACAATTAATCAGCTCACAAAGAGAAGCCGCAAGACTTTCAAGAGGAAGTCAAAGTCTATCGCTCTCACCCGCACCTTCAACTCGATCGAGAATCGTCCGAGCTTTTTCCCTGCGCCTTTCAAGCGTGGTGTATGCGTGAAAGTCACGACAAAGACTCCAAAGAAGCCTAACTCCGCTATCCGCAAGATTGCTCGCGTACGCCTTTCTAACGGCGTCGAAGTCACAGCATATGTCCCGGGTGAAGGTCATAATCTACAGGAACACGCCGTCGTCCTCCTTCGTGGAGGTCGCGTCAAGGACGTAGGTTTGCGCTATTCCATCGTCCGCGGAGTCCTGGACTGCGCCGGAGTAGAGAAGCGTCGCAAAGGTCGCAGCCAATACGGAAACAAGAAGCCAAAGGCCGCTAAGGTTGCTTAATTTTCCATTTTGCTTTTTCCATTTTCATTTAACTATCATGCGCAGAAAAACAAACATAAAAAGAGATCTCAAGCCCGATTCGACATTCGATTCTCTGAAAGTAGCCAAGCTCATCAACTATGTCATGCAAGAGGGCAAGAAGAATACTGCTCGCGATATCGTCTACAGCTGCATGGATGCTATCAAGGTCCAAGCCAAAGTAGAGAATCCTATAGAAGTCTTCGAATTGGCTCTCAAGAACACAACTCCAGCTATGGAAGTCCGCTCACGCCGTGTCGGTGGCGCCAACTATCAGGTTCCTCGCGAAGTCCGTCCGGAGCGCAAGAATTCACTCTCAATGAAATGGATCGTAGAAGCAGCTCGCGGAAAGAAGGGCAAGCCTATGCACCTCAAACTCGCCGATGAGATCATCGCCGCCTCAAAGAATGAAGGCGAAGCCGTCAAGAAGCGCGAGAACGTTCACAAGATGGCCGAAGCCAACAAGGCTTTTGCTCACTTTGCTTGGTAGATTTCGAGAGGTCGCTCAACTGGGCCATCTGTTTGAAGTCACAATTTGTGATATCAAACATAGGCCATGGCTTGTCGTGATTTGTTCCAAGTGATAATATTGAATTATGAGCAGAATAACCATCCAGAAAACCGAATATACCAAGCTAAAGAAAGAAGCTAAAGCCTACCATGCCGTAGCGGCTCGCCTTTTTGAATTGCTTATAAAAGATCCGATCAAGACCGTGGTCGAAGATTTCCGCGCATCAGGACTTTATTCAAGAGAATTTATTTCCGACCTTGAATCCGGCCTGCGTAAGTCTTCATATGCCAAATAATCATTTAGCGTATGAAGGTCAAGCCTCTTCGTCAGGATTTGGTAGAGTATCTTGTCGCGCGCAAGCTAATTTCCAAATATAAGAAAGCGTCGGCGCTACTCCAATCAAATACTAGACACCCCTCTCTCAATGTGGAGCTTTTGGAGCCGAAGTGGCACGGCATCTATTCATTCAGGATTGATCGTAAATACCGCGCATTATTCTTTTTTGCTAAGAAGGAAGTGATTGAAGTGTTCAGTATCACCAATCATTACAAGAAATAACCTTGTGGCTCAAGTGGTGGAAATGAGCCATGGCGATATTATTTGATTATTCTTCGGTTTTCCTGTATCGTACTATTCATTAAAGCCTCTCAGCTTTTTTAATTTAACCCAATAATTTACTAGCTTTATAAGCCAAAACCACCATGAACCGCGACTACCCACTCTCTCAAGTACGTAACTTCGGAGTCATTGCCCACATCGATGCGGGCAAGACGACTACATCAGAGCGTATTCTTTTCTATACAGGAATGACGCACAAGATCGGTGAAGTGCACGAAGGTGACACTGTCACAGACTGGATGGAACAGGAGCGCGAGCGCGGTATCACCATCACGGCTGCCGCTATCACTTGTTTCTGGAATCCGTCATACATGCCTCCGACCGATAAGTCGAAGATGGTTCGCTTCAACATCATCGACACTCCTGGACACATCGACTTCACTGTAGAAGTGAAAAGGTCTCTACGCGTACTCGACGGAGCAGTTGTGGTTTTCGACGGCGTTGCCGGCGTTGAACCACAGTCAGAGACCAACTGGCGCTATGCCGACGAAGGCAATGTGCCACGTCTTTGTTTCATCAATAAAATGGACCGCATGGGAGCTTCTTTCGAATTTTCATTCAAATCAATTCTCGAAAGGTTGAGTCCGAAGGCCGTTCGTTTCCAGCTCCCTATAGGCACAGAGGGCAATCACATTGGGGTAGTCGATCTTCTAAAGATGAAGGCATACTATTTCGAGGGAGAAATGGGAAATAAAATAGTTGAAAAAGAGATTCCTGATGAACTCGCCGCCGATGCAAAGAAATATCATGCCGAGCTCATAGAAAAGATCGTCGAGCATGATGATGTGGCCATGGCCTCTTATCTCGATGGTAAAACTCCTTCGGTTGATGAGCTCAAGAAAATCGTCCGCCGTGCCGTCATAGACAACAAGATGTTCCCAGTCTTCACTGGTTCCGCCTTGAAGAATATAGGCGTTCAACTCGTTCTCGATGCCGTCGTCGACTACCTGCCTTCGCCTCTAGATATGCCTCCAATAAAGGGTATTGACCCGAATACAGGCGAAGAGATACTCCGCCACGCAGATGACAAAGAACCTTTTTCCGCCTTGGCATTCAAACTTCAGAATGATCCATTCGTCGGAGCTCTGACATTCTTCCGTGTCTATTCCGGAACCATAGAAGCTGGTTCATATATTTACAATTCCACCACTGGCAAGAAGGAACGCCTCGGTCGTATCGTCCGCCTCCAAGCCGACAAGCGTGAAGAGGTCAAGAAAGTCTTTGCCGGAGAGATCGCTGCCGCCGTAGGACTGAAAGACGCCCTCACTTCCAATACTTTCTGCGATGAGGAACACCCGATAGTCCTCGAAGTTATCAAATTCATGGAACCGGTTGTGTCTCTACGCATCGAGCCGAAGACCAAGGCTGATCAGGAGAAAATGGGCTTGGCTCTGCGCAAGCTCGGCAATGAAGACCCAACATTCCGTATCTCCAGCAACCAGGAAACAGGCGAGACTATTATTTCAGGCATGGGAGAACTTCACCTCGAGATCATGGTGGATCGTATGAAGCGCGAATTTGGCGTTGAAGCCAATGTCGGTGAGCCACAGGTAGCATATCGTGAGACCATCCTCGGCACCGCTGAAGCTGAACACAAATATATCAAGCAGACCGGAGGCAAGGGTCAATACGGTCACGTCCGTCTGACTCTCGAAACCTATGGAACCATGGCCGGAAGGGGAGAAGATACCCAAGACAGTTCACCGCTATGATGATTTTGAATTCATCAACTCCATCAAAGGCGGCGTCATTCCGAATGAATTTATTCCAGCCGTCGAGAAAGGTGTTCGTGAGGCACTCGATCGCGGTATCGTCGCCGGTTTCAAACTTGTTAACATTTCCTGCGAGCTCACTTTCGGTTCTTACCACGACGTTGACTCATCAGAGATCGCTTACAAGATAGCCGCTTCCCAGGCTTTCCAAGATGCAGCCAAGCGCGCCAAGCCTGTCATTCTCGAACCTATCATGAAGCTCGAAGTCGTCTGTCCGGAGAAGTACATGGGTGACGTCAATGGTTCCATTGCTTCCAAGCGCGGTACCATCGAGGGCTCCAATCCAAAGGGCCAAGTCATCTCTATCATCGCCAAGGTTCCATTGTCAGAGATGTTCGGCTATACCACGGCTCTTCGTTCCATGACTTCCGGCCAAGGTTCTGCTCAGATGGAATTCGATCACTATGAAGTCGTTCCGGCTAACGTTGCAGAGGGTATAAAGGAGAAGAGGAAGTAAAAGAAATAATTTTTGGGGAATAAAAAAAGCGCGCCGGCGAAAGCTGGCGCGTTTTGAGTGATTGATGAGGTTTAGGCCTTGCTGAACCGGTTGATGACGTGGACCGTTGACTCCACGTTTCCCCTCGGAATCCATTTGACTGCTAATGAGATCCGGTTATCCGTGTTTAGGGCAGCCCAATAAGTTTCCGCTACCATTTTGGCATCGCCATTGAGCGGCATTGTGAATGGCCCTCCGGTGAACGATGGTAATGGGTCGCCGTCTCCATCGTATGTGGTGACGCAGTAGCCGAACCCAGGAGAAATCGTTGCATACCCGTAATAGAAACGATTGCAGGGAGGGGTGTCAGACGACTTCTTCAATATGGACACCTCAGCAATCATGGAACCACGCGGCCAGCAAACGGCTGTGATGCGCGGTGTGTAGTTTGGAGCATCGGGCTCATATTCGTATGCTTCCAATCCCAGGGCAAGAGATCCTCCACACTGGAGACTCGTCATGACGGCATTGGTCTGATGGCCATTGCTCACGACGAAGTTTTTTCCATCGTCGCGCATGGCATTATAGATGATCAGGCTCGGGTCCTTCACCTTGGCTGGGTCAGCTGCTTCGGTGAATAGGCGTCCCCCTTCGGAACTCAGAATGCGGTTCCGGCTATTTTCGCTCCTGCCCATGAGGAAATAGACTTGGACCATGTTTTGTCCCGTCTCATCAACGCCGACGATGATGCCGCGGCCGGGATAGATGTTACTGCGTAATTTGGCAAAGTTCTGCTCAGCGATTTCATTTGGTTTTTTCATAAGTTTCTTTAGTTTCATTGTTTACCATCCGTGGTCAGACTACTTCTATGTTGGAATTGTGTCAATTGAAAGTGAGGCAATGAAATAGTTCCATCTTGATTTTTTCTAGATTGAGTATTACGCTTGTCATGAACAAATTAACACCAGAGGTTACCTTGAATGTCATAAACAAGAAGTCTGACGCTGAGGCTCTCAAAAAGGGCCCGGTAGTCCAGACGGATGCAATGAAGGCGAAAAGAGTGATCGAAGAAACCCTTGATCGTCGGGACCAAAAACGAGTCCTTAGGGCCTTATTTCCTCGAGGAGAGCCCACATCGTCGAGGGATGAGGCGTGGGTGCCGCAAAGATTTGCGCCCAAAACCAAGGTCGAAGAAGATTGATGCCCCGGATTGCCGTAATAGCTGGACTCACGTCCGGCTTTTTATTAGCTCTAAATGTTTTAATTAAAAAAGCCGCAGGATCATTCCCGCGGCTCGATAGATTCACATGGTATCACAACTGCCTGACCATTTTCCGACAGGCGCCGAAGTCCTGCACGTCTATTTGGTCGGAAATGACCATCCAGCCACACTTCTCGAAGAATCTGACCGTCTCCAATGGGGCGTCGCACAAGAACAAGTGGATACCGGTATCCGTTGGGATATGGCTTTCGGCATAGGCCAGCAAATTCCGTCCCAACCCCATTTTTCTGAAACTGGTGGTGACTACCAAGCCTTGGAGCTGCCAGGTGCTATGATCTTCCAGTTTGCCCGCAATGAAACTGGCGCAGCCTATGACGTCGCTGCCGAGTATTTTCCAACCGTTTTCATCAACGGGGACGGCCGCCAAGTGCCACGATGATTTGGCGTGGTCGCCTTCGAATCTCGCCACATCTATGGGCCGGTTCGTTCTCAATCCTTGATGCCGCAACCGGAGAATTTCCTCGGCTTCGACGCGGATGATGTTTGTTCTCATGACACCCGTCTGGGTGGCATCCTCACTTTTCAATGATGTTACGCTCATAACTATGGATATTTTGTTTTACCGCCAAGATAAATCTACACCTTGCCGTTGGGAAGTCAAACTCCGTAATCCACCTTATTTCAGGAATATGTCAGTCATCTCATTTGACTGGTAAAAGCTATTTGCCAGAGTGCCAAAACTATAAGTAGTCGTGCCAACATCTATCTCCGCGCCACCAGAAAGAGGATTGGCATTGGGGTGGGAATTACCAAAACCGATGTCATAGAGGGTGGCGATGATGTCCGGCCTATCAGCTATAGGAAAGCCGGCTTTCTGCCATTGAGCCTCGATCTCTTTGACGAATAATCCAGCATATAAGTAAGAATAATATCGGTTATGCTCATCCGTCAGACGATTGAAACGCTGGGTATCCTGATTCGGCAGAGTCGAAGTAGCCGTTGAAGTAGCAAAGTCCAATAAATGGCTATATTCAGGTCCCAAATACCATGGCGAGCTCGGATCCTTTAGGTTGTTTTCTATTTGCCGCGCAGTATCTTGCTTCACACCCATGACACCCCAAGAAAATTGGCTTTGAACAGCCAATATCTTGAGTGGGGCGAAAACTTCTTTGAATAATTCACGATCCGAATGGAAAAGTCGTAGCTGTTCGACGATGAGTAGGGAAGTGATCATTCTAGCTGGCACGCCGGAGAGTTGAGCTGCCATATTTATGCTTTTTGTATCAGTTGCGATAGCTTCTTTGAGCACGGTCCACTCTTCACCTTGAGCCCAGGCATCGCTATTAAATGAATTGATACCGGAAGAATCTGTATTTGTGGCGTTGCTCAATTGGTTTTTGAAATAATCATGTTGAGCATCGATGATACCGGCTGTTTTGGTTAGGCCAAGCTCTAGAGCCGCATAGACGATGACCAGTACAAAGCCGATTACGGCAAATATGTATATTAGAACTTTAAAAACTTTCCTCATTTTAGGTAAATGTCTGCGTGCACGGTTTCACTTTAACATGTGGATAACCTCTTTGCATGCAATTTGTGACGCGCTATAATGTTTCCACTACCCAAGCGATGCTTGCCAGACGGCGAGCGTCGCTTTCTCCTTGCATCTCGACTGTTCACAACTTATATTGTGCAAATTCGTCGGGGGGGGGTATACTTGAGCAAGTATTTGGATGTCGTCCATTATCTATTAATTAGTTCGTAATCACATAAAACCATGAAAAGAGCCATGTTTTCGGTTATCGTTCCGGTTGTAGCATTCTCTCTCGCCTTAGTCGCTTTTATGCCAGCTCCTGCGGCAGAGGCGCAGACGGTAGCTTGTCCGGCTGGATATACATGTACGCCAATAACTCCGGTCACTAATTGTCCAGTAGGATATGTTTGTACGCCTAATAATTCAGGCGGAGGTTCTTCAGGTGGCGGCGGGGGTGTTGTAGCTCCGACTACAGATGCCACGGTTACGATAAACGGAACACCTTCTTTGGCGCTTACTTATGATTCCCAACATGGCGAAGCTGCTCTTACCCTTACGGGATCATTTACAGTTCATGGTAATACTCAAGGTATTGAAATATATCAGAATGGAGCCGCCGTACAGTTCATTTCATCGGCTCATAGCCAAGGCTCTGGTCAAGTAGTCATTACTCCGTCTAATTCTTCCCTTGCAAGCAGCAGTGTCGATTCATATGGCAGGAATGTGTTCGTTGTAGCACCGGGACAGACTACTAGTTTTGGTGTTTCCGCTAGTGTCAATCCAAAGCAAATGTTCGCTGGAAGCTACACGGCAAGCCTTCAGAGTGTTTACGGTGATTCAATGCCTCCAAGCACTGATGGATCATCGGTATTTGCCAGTGTTCCAACGAATCAGAGCAATGCGGTCACCATCGTCGGCGAAGTTTCTCCTTATATAACTTCCGTCACGCCGAGTATCGTCAGCCCGGGACAGACACTCACGATATCGGGTCAGCGGCTTACGAATTCCGTCATATTTATAGATAACAGTGTTTTGTACAATGTGACTACTGGTATATCGACTGACGGTACATCTATGACATTTGTCGCGCCGTCTCTGACAAATGGCTATCATAGTATTCAAGTCAAAAATGAAAATACCGGTGCCAGCAATCAGGTCAGCTTCCAAGTTCAATCAGCCGGTTCGACGTCTTGCTATGTATTCAGTAACAACTTAACTATTGGATCTACAGGTGCTGACGTCGTTGCCCTACAGACATGGCTCATGGGCAACGGTTATGACATTCCGGCCGTCTCTTCCGGTCGCCAGCAAAAGGGCGTATATAGTTATCAAACAGCCGCCGCTGTGGCAAAATATCAGGCTAGCGTAGGCATACCTGCTACAGGCTTCTTTGGTCCGGCGACTCGTGCGGCCTTGAATAAGAGTTGTGCCCAGCCTCAGCCAATCAATCCACAACCGATTGGTGGCGCAGGAATAACCGCTTCTCTCGATCCGTCTTCGCCACTTGCGAGCACAGTGCAGATCTCGACTTCAGCAGTGACTCAAAATGTGCCACTCGCGGTGTTTGATGTGAAGTCACAAGGCAGTCCTTCTACGCTTCAAGCGCTTACTATCGGCGTGATCGTAAACGGAGGAAATACGAATATATCCAGTTTCTTCACTAATCTATTTATAAAAGCAGGCGGTCGAACGTATGCTGAAACTTCGATTGCTAGCGATAACAAGAGCGTATCGTTCACTAATTTCAACATCCCCCTGCCCGCGGATGTCTCTGTGCCGATCACGATCCTAGGTAGCGTGGCTCAAGATACGAATCATAATCTCAATAGCTCGAATGCATTAGTTGAGTTGCCTACGAGCGCACTTGTGGCACTCGATTCTAACTATAATAATGTATCTGCTGGGCAAAGTCTTATAGTCGGTAACACCATCACCTTCTCTTCCGCCTCTAGCGGCGTCCAAATCAGTAATACTTCGTCGACGCTTGGCTCTCAGACTTGTGATAATGCAATGGTCTCTTGTGTCCAGCCTGTCACTTTCTCTTTCACTCTGATAGCGGGGAATAATCCGATATTCGTAAGCACTTCTGTCGCGCAGAATACCTACTCCTCTCTACACTTTGCTTCAGGAAATGGAAATATCATACCGAACATTGTCGCTAGCGGAGCGGTTCCATCCCTAGTGCCAGGAGATAATGAAAATTATTGGTATCTTCCGCCAGGTTCTTCTCGTCAGATAAATCTAAGCGGTACCCTTAGTAGTTCGGCGGCTACCGTAAATGGCGCCAACATAGCTCAAATGACGGCGATAGATTATGGTACCAGTGCGACTAACCTTCATGCGTACTCCATCACTTCTGGTCTAGATAATTTGAAAGCTGTGGTGATGTTTAATGGAGGCGCTTCAGCTGTCTGTCCTGCTGGTTACATATGTTCAGTTCCAGGTGGTGGTTCATCAGGCTGTCCTGCTGGTTATGTCTGCACTCCAGTCAGTATAAGCAATTGCCCGACTGGTTATACATGTTACAGCGAAACGCCTACCACGTACTCCGACCCCGGTCTCAACAGCTCTCAATGTTGGTCCGAATGATCAAGTCGTGACCTTCACCAAGACCTTCAATGTGAACCAGACCGGCAGTCCGGTGACTCTCGCCATCGCGGCTGATAACAGATTCTCCGTTTCCGTGAATGGCACGAATGTCTCGACGAACAATTCAGAGACGAACTTCTATTCACCGCAGAATGTGGATATAACTTCGGCTATCCATCAGGGAAGCAACACTTTGGCTATAACGGTGGACAATATCGTCAATCCAGCGACTACCGGCACTATCTGGGCCAGCAATCCGGCCGGACTGGACTACAAGGTAACTCAGAACTGGGCGACTCTGGCCTCGAGCGATGGCACAGAACAATCTTCCGGCGGATCGACTATAGTTATTCCGCAAAGCAAGATTCTCTATTCATGGACTTCTATTCCTGGCGCTAGCTGGATATGGGATTCCGCTCTATACAATAGTTCTATCTCACAGGCGTCTTGCAATGGTTACGTTTGTACCACGACACAGCAGCCGACTTCCCAACCCCCGGTCATCTCCGGCGGGACGTTCCCGACGACACTCACGGTCGGTCAGACAGGTACTTGGGCGGTCAATGCAAGTGATCCGCAGAATGGTTCGTTGAGTTACTCGGTCAATTGGGGAGATAATGGTTCAGCCTGCCCTGTCGGTTATGTATGTGCGAACAGCGCTAGCCTTGTTGTACAGAATTCTACGTTCACCCATTCATACGCTTCAGCGGGGAATTACACGATTACATTCTCGGTGACCGACAGCGCAGGCTTGTCCGCACAGACGACAACGACGGTGAATGTGACTGCTACCCCTGTTGCTTGTCCTGCAGGTTATGTCTGTACTCCTCCTGGTCAGACGACCACTTGTCCTTCAGGATACACTTGCACCGGTGTCACCTCGAATTGTCCGCCTAGCTACACGTGCTCAACGCAGACGCAGACTCCTCCATCGGCTCCAGTCTCTTACGCCAACGTTCCTCCGCAAGTCATAACCTTCACCAAGACATTCAATTTGACTTCGACAACCAGCCCAGTGTCTCTGTCTATAGCGGCTGATAACGGATATTCCGTGTCTGTGAATGGTATCCCTGTTGCTTCAGGAGATGTGAATGCGACTAACTTCACATCACCTAAGACTTACGACATCACTTCTGCCGTCAATCAAGGTAGCAATACTATAGCTATAACGGTTACAAACATTCCGAATCCGTCCATAGAATGGGGATGGTGGGGAAATCCAGCCGGAGTTGATTACACCATATCTTCGGGAGGGAGCATCATAGCCTCGAGCGATGGTACGGAACAATCATCCGGAGGATCCACCTTAGTTATACCGTCAAATAACCTCTATAGAAGCTGGGCTCGCATTTCCGGAGCCAACTGGATATGGGATTCGTCTCTGTTCAACTCTGCTCAGTACACTTGTCCTGTAGCCGGTCAGACATGGAATGGTTCGGCATGCGTAGGGACGACCTCGTATAACTTTCAGACTTCGCTCTCGGCTTCCGTCTGGAACGCAGTACAGCAGTACCTAAATTCTCACTAGATATTTCAAGTCAGTCTTGAGGAGAAACCGTTCGGAGAAATCCCGGACGGTTTTTCTATTTACCGGGCGGAAATTTGACAGTATTTCCAGATATGCTATGCTCTTCGCTATCCGCCTCTGTTTTCCTATTGGAGGCGTTTTAATAACTATTAACAACATTATCTTTGGCTCTTGACGCTTCGCCCGCTTACCTGCGGACCACGCGCCACAAGCCAAAGCACTAAACAAATAATATGGCAGCAGAATTCAATCGCACAAAGCCGCACGTTAACGTCGGCACCATCGGTCACATCGACCACGGCAAGTCTACTTTGACCGCCGCTATCCTCGCGGTTCAGTCCAAGAAAGGATTGGCCAATATAAAGGCTTACGCAGATATCACCAAGGGTGGTACAGTCCGCGATGCAACAAAGACCGTCACCATCTCTCTCTCGCACGTAGAGTACGAGACACCTACTCGTCACTACGCTCACATCGACTGTCCAGGCCACGCTGACTTCATCAAGAATATGATCACAGGCGCCGCCCAGATGGACGGAGCTATCCTCGTCGTATCCGCCACTGACGGCGTCATGCCTCAGACTCGTGAGCACGTTCTTCTCGCCCGCCAAGTCGGTGTGCCGAAGATCGTTGTTTTCCTCAACAAGTGTGACCTCGTTCCTGAGAAAGACCTTATCGACCTCGTTGAAGAGGAAGTTCGCGAACTTCTGACCAAGAACCAGTTCGATGGCAAGAATGTCCCGGTTATCCGCGGTTCAGCTTCTCTCGCTCTCGCCGGAGACGCAGAATGGTCAAAGTCTATCGATGCTCTCATGACAGCCTTGGATACCTATATTCCTGAGCCTGTACGCGATACAGCCAAGCCTTTCCTCATGCCTATAGAAGACATCTTCTCGATCGAAGGTCGTGGCACAGTCGTCACAGGCAAGATCGATCGCGGCATCATCAAAGTTGGTGAGGAAGTCGAGATCGTCGGTTTCCGCGACACGGTGAAGACAGTTGTGACAGGTATCGAAATGTTCAACAAGTCTCTCAAGGAAGGTATGGCTGGAGACAATGCCGGAGTATTGCTCCGTGGTACAGCCAAGGATGACGTTTCCCGCGGTCAGGTTTTGGCCAAGCCGGGTTCCGTCAAGCCTCACACAGAATTCGAGTCAGAGGTTTACGTTTTGAAGAAGGAAGAAGGCGGTCGCCACACTCCATTCTTCACAGGTTACAAGCCTCAATTCTATATCCGTACTACTGACGTTACTGGAGAAGTGACCCTCGCCGAGAAGGTGGAGATGGTCATGCCAGGTGACACCGTGACCTTCAAGGTCAAGCTCGTAGCCCCAGTAGCTCTCGAAGAGAAGATGCGTTTCGCCGTCCGCGAGGGTGGCAAGACCGTCGGTGCCGGAGTTGTTACCAAGATCATTGCTTAATGCGAATCGACGAATAAAGCACGCAATATTAAAATGGCTCCTCACAAAGAAACAGTTAAAAAAGAGACTCACGCAAAGCCGGCCGCCAAGGTTGCTCGCGCAAAGAAGGCCAAGGTTGAGGGCGCCCTGCCACACCTCCGCATTCGCGTCCGTGCTTATGAGCACAAGATTCTCGACGCTAGCCTTCGTCAGATCATGGATACTGCGTCTAGGTACGACGTAGAGATCCTCGGTCCGGTGCCGTTGCCGACGGAGATAAAGAAGTACACAGTCAATCGTTCTTCTTTCATCGACAAGAATAGCCGTGAGCAGTTCGAGATGAGAGTGCACAAGCGTTTGATCGATATCATCAATCCAAATCCGAAAGTTATAGAAGCCCTTACCAATATGAGTCTGCCATCTGGCGTCAATATAGACGTAAAGATGATGTAGCCCAATACGACCGCTTACCGCCATGAAATTTATTCTTGGAAGAAAGTTAAACATGTCCCAAATCTACGATGCCTCAGGCGCGGCTATTCCAGTTACTCTGGTTGTCGCCCGTGGTAATATTGTCACCCAATTGAGGACAAAGGAAAATGACGGCTATGAAGCTGTTCAGGTAGGAGAAGGTGAGCGCAATGCCAATAAGATAAATAAGGCTCAAAAAGGCCATTTCAAAGATCTTGGTAATTTTGCCGCTTTATCTGAATTTCGAACGGACCAGACTCCGGGTCAGATAGCCCCTGCTCTTAAAGATCGGCGACAAAGTAGAGCTCTCACAATTCAAAGCTGGTGACGTTGTCGTTGTCTCGGCTGTTTCAAAAGGTAAAGGCTTTCAGGGTGTGGTCAAGCGCCATGGTTTCCACGGAGGTCCTCGTTCTCACGGCCAGAAGCACAGCGAGCGCGAGCCAGGTTCCATCGGCGGAGGTTTGCGTAACCGCGTACCGACAGGTATGCGCATGGCTGGACGCATGGGATCGGATCGCATCACCGTAAAGAATCTGAAGATCGCTCACGTTGACCCAGAAGAGAATATCCTGTATGTTGCCGGAGCTATCCCGGGACGCCGCGGAACGCTTGTCGAGATCGTCGGCTAATAGGGCGAAATTTGATTCAATAAAATGGAAACAAAAATCTACAATCAATCAGGCAAAGAAACAGGGAAGATGAAACTCCCTGAAGGAGTATTCGGCCTGCCATGGAATGCTGACTTGGTCCACGAAGTCGTTCGTCTCATGAATAATAACTCTCGCGATAACGTCGCTCATACCAAGACCCGTGGAGAAGTCCGTGGTGGTGGTAAGAAGCCTTGGCAGCAGAAGGGTACTGGCCGCGCTCGTCACGGTTCCACACGTTCTCCTATCTGGGTAGGTGGTGGTATAGCTCATGGTCCTAGGAATGATCAGAATTATTCCCGTAAGATCAACAAGAAGGTTCGTTCCAAGGCGCTTTTCATTGTATTGTCACGCAAGTTCAAAGATGGCGACATTCTCTTTGTCGATACTTTGAATATGTCCGCCCCAAAGGCAAAAGACGCAAAGACGATTCTTTCCTCATTGGCCACAATTAAGGGCTATGAAAAACTCGCCACAAAAAAGGTCAATACCGCTATCATTGCTACAGATTCCAAGTCAACCATCATCGAAAAGAGCTTCCGTAACCTTGGTAATGTTTCAGTTGAGGAATTCCGCAATATAAATCCGGTCTCGGTCATGAATCACAAGTATCTGATCATCGCCAATCCAGAACAATCGTTGAAAGCTTTTTCAGCTAAGACTCCGAGTGCAGCTAAAACCACCAAATAACCTTAACTACCATGCCTTTATTCGGATTTAGAACAGATAAGAAGCACGCACAGAGCCATGTTCAGGCGGAAGCCAATCTGGCTAAGGCCTCATCTGTAGCCGGAAAGAAAGGTGGCACTCCTCAGAAAGGCGCGAGAAGGTCTTCATCAGTTAAGCCGGAGAAGGTCGCTCGTGCTTTAGTCACCAAAGATGCCGCCGCCGCAAAGTCAGGTGCAGCATTGCCGGCCGGTGTTTTCTCTAGTGTCACAGATTCTATCATCCGCCCTCGCATCACAGAGAAATCAGGCCTTTTGAGCCAAACTGGCGTCTATACTTTCGAAGTCGGACGTTCAGCCAACAAGCATTCTATCGCCAAGGCCGTGAAGGCTCTATACAAAGTCACCCCGGTCAAAGTCGCAGTCATGAATGCTCCGGCAAAGAAGGTCTTCCTCCGCGGCAAGAAGGGTAGAGTGGCTGGTTTCCGCAAAGCGTTGGTCACGCTGAAAGCGGGCGACAAAATCGACTTTGTATAATTCGTATCATTAGCATCATTCGTATATTTGCATATTTACTTCCATGAAATCATTCCGCCCAACATCCAAATCTCGCCGCCACATGACAGTATTGCCGTTCAAGCAATATCTGACCGCTTCAGAGCCTTACAAGCCTCTGACTCATGGTTGGAAGCGCGACATGGGACGCAATGCCTTTGGTCGTATCACTGTTCGCCACAAGGGAGGAGGTCATGCCAAGCTCTACCGTGAGATAGATTTCAATTATGACAAGAAAGACATCATAGCTACGGTCAAAACCATAGAGTACGATCCTTTCCGTACTGGCTACATCGGCCTCGTGGCATACAAGGACGGCACAAAGCGCTATGTGCTTTTGCCAAAGACGATGAAAGTCGGTAACTCATTTATGGTATCCGAGCACGCTCCTATAGAGACGGGCAATCGCCTGCCTTTGAAGAAGATCCCTGTCGGCACATTCATTTTCAATATAGAGATCAAGCCAGGTTCAGGAGCTAAACTAGTTCGTTCCGCCGGTTCATTCGGTCAAGTAGTCGCTAATGACCAGAGCTATACGCACATAAAGATGCCTTCCAGCGAAGTACGCAAAGTCCACGAAGATGCTTGGGCCACTATCGGCGCCGTTTCCAATGAAGAGAGTCGTCTGGTTAATATCGGCAAAGCAGGTCGTACCCGTTGGATGGGTATACGTCCTACAGTTCGTGGCTCCGCCCAGAACCCAGTAGATCACCCATATGGCGGAGGTGAACAGCGCTCTGGTCGCGGTCTACGCCGACTCAAGACTCGCTGGGGTAAGCCAGCAGGTAAGGGTCAGAAGACCAGGACTCCAAAGAAATACTCGAATATTTTCATCGTCTCTCGCCGTCAGGTTGGCAAGAAGAAAACCAAACTCTAATCAATGGCAATAGTAGATTTTTTCATCAAGACCACCAAAGCTGTCATTCACAAAATCGCCAAGATCATAGTCACCGGTGAAATTGTGGAATAGTACCCGTCGGGGTTCTATTTGATCGCTCTCAAAACTATCTTGAACGTAGAGCCGAAGCCCTCTCCATCCGAGAAGGCTTCCAACTTTCCATGGTGCCTTTCTACCACTGATCTGGCTAGATATAAACCGACGCCGAACCCTTCCGTGTCCATAGCCTGGGCATTGCCTGCCCGGAAGAATTTGCCGAAAATCTTCTTCATATCCTCCGGCCTGATACCTATACCGTTATCTTTGACGGATATGTTCGCTTTGCGTCCGGACCTCGAGACCGTTATCGCCACAACTTTGCCGGTGGGAGTGTAAGCAAAGGCGTTATCCATGAGCACTTGCACGGCAAATTCCATGCGCGGCTTATCTATTTTGGCGAAAACGGGTCCATCGTCACAGACTACGGAGAAGGAAATGTTCTTCTCTTGAAATGTCCTTCTGGCTGCTTCGCCTATGGTACGGACAAAGTCGCACAAGTTTGTCCGTTCGAAAGCGTATAAGGTCTTTTCTTTTCTCGAATCGGTCAGTTCTAGTAGAGTGGTGGTCAGTCCCACTAGATTTGTACCGGCTCGCCGTATCTGCTCCAGGCCCTCTTTTATCCGCTGGTCTTGAACCGTTCCTACCAACTCGTCCGATATCCACTTGATATGGGTGAGTGGCGTGCGGAACTTGTGGGCCATGATGGTGATGAATTCATATTTCAATTTCTCACCTTCCTTCAGTTTGCGCCAAAGGATGTGATTGATGAGGGTGATAGTCAGGATGATGGCCGTCGCTAGGGCGAGTAGCCAGACCGGGTTTTGCCCAAGGAAGTCTATGGTGTCGGGGATATATGAGGATGCCATGGAAGAGGAGTTGTGGGGGAATTATAGCATGGTATACAAGGCCTGATCGTAAGCCCGTTTTTGCCTAAAAGTTATGCACCTTTTATCAACTTTTACGTTGTTGCAATCTTATACGGAGCTATACTTATAGAGGAAATACATGAGTCCTGTCTGAAAGTGACGACAGGATAGCCATGCAAAACAAACAACCACATAGTCCTATGAAAACTAATGTTACCCAACCCCCGCTCATGGGAGCCAGAATAGGAAATCGGCTCCTAAAAATCGGTGAATTTGTGCCAGTCGCCGCATTGACGGCTCGGCATCTCTCACTCCAAGAATTGGAGGACCCAGTCAAGCTCGAAAGGCTCTACAGTTCCAGGCGCCTGATGCAAAATACTTTGCACCGCGCTTTGCTTCTCGAGACTGAACTGAAGACCACCCTTGATTTTCGGCTAGGTGTGGTTGGTCGGGAAATTGCCAGGTTTGAACATACTCCGGAGTTCGAATTACCGACGATTGATCCTTCATTCCTGTCTTGGAAGACCCAAGAGGGCTTTCCCGCCTTTTCAATCTTCCGTCTAGACAGTGATACGATGACGGTGGTCTTCACTCACGATGGCCGTTCATCTTGGATGAATGATCTCTTTCAAGAAAGACAAGCGGCCATTCCCCTTGTCGAGTTGATCGAGAGGCGAGGCCTAGCACGGACCACGACTTCCGGATTCAGTATTTCTCCAAAAATTCCGGAAATTATGGCCACGCATTATTTGGACGCGAATCTTCGCCAAAGCCTCGGCGCTTGGTGTGACTCCAAAAACCTTGAGCGGATTGAGCTTACGGCCAAGTATGGCGGTGTGATGCCGTCAGATGTTCGTGAACAAGTCCGTGGTTGGCTTGATCCAAAACCAGGTTGTCCTCGCTTCGATGACATGTTTATCGTCGCCGAAGCACCGGATGAGTCTTGGAAGGTCAAGGAGATTCCGCGCCAAGATCCGCTTGTTATTGGTGTGGCGCACGGTTTATTGTGGCTCGTTGCCGCATATGACCTTACGCCAGTCGAGAAGTTTGCTCACGACTTGTGCGCCAGCTCTTCGAAGGCGGTTCACAATTAGCCTGTTTTTCATAAAGTAGTCAGCCCGTGGCATTGCGCTACGGGTTTTTTGCCTACGATTATGATATATTTTTGCGATGAGATTGTCGGAGATAAAAGAAACAGTGAGGATGTATGAAGAACCAGTACAAGATGGTCGGTCTAGATTTGAGCTTTGGGAAAAGGGAAAAAATGTTGGGAGCTCGATTACTCCATCAACTTTTGACAAAGATTATCTAGAAGCAATTTGCTCAGATATACTATCTCTTCTAAAGAGGGTAAAAAAGCCAAATATATTAAGTATTGGTTGCGGCAATGCTTTTATAGAGAAGAGACTAGCCGATAGTGGTTGCAATGTGTTGGCGACCGATGTGTCGATACAAGCTTTGAAGTTTGCTATGGCCAAAGGACTCAAGGTTAAGTATTTAGATGCAACAGGAAAATTCGACCTCAATAATCATTTTGATCTGATCTTAAGCGATGGGGTGATTGGTCATTTAGCAGATAAAAATGCATCTGTGGGAAAATTTCTGGCAGAGGCAAAAAAGGCTTTAAAGGAAGACGGGGTATTATTTATTGCAAATGATTCACCGACAAAGAAAGTGCCAGTACAGATACACGATGGTTTTAAAAATATATATTGGTTCTCTGCAAAATATCTTAGAGATTCTCTTAAAAGATCTGGTTATAAATCAGTTGGTTCTAAGTACTTAAGGTATTTCCGTCCAGGTTATGGAATCAGAAAACGCGTATTAGTTTGGGGTAGAAAATAATATTAATATGGATAATTTATTTATTATATTAAAGAATCTACTCACTCATAAACACCTTGGGAAAGGTAAGGAGGAACGAGATGTTTTTATCTTTCCTGTATTTGAAGATGGTCAGCAAATTGTATTTGCCTTTCTCGCCAAAGGCGTTATAGACCCGGTTCATTCACACAATGAGGCCTCTTCTAAGTTGTATATACTAAAAGGTAAAGGCATAGCTATTCTCGGAGACAAAAATATTGATTATAAATCAGGGCAGGTCATTGATCTTCCTAAAGGTGTTCCACATGGTTACGAGGTGGCTGAAGATACTCTAGTATTATCTGTTCAGGAAGCGCCTATAAAATACACAAAATAGACCTGTCTCACGCCAATTTGACGGCCTAAACTGGCTATGCTACCATGCCTCTTACGCTCGCTACGAGCTTTTTTATGTCCAGATCACTATCTAAAGGTCCATACGTGGATGAACGCCTGCTTCACAAAATAGCCGGCAAGAAACCTGCGACAGCAGGCATCATAAAAACTTGGGCTCGCCGCTCACAGATTTCTCCAGAGATGGTTGGATTCACTTTCGGCGTTCACAATGGAAGAGTTCATAATGAAGTACTAGTCACCGAGGATATGGTTGGACACCGCCTCGGTGAATTCTCGCCTACGAAGAAGTTCGTACGCCATGGAGGTAAGATGCAGAAGGAGATTGAGCTCAAGGCCAAGGAGGCTGAAGTCGCAGCCGCATCCGCCGCCAAGGCCGCCGCCTCCGAGGGCAGTACCAAAAAATAATCTCCTAACTCCTAACTAACATGGTCACCGCATCCCTACAGAACTATAGAATTTCTCCACGCAAAGTTCGCGTTGTGGCTGATATGATACGCGGAAAGGGGATAGCACAGGCTTTGACCATTCTTGCTAACGTAGACAAGAAGGCTCGTCATCCATTGGCTGACCTCATAGATTCTGCTGTTGCCAACGCCTCTCACAATCACAAGTTAGACAAGGCAACCCTTTTTGTAAAAGAGATCCAGGTAAATCAGGGATATGTCCTGAAGCGCCATATGCCAGTATCGCGTGGCTCCGCCCATCCTATAAAGAAGCGCACCAGCCACGTTTCCATAACATTAGCTTCCAAATAACATGTCACACACCGTACACCCATATTCTCATAGACTAGGAATCATTCGCGACTGGAAGAGCCGCTGGTTCCGCGTGGATCAGGAATATCGCACAGCACTGAAGACCGACATTATTATCCGCGAATTCTTGCAGAAAGAATTGCGCTCATTCTACCTCGGAGGTATAGATATAGAGCGCACCCAGAAGGGTATACGCGTTATCGTCAAAACTTCTCGTCCAGGTATGCTCATAGGCAAGGCCGGCGACGGTATCGTCAAGCTGCGCGAGAAGGTAATGACTCTCATCCGCAAAGCCAAGATTGATCTCAAGGGTCAGGAGCTCAAGCTCGATGTCGAAGAGATCCGCGGCCCAGAATCAAATGCCGCCATTACCGGAATGATGATAGCTGAAGCTCTCGAGAAGCGTCTGCCATTCCGCCGTGTTCTCAAGCAGACTATAGAAAAGGTCATGGCTCACAAAGAAGTCAAAGGCATCCGCGTCCGTCTCGGCGGTCGTCTCGGTGGTGCTGAAATCGCCCGCTCAGAAGAGCTCAAGAAAGGCCAAGTCCCTCTCCAGACTTTGCGCGCCGACATTGATTTTGCTCGCGAGAAGGCGCATATGACTTATGGAGACATAGGCATAAAGGTTTGGATATACAAGGGTGAGATATTTAAGGCGGATATGAAGAAATAATCAATAACACAATGATCATTGAAAATTGATCATTGAATAATTAACTACAATGTTATTCCCAAAGAAAGTAAAGCATCGCAAGTGGTTCACAAAGCGCAAGAACGCTGCCAAGGAATCGATGAAGACAGAGACTCGTGGTCTCGAAGTTTCTTTTGGTTCTTTTGGTTTGAAAGCCATGAAGTATGGCCGCGTCACTTCCAACCAGATCGAGTCAGCACGCAAGGCCGCCATGCACAATGCAGGAAAGACCGGTAAAGTTTGGATCCGCATTTTCCCTGATCATCCTTTCACCCAGAAGCCTGCCGAAGTGAAAATGGGAAAGGGCAAGGGAGAACCTGTCGGATTCGTAGCCGTGGTCAAGCCAGGTCGCGTCATGTTCGAGATAGACGGTGTAGAACCGGCTGTAGCTCATGAAGCCCTTCGCAAGGCTGGTACCAAACTTCCGATGAAGACAAAGATAGTGGCGAGGGGTTAACTTACTGCTTGGTTTTTGATTTTACTGCGGGCTTATATTCCATCGCCCACTTATCCTTGCCCTTCCAGCCATCGAACACTTTGCCATGCCCAGTCTCACGGCTCATCTTTTCAATTCCCATAAGTAGTTCCTGTTGAGTTTTAAGGTCTGCAGTTGCCAGCACTTTTTCTATTTTTGCCAGAAGTTCGATGGAATGCCACGGGAGATATTCCAGCGGATACTTCTCGAGTTCCTTCTCGACATACCCAAGAAAAGGCCTGCATCTGCCATTGAAGGCGAAAACACAGGTTAGTAAGTCAAGCATCGAGTTAGACGCTTCCAAGCGTGCACCGAATAGATTGTTATTACGGATACATTTTATCGAACGATATGCCCCATTCACATATCCATCTATACAGCCACCAATAAACTCTTCCAATTTTTCTGCTGGCACAAATCCTTTTTCTTTGACAAGAGCAGGTAAATCGTTAGTCTTGTCTACAAGTATTTTTGTATGGGCATAATCGTATTTGTCCCACGATTCGGGACTGCCCCATTCTGCATATTTCTTGAAGTCAGAAATGGACATTATCACGAGTTCAACATTGTTAAAATCTCGTTTTCCATATCTTTCTCTAAAAGCACCAGCAAACTCATCCTTCACGATCATCACTGCATCATAATCGGAGTATTCATTCTCAAATCCTTTGCCACGTGAACCGAGCAAGATCAAGCCTACGATTTCTTCTTGCTTTTCTGCCTCTTTTATTATTTGCTCAAACTCTTTCATATCGGAAGTATAACAGCTTTTTCCCTACTCCGCGCATAATCTCAAGATATATCCTTTCAGCACGCGTACATAATCATTGTATCTCTCTTTATCTCTGGGGTGTTCATTGCCAAATCCGAGGTTCTTCCGTTCCTCGATGAAATCCAAGTTTATTGATCCTTCGAAAAGATCAAGGAAATAGACAATGCGATATCCGCCTCTTTTGCCGCGATTGCTCTCTGGGTTAGGTATTCCAGCATTCCATGCTTCATAGCGATTATTCGGTGAGCGATACACTAGCTTCAAACGAGGGGCTTCACTTTTATTCGATACCGTCTGCGCCCAACTTTTGATTGCTCCACGCAATTCAGTGGAAATCCTTAGCCTCTCGCACATCCGGACATACTGTTCGCGTTCGACATATATCCAGATCATCGCGTTAGTAGAGATTACTTTCGGAAAAAGTCTATATCCTCAGCGTATTTGTAGTCGACTATTTCAAATGGCTTGGAGAAGAACCATGGAGCTTCAAGGTGTGTTTGCGTCACGATCTTGTCAGTTGACCAACTACCGAATTCATCGCAGATTTCTTTCAAAAGGATTTTTTGATCCTTAGAGAAGAGATTCTCGTTCAAGGAGTCAGTCTTCTTTATCTGAAAACGGATCATTTCTCCGTCTTTGTATGGCATAGCCTCGGTTTCAATAATTCCTTTTGTTTTGAGTTCGGTTAATACTTGATCCATGTGAGTGGGTACTGGACCATATTCCTGATGTACATACGAATCACCGCTCACGGTCTTCGTCGTATCCCTGAAAGAGATGAAATCCAAGTAGTACAAAAGCTTATTCAGCTTAGTCTTGCCGAGGTATTGATTGTTGCAATACTTGATAAAATACAAGATTGCATTCTCGTATAAACGCTCGTTCAGTTGTTGTGACCTTGTTTTAAGCATATTTAACATTAAGTATACTACGAAGGAATATTAGGACAACTAACATAGGTTGAGACGAAACCGCCCCCTTTCGGGGGAGGCCAGCTCGGCAAGTAGCTTTTTATGGCTTTTCCTACAGGAATTTGTCCCTGCCTGCTCGTTGGAATCAATCATAGCCGTTTCATTGACTTTGTCAAGCGGCTTTGGTAGTCTATTCCCACGGCTCTGTGGAGCTTTTTATATTCAGTCCCCCATGAAATCCACCAAAATGAAGGATATAACCAATAAGACTCAAGCAGACCTAGCCAAACTGGTCTCCGACAAGCGCGAAGCTTTGCGTGTATTCAGGTTTGGTGCTTCCGGTGCCAAGACCAAGAATGTAAAAGAGGGCAGGACCATCCGTAAGGACATTGCTCGCATCATGACAGCCATGTCTGTTATTGATAATGGAAAGAGGGCCTAGACTATAGACATTTCAATCAAATTCAAGTAGTATCAACAACCCAATGACCGCAACCAAGATAACAACTAAAGACGAAGCTTCTTCCAAAGATTCAACAAAGAAGGTGAACCGCCAAACTTATACAGGCGTTGTTTCTTCGGCCAGCATGAAAGATACGACAGTCGTAGTCATAGAGCGTTTCATCAAGCATGCCAAGTATCACAAGTTCCAGACCCGTAAGACCAAGCTCATGGCTCATGATGTCGGAAATACCAAGAAAGTGGGGGATACAGCCACCATCGAGGCTTGCAAGCCCATCTCCAAGAATAAAGCATTTAAGGTCATCGTATAATATACCGATATGATCCAACCCCGCTCAATAGTGAATATAGCAGACAATTCCGGCGCAAAGATCGGACGCATATTCAAGGTGCTCGGTTCGTCAAAGAAGCGCTATGCGGAGCTCGGTGAGATCGTGGTTCTGTCTGTTCAGAAAGCTGAACCTCGTAAGGCTGTGAAGAAGAAGGACGTCCTCCATGCTGTCGTCGTCCGCCAGATCAAAGCCACTCGCAGAAAAGATGGTTCATACATCCGTTTCGACGAGAATGCAGTAGTCATCATAGAGAAGGACAAGAAAGAGCCTATTGCCGGACGTATATTCGGGCCTATTCCTCGCGAGATAGCCGAAGCTGGTTTCAAAACCATAGCATCTAAGGCCGCCGAAATCGTCTAACCGATACAATTTCCCATTTCATTTAACTACCATGCATATCAAAAAAGGCGACACAGTCAAAATACTCTCAGGCGATGACAAGGGCAAGACCGGCAAGGTTGCTCACGCTTTTCCGGCTGTAAACAAGATCGTCATTGAAGGCATGAATACAGTAAAGAAGCACGAACGTTCAAAGAGGCAAGACCAAAAAGGTCAAGTTGTCGAGAGGGCAATGCCCATGCACGCAAGCAAAGTCGTTAAAGTCAGCTAATTCCGGATTTTCAATAAACTACCATGACACACGTAAAGACAACTCAACAGCTAAATAAGGAATCATTCAGCGCTCTTAAGGAAAAGCTCCATCTAAAGAATCCTATGCAAGCTCCGAAGCTCTCCAAAGTTGTTATCGGAACCGGTTTTGGCTCGGTCAAAGACAAGAAGAAGATCGAGCTCATCGCTGACCGTATGGCCCGCATTACCGGTCAGAAGCCTGCTCTTCGTGTTGCCAAGAAAGCCATCGCCACATTCAAGACTCGCCTTGGTGACCCACTCGCTTACCAGGTCACTCTTCGCGGCCCTCGAATGACAGAGTTTATGGATCGTCTCATCAATATCGCTTTGCCTCGCACCAAGGACTTCCGCGGACTTTCTCGCACAGCCGTCGACGCCATGGGCAATTACACTATCGGTATCAAAGAGCACAGTATTTTCGCCGAGACCTCGGATGAGGACCTCAAAGACGTCTTCGGTATGGGTATCACTCTCGTTACTACTTCCAACGACAAGAAGACCACTCTCACTTTCCTCGAATATCTGGGATTGCCACTCAAAAGAGAAGAAGCAGGAAGTAAGAAGTAAGGAGTTAGAAGATTGCAGAAAAAAAGCCCTTAATTTAGCGGCTTGAATCTTAGGCCTTTGAATGCTGTGGCGAAGAGTCCAGCAAACAAAAACCAGCGACCTTTCGCTATGCGAGAGGGAGCCAAACAAAGAAAGGATGACCTTTATGAAAGGGAATCTTGTCAAAACACCGTATTCTGAAATCACCGCAACCTTGGAGTTGCTCGCCTCGTTCGGAGTCGAATCCGAACATCTCGAGGCGCTCCGTAAGGCCCTACCGTGGAAACAGGCCATCACGGCGGAAGTCATTCAAGGCCAGCCGTTCCTCATGTCCTTGTTGGCCATCGAGGATTACGCCAAGAAGGTGGGGTTCCGCGAGGCAGACTTTGCTTCGATCGCGGGGGATACCGACAAGCTCGGCCGAATCCTCTCGTATATCCGCGGCTGCTCCGAAATCAAACCCATTGAACACCTGATTGACTTCGACAAGGCTCCGTCTGTGCCGAAAGGTTGGACGATCCTGCCGGATGCCAAACAGCTTCCCAATCGGGTGCGTGGCACCATGAAGTTCGACTCCAAGAAAGTTGCGCTTCATCTGGACGACGGACAGAAGGACGGCAAATGGATCCAGGGGAACAAACTTCGCCAGAAGCTGGAGAAAGTTCCGGTCTATGGTGCCCAATTGGGGGACTTCTATATGGCGAATCTCCATCTGATTCCGGAGGAATGGAAAGGCAAAGCCGTCTTCTTCTGGGGCACCATATACCGCGACGCCGGTGGCCGCCTCTGTGTCCGTTTCCTCTACTGGCGCGGCGATGGGTGGGTCTGGGTCTACCGCTGGCTCGACGTTGACTTCAATGGCCGCAGCCCGGCCGCGGTGTCCGCAAGTTAGCACTCTGGACTTAGTCACTGATGACTTTTGTCACTTTGACCTTTGTCCTAAAAATTTGGTGGTCTAACCACCCGGCACGGAATGAGCCGCTGACATTCAAAACCCGTACGATGGAATCGCACGGGTTTTCTGCATATTTATGAATATTTTTTTTGTTTGACAACGCCTTTATTTTTGTTAAAATGTAGTCATAAGACTAGTTTTGATGTAGTAAATCCCCCAGGTCTACGGCCTTGATTTATATACGGCATGAAAAGGCGTTGAGGGAGAAAAATAGGGGTCCCTCCGGAACAGTCTTGCTTTGCGAAAAACGCGGAGATTCTTCAAGAGGCCTTTAATAGAGGCCTCTTGTGTTGTCTTTCATTCATTACACTCAAGAAATGAAGGTTATTATTTTTGCTGTGAATGCCACCTAAGCATCTTTCTTGACACAGAAATTATATCCTATATACTTGTATCACCTTGGCCTTCGGGCTCCGAGATTCCCCGCTTTTATAGCGGGGTTTCGCTTTCGTAAGGGATATCAAGTATGGATTTGACTAGACGGATGATTACCTCTTGGAATAATGGGATTCGTACATAACCTATTTTTCTTAATAACCTCTTACTGCTGATAGTTTTAGCTTGTGAGAGAAGTATTTGGGATTTTTCTCCAGCAATGATCGCAGTTATACGGTCATCGTGGTTTTCTATTTTACTTGTAAGTGGAATGATGCGTAATAGATCTTTTCGGATCTTCTTGATAATGAGTACTGGTCGTTCAAATAAATCATTCTTACCGTCTTGTTCCGAGCCAATATTCACTCCCAAGGCGCACCACCAAACTTCTCGTTCACGACAAAATCCCTCGAATTCTTGTTTATCAAGAGCCTTTTGGCATTCATTCCATTTATCGAAGTCTTTGATGTATATTTCGTCCATACACAGCAACATATCATAGAGGTGATAAAGAAACGCTCAAAAAGAAATCAAAAAACGCATAATTTTCGCTCAAAATTCGCCTAAGATTTTGTTATTGACTCTCTAGTCTTCATCTGCTAGTATCATCCTTACCTTAGAAAACAAGAGTTTTATGAGGAAATGATTGGAAGCACATCGGGTCCGCTCTTAAAAGCGCCGAACAGCTGACCAATCCCATTTGTTTTGCAAAAATAACCATGGCCACAAAAGCAGTCATAGCCCGCTCGAAAAAGAAGCCCAAGTTCAAGTCTAGGGTTGTTCGACGCTGTTTCCGCTGTGGTCGTAAGCACGGCTATATGCGCGACTTCGACATGTGCCGTATCTGTTTCCGCGAATTCGCCAACGAAGGAGCTATTCCAGGTATAAAGAAATCATCATGGTAACCGACCCAATATCAGACCTCATAATCCGCATCAAGAATGGCTCAGACGCCAAGAAGGCTTCAGTCGTTGTCCTCGGATCCAAATTTGCTGAGAATGTAGCTCATTCTCTGAAGAAGGCTGGTTATCTCTCTACTGTTGAGAAGTCAAAGACCAAAAGAGAGATAGAGCTCGGCCTAGTCTATTTCGATGGTGAGCCCCGCATCCATGGTGTTGAGCGCCTGTCCAAGCCTTCACGCCGTCTTTATCAGAAGGCCAGCGACATACGTTCATTCCGTAGCGGCTTCGGAAACCTCATTCTTTCTACTTCCAAGGGCATCATGACTGATATGGAAGCCAAGAAGCACAAGTTGGGCGGCGAAATTTTATTTAAAATCTGGTAACTTCTAACTCCCAACTTCTAACTCCTTATTTAAATACCATGTCACGCATTGCAAAGAAACCAATAATTATTCCGAGCCGTACAGAGGCTAGCTTTGCTGCTGGCGTCATGACCGTAAAGGGTCCTCTCGGCACTTTGACTAAAAATTTCCGTGATGATGTTTCAGTCACTATCACTGCAAATGAGACTGGCGCAAAAGAGATCGCTCTAGCTACGACCAGGAATACTCTCCAGTCCAAGGCCATGATCGGCACTTACGCTTCGCATATCCGCAATATGATAGCTGGCGTCAATAAGGCCTACGAAAAGAAACTCATAGTAGAAGGTATCGGTTACAAGGCTGATATAAAGGGTAAAGATCTCGTTTTGGCCGTAGGATTCTCACATCTCATCAACGTACCAGTTCCGACTGACCTCAAAGTGACTACAGAGAAGAATAACGTCACTATAAGCGGCATAGATTCCGAGAAAGTTGGTCAGTTCGCGGCCGTCGTTCGTGCCATGAAGAAACCGGAGCCTTACCTCGGTAAAGGCATCAGATATTCAGATGAAGTCATCCGCAGGAAGCAAGGAAAGAAAGCCGCGTAGAAATGATCAATGACGCAATGATCAAGCAAACAACACCATGAAATCCATCATCAAAAATCAGAATATGAAATTTGCTCGTAGGGCGGCTCGCGTCCGCGCCAAAGTAAGCGGCACGGCCGAGCGCCCACGCCTTTCTGTCTTCAAGTCACATCGTTACATGTATGCCCAGATCATCGATGATACAAAAGGTAATACTTTGGCGGCATTTTCTTCCAAGGATGCAAAAGGCAAGAGTCCAGCTGATAAGGCCAAAGAAGTTGGTTTGGGCCTTGCAAAGAAAGCCATAGCGGCAAAGATAAAGAAGGTCGTCTTCGACAAGGGTGGTTACCTCTATGCAGGCAAGATCAAGTTAGTAGCCGATGGTGCCCGCGAAGGAGGTCTAGAATTCTAAATTTTAATGCAATTTTTATAAACACATGCCTAAACAAGACATACAGAACAATAACGAAGAAATTTCCTTGAATGACAAGGTGGCTTTGGATGCTATCGCAAAAGAGGCCGTCGTCTCTGAGGCTACTGATCCAGTCATGCCTATAGCTGATGCTGTCGCTCCAGTAGGAGCTCCAGTATCACCGAACAAGATTACTCCTGGCAGGAAGATGCGCGATTCAGCTCGTGCTGGAGGACGTTCTGGTGCCCCTGGAGCTCGCGGAGACTCTCGCGGAGGCCGTTCAGGCGGACGTTCCGGTGGCCGTGGAGGTGAGAGGGGAGAGCGTATAAAACCAGAATTCGATGCCAAAATGATAGATATTCGCCGCGTCACACGCGTCACCTCTGGTGGCCGACGCATGAATTTCAGTGTAGCTGTTGTGGCCGGAGACAAGAAAGGCCGTGTCGGTGTTGGTTTGGGCAAAGGTATAGATACATCGCTCGCCATAGAAAAAGCTACACGTGAAGCCAAGAAGCATCTCATAAAGATTCCTCTAAATGCTCAGATGGTCATACCGCATGCTACAGAAGGTAAATTCGGCAGCGCACGCATTATGATTTTCCCAGCTCGCGGTAGCGGTATAGTTGCCGGTTCATCAGCTCGCGTAGTCATAGAGCTTGCCGGTATCAAGGATATTGCAGCCAAGATAATGTCTGGTTCCAAGAACAAGATCAATATCGCTCGCGCCGCTATCGTAGCCCTCGACAAGCTTTCCAGAATGTCTCGTGCCACCATGCAAGGAAAAGCTCCTAAGGAAAACAAATAACATGCAATCCAATCAACTAAAAAGAGTCCATAAGAATATGAAGCGCATGACCGTCGGTCGTGGCGGCAAGCGTGGTAAGACTTCCGGTCGCGGGGGCAAAGGCCAGTCCGCTCGTGCCGGTAACAAGCGCCGCCCAGAATGGCGTGACATCATAAAGAAGCTTCCAAAATTGCGCGGTCGTGGCGTCAGCCAGAACAAGCCTGTTAGTGATGCCCGCAAAGTGATCAACCTCGTTCAAATAGAAGAGGTTTTCAAGGCGGGTGATGTGGTTACTCCAGCCACACTCGTAGAAAAGGGAGTTGTATACAGCCAGTCTGGACGCATTCCAGAGGTCAAGATCCTCGGCGATGGTGAGATCACCAAAGCTATCAAAGTTTCAGGATGTTTCATTTCCGGTTCTGCAAATGAAAAGATTGAGAAGGCTGGTGGTACAGTCACTATCATCATTGATAAGGTTATTGTAAAGAATCCGGGTTATGGAGGCATCGTAGGTACACCGAAAGTAGTTGTACCAGCTAAGGCAAAGAAGGCCGCCAAGGCACCAAAGGGTGATAAGGTACCGAAGGCTGATAAGCCGGCCAAGGAAAGTGGGGTGCCAAAAGCTGATAAATCGGCCAAAGTAAAGAAGGCCGCATAAGGTTCTTGACTTTGTTTTATTGAGAGGAATATAATATTCCCATACCCATGAGGCGCAAGCCTTGGCTCGGTCACGGGATAATATCCTCCAAACCGTCAGTGGGTATGCCAAAAGGACTGTCTAACGACGGTCTTTTTGCTATTTGCGGTCGATGACGCTCACAAAATTCATTTTACCCAAAGGATTTATCTTGATGACGACCGTTATCCAAGTTCCTCTATTCGAATGATATTTTCTGAAAGAAACGGAGTTCATATTCCATTGAGTTCTATGTTCATGGATTTTCGTCGAGTTTCCGATCATCGAAATGGCCAGAGGCAATAAGTTCAATCTACGGATGCGATCTTGCAAGGAACGCAATTTACCCTCGCCGTCATATAAGATGTGTCTGAAGCCTTTAGAATTAAAAAATACATCCACTCCTAAACAAGGACAGTAGACTTTCTTTACGGTTTTGTACCATTGACGTCTCTTTTCAAGTAGTTTTTCATAATGGATTTTGTCCATTAAGAAACTGTATCAGACCGAGATAAAGAAACGCTCAAAAAGAAATCAAAAAACGCCTAAGAACTGATAAAGAAACGCCTAAGAAGCTAGATTAGGTAAAAGAATACCGGCGGCCAACAGTTAAGTCGGTCGCCGGGGAAATCTTGAGTGACTTGTTATGTTTTAAGGTGTCACCCATAACCCGATTGATCAGTGAAATACATCACGAATCTTCTGGTCATCATCGCTAACGAATTTGGTTTCGCCAGCATTCCATGTGTGACGACATTTACGGCACCTACAATGCGTTGTTTCGTAGGCACCACCAAGACGATGGTTATCATGAGAACTGCTACGTTCCACGCCAGTGCGTCGGCTCCCACATTTAGGGCATTTGCCAGCCATTAGAGCGCCGATAACTTCGCAGACGAACATGATGAACAAAATGGCTCCAATGAGGATGAGGATACCAAAGATGAAATCACTGACACTAATAACGGTGTTAATAATAAGGTTCATTATCTTAAGGGGTTGATTGTTGATGGAAACGAACTAACTTCTTTAATCATATTATAGCATACTCAATACCTTTTCGTCAAGCTTGTTCCCATTAAACCTAACTCCTGCCTCATACCCCAAAACCACCCATAATCCAAGCCACTTTTCTTGTATTAAAACTAGCCATATGATAGGCTAATGCTTACTATATAAACCACCCTGCACGGCATCAAAGAGCTTTAAATCATGCAAAACTTCGGACAAAAAATAGCTTTAGCACTGAAAGATCCCATCTTGCGCAAGAGGATCGGCTTTACTGTTGCTGCTCTGGTTATTTTCCGTCTCTTGGCGGCCATCCCTATGCCCGGCGTCGATGCAGCCGCTCTGGCAAAATTACTCTCGTCTAGCCAATTCTTCGGTTTCCTGAATATCTTCTCTGGAGGAGGCCTTTCCAATCTTTCTATTGTTATGCTCGGTGTAGGCCCATTCATCACCGCTTCCATCATCATCCAGCTCCTGACCATGATGTTCCCGAAATGGAAAGCTCTGATGCATGAGGAAGGCCAAGCCGGTCGCATGAAGCTCTCGCAATATTCGCGTCTGATGGCTGTACCATTGGCTTTGATTCAAGCTGTAGGTTTCATACTCCTCCTCGAGAATCAGAATGTATTACCACATCTCGGCACTGGCACTTTGGTGATCTCGACTATCGTCGTCTCTGCCGGCTCTATATTGCTCATGTGGATCGGTGAGCTCATCTCCGAATTTGGCATCGGCAATGGCGTTTCGCTCATCATCTTTGCCGGTATCGTAGCTCGTCTACCGAAAGATGCCATCCAGTTCTGGACCACCTTCGATTCATCCCAGATAGCCGTGTATCTAGCCGTACTGGTCATCGCTCTCATCGTCATCGCCGGCGTTGTTTTCGTCACTGAAGCAGAGCGATCGGTGCCGGTCACTTATGCAAAGCAGGTACGCGGCAACAAAGTCTACGGCGGCGCTTCTACATATTTACCTCTTCGCTTGAACCAAGCCGGCGTTATTCCGATAATATTTGCCCTTTCTATCTTGCTCTTCCCTCAAATCATCGCCAATTTCCTCACACACGCTTCGAATGCGACCGTAGCCGCTTACGCCACTTCATTCGCTATATTCTTCAATAATCCTTGGGTCTATGGAGGTTTCTACTTCCTACTGGTTGTAGCTTTCACTTATTTCTATACAGCTGTCACCTTCGATCCTGCTATGATATCGCAGAATCTCCAGCAGGGTGGCGCGTTTATCCCAGGCGTCCGTCCAGGCGACCACACCCGTGATTATCTGGCCAATATCGTCACTCGTATCACTCTGGTTGGCGCTCTATTCCTAGGTGTTGTGGCGGTCCTTCCTCTAGCTTTGCAGAACTTCACTGGTGGTACTACTCTGGCCATCGGCGGTACGGCGCTTTTGATTGTCGTCTCTGTGGTTCTAGATTTGCTCAAGAAGATAGATGCACAGGTGGCGATGAGGGAGTATTAGGATTTTGTTATACTATGGCTCATGAAACCTCAATCATTCATCTTCATCGGTCGTTACGGCGCAGGTAAGGGTACACAAGCGAAGCTTCTAATTGAGGCGTTGAAGAAAGCGGACTCATCTCATGGAGTCCTTTATGTCGAGACTGGCGCTGAATTCAGGAAATTCATGGCTGGCGATAGTTATACAGCTAAACATAGCAAGAAGATCGTCGAAGCCGGAGATTTGATGCCGGAATTTATGTGCGTATACGTTTGGGGCAAGCGTCTTATTGAAGAATATAATGGATCTCTACACATAGTTTTTGACGGTACACCTCGCAAGCTTTTGGAGGCGAAGATATTGGAATCGCTTGCTCCATTCTATGACTTGGAAAAGCCCTGGGTCATATATCTGGACGTAGAACATGCAGAATCCGCCGGTCGCCTCAAGCTTCGCGGTAAGACCAGTGGTCGTGTTGACGACGGAGAGGAGGAATTGCTCGAACGCCAGAAGGCATTCGAAGCCGACGTTACCCCTACTATAGAGTGGTACAAGACAAACCCGAATGTTCGCTTTCTGGACATCGATGGAGAACGCTCCATAGAAGAGATTCACGCCGACATTGTGAAAAGGGTTGGATTGGTATAGTCTGTTTTATATTCGCATCATTCGGATAAGATCCGTTGATTCGGATTATATATATGATAACAACGAAGACAAAGGAAGATATTGCGATCATGCGCGAAGGTGGTAGACGCCACGCGGAAATTTTGCGTGAATTGGCGGCTATGGTGAAGCCTGGTGTCCGCGCTATTGAGCTAGAAAATTGTGCACGCGAACTTATTGCCGCAAATGGTGATAAGCCGGCATTTCTCAATTACAAACCACAAGGTGCAAAGAGGCCTTTTCCTGCAGCTCTGTGTGTTTCCATAAATGATGAAGTTGTCCATGGTATTCCGAATGAAGGTGAGAAAATCCTCAAAGAAGGCGACATTGTAACACTTGATTTGGGTCTGACTCATAAAGGTTTAATCACTGATGCGGCTATAACAGTACCGGTTGGAAAAATTTCGATAGAGTTGAGCCGTTTAATCGATACAACCAAAAAAGCCATGCTAGCCGGTATAAAAGCCGCCAAAGGAGGTAAAAAGATAGGCGATATAAGCGTAGCAATAGAGAGAATTGGTCTTGCTGGAAAATATGGCATAGTCGAAGAATTGGCTGGCCACGGAGTCGGATATGACGTCCACGAAGATCCATATGTGCCAAATTACGGTGAAGCTGGGCAAGGAGCAGTTCTCAAACCTGGGATGGTCATAGCTATTGAGCCGATGTTCAATCTCGGAGGAAGAGAAGTTGAATTAGACAAGGATGGTTACACTTATGTCACAGCTGATGGCAAGCCGAGTGCACATTTTGAGCATACGGTACTCATAACGAAAGGGGATGCGGAGATACTGACGGCGTAAGGGGGTATTTCAAAGCCCCGTATTCTAATCAATAGCTTGGAATCACTTTGTCAATAAATTGACTTGGCGTTTTCAAATTTAAGCCGAAGTGAAGGCGTTTTTCGTTGTAATACGGAATGTATACTTTTAACGCTTTGTTGAGTGCATAGACAGTCTTCTCTACTTTGTCCACACATTCCTCCTGCACTGTGCGATTGAATCGTTCGATATGCGCATTGTCATTTGGTTTACCGATGCGGGTATATCGATGATTCTTTTTGACTTGTTCAACAAACCAATCACCGAATTCTGGTCCATGATCTGATTGCAACATTTGAAACTGGAATGATGCGTGTATCTGTGCCTCTCTCACAAACTTCAAACTATTCCTACCTCCGATTTTTTCATATGCTTTTGCATACACCCATCTCGAATACACATCGATGAGAACGTATATGTATATTCTTCTCTTGCCATCAACCATGAGGTGTATGGTGTCGATCTGCACCAAATCGCCTGGTTTAAGGGGTATTGGACGATCCTGGTGAGGATGGAATCGTTTGTACGGACTGCGCTTCTTCAGGAGTCCCATGCGATCAAGCGTACGCTTTACTGAAGCAAGAGATACTCCGGTCCCTTCATTCTTGAGCTCTTGACGAACCACTTCAGCACTTCGTCTGATGAGCAGTCTCTTGTGGAAGATCTTCCAGATCAAATCATCATTTAATTGTCTGGGGTGATGCTTTGGTCTTGATGAGAGAGTTGGTATGGGGTGGATTCCATACGTCACCGCTTTCTTCGACCACTTAACAATGACGCTTTGACTGAATCCAAAGTGACGAGCAACCTTTCTTGTTGACCATCCTCTTCTGACAAGCTCTGCAGCATCTCTCCTGATGCGAGGCATGTGTTTGTTTGATGTATATGGCATATGGAATCATCCTACGACCTGGGGTGATTCCAAGCTATTGAACCATTACGAAGCCCTTGACAAATCTAATAGGTATGCTATACTAGTACCAGTGTGAACGTTATAAGCTGATATATTGATTTTCTTAGAGGAGAATCAAAACCAGAGAAATCTGGTAGTGCCATAAGCATAAGGCGGTTGGTACATCTCTTCTATTGGAATGAAGCGATGTATTAGCCGCTTTTTGACAATAAAATAGCGAGGAAAAGGGTAACGCGGAACAAATTTCGCGCAAGCGATAACCGCAATGTTATTCCTCTTCGTCATGCTGATTGATAGCGTAAAAAACTTCTAGATCGGCAGGACAAGAGGGGTCGCATGCACGCTGTGCCATGTGGTACATGTCGTGAAGTGATCCTGTAAATAGAAAACGGCTCCAGCATGCCGAAACCAATTAAATGCTGGGAAAAGGATAATGTGAAATTATTGAAAAAGTTCTACATGGTGTCGGTAATCGCTGGCCCGGCCATCCTGCCGTTTCTGCTATGGTATTTGACCATTACAGACAACGACTCCACATCATTGCCGCTGTTTCTTGCGGCTATGGTGTGGGCGCTGGTGACAGCGATGGGTACGGCATTATGGGCCGTAAGCGCAGTGTCTACGATTGGCCACTTAAGGCACGGTCCAGTAGCTTGGGTCAAGGCGATGATGGTTTGGCCGTCATTGAACTTGACTGGCGATGGGATTGTTGCAGTTGGGGCACTGGTTGCCGGGCCAATCGGAGTAGTGGCAGTGTCAGAGTTTGAAAAAAGTTGTGAGTCTTAACAAAAACTCTCATGGACCGCCGATCTCCATGGTTAATGATCGGCAATTTATCAAGCTCATTATCGTTTTATTTTTAAGAAACGATTGTGGGTTTGTAGATTGTTCTTTAGATAGTTAACAAAAACGGCTCCAGCATGCCGAAACCAATTAAATGCTGGAAGGAGAAATAGTATGAGAAATGCACCTTGGGGAAAATTAGATGGGCTGAGGGTGATGCTGGATGACAAGGCGCCATACATTGGTATGGCTGCCGCGCCAGTCATCTTCGCGACGGTGGCTCTTCTCCTCAGTTGGATAATTGGTAACTGAGGAGGTTGTGTAGTGGCACTTATGCCTAACATAAAAATAAGCTGTTTGACGAAGTCGACTAGTCATCGATTTGCCGCTTTAGTGAAAAAAGTGGGTGGAAGGGGTTCCTTTATGGAAATTCTCAAGGCCGGTAAGATCCGAGGCGTGGCAGAGGAAGTCATGGGGTCCATCGTGAAATTGTGCGATGGCCCAGTTGGCTTCGATTGCCAAGTTGTCGGTGAGTCGCTGGAAGACACTGGTGTTGTCATCCTGCGGCCAATTGGCATACTTGCTGGGGATGAAGGCGAGAAAAAGCTCAAAGCGATTGCCGAACTGCTCGGTGTTCGCTTTGAGGAGATCTCTGACCTACATTTCCTAGACGTGTGGGACGACCGGTGATCCGAAAGGACGAAGGATCGCACAACCTTCGTAATAGAAGTGCGTAAAAGTCCGACCGTTCTTTAACAGTTGGAAAGTTGTCACCGTCCGTAAATGGTGAGTTGGCATGCAGTGCCATGGGAAAGACGACTTCCCGAGAAAGAATAGTCGCAAGGTTATGTGGGGGATGTTTTGGTTAAAACATTCTCCTCTGTTCTCCCGATGCGTGTCGGGACTGATGAGTCCAAAAGGACGAAAACAGAAATCTTTGCTCTTACGAGTGAAGTCAGCCAATCTGTTGGCTGAATACAGAGAACTCGCGATATCGATTCGCCGAAAGGCAAAATGATTTCTTAATCGATATCTTGAGGTCAAACAGGAGGCTTGATGGTGCCTATTAAACTATCAAGAAAGGAACTTATTATGAAGTTCTATCAGTTAGATCCACGTCCGCAGGGTGCGGAGGCGAATGAAAAAATATTCGCCAAACATACTGGGCATGTCCTCGGTATCGAGGTCACGGTGCCCAGCTTGGCGGCAAAATGCCGCTGGGGCAATCTGGACCATCATGGTCCAGATGATACGGCGGAAACGCCGAGTGCGGCCGAGAAGGCCATTGATGCCTCGGTGGCCTATTGGGGTCCAGAGCCCAAGTTTGGGCCACGTGGCCAGGAATCGCTTGCGCTTGAGGCGTTGGTGACGATTCGGCCGGATGCGGATAGCATCACGGCTATGGCGGTTTTGGCAAATCGCCAGATCGGTAGACTTGTGGACGAAAACCTTGTCCACGAGGTCGGCCGTTTCGACCGTTTCGGACCTTCGGCTGGGAAGCCGTCGGCCGTAGTTACGGCCATTGCTCGCAAGGCCTGCGACTTTAAGTTGTCGCTGGCTGATCGGGTGCAGTGGGTCTCCGACTTGTTGGCGAGTGCTGACAAGACGGCGGAAATCGCCGCTTTGAACGCGGCGCATGACGCCGAGTTGGAAGCCGCCCGGAAGGCGTCGGAGCTCACGCTCAACGCCAATGGCCGGATCGCCTGCGTGGTTTCCACGCATCGGTTCGCCACGGGACTGGGGTATGAAAATGCCCTCGTGGTGGTGGCAGTGAACCCGGCAATGGTCGTTGATCCGAAAGACGCCTCAAAAGGCGTCTATAGAAAGTTCACGGTTTGTCGGTATGATTCGCACGTTCCATGCGATCTGCCGGCTGCGCTGAAGGAACTTCAAGCCCTAGAAGCTGGTTGGGGCGGTCGTGGGGACATCTTCGGAAGTCCTCAGGGCGTCAGCTCGAAGCTCGAAGTCGAACAGGTTATAGAGGTGGTCTCCCGCCATCTCAAATAGTTCTTTCATTGCGCGATAGGGAATCGCGCAACAGACCGCAATTCTGTGTAATGGTTATGGTTAACAGGTGAACGATACGGCGTTCACCACTCCATTGAGCACATAATTTCAAAGAATTGTGTGTTCATAGAGCTTGTGTGCATTTGGTTTTATAAAGTCCCCATAAAGCTATAGGTCAATACGGAATCAGATCAGGGAAAAGTGTGAGAGATTATAAAAATCTCTCTCCTCTAAACACGATTTCCTGGCTTGTCTATCCAGTATTGGCCCGTGGCTTTGTGGGGATTTTTGCGTTATGATGGTTTTACTTACAAATCATATACATCTCAATGTCCAACGTGAAGCATCCCAAATTCGAACGCACTCTAGTCATCATCAAGCCGGACGGTATCCAACGCGGCCTGATCGGCGAAGTCATAAAGAGGTATGAGAGAGTGGGATTGAAATTGGTAGGCGTGAAGATGATGGTACCAACGGCTGATCTTATCGAAAAGCATTACACTATTGACCCTGAATGGCGCGTGAAGACTGGTTTGAAGACTATAAAAGGCTATACCAGCAAAGGTCAGACGCCACCATCGATGGATCCTGTGTATATAACAGGCCTCATATTGAAGAACCTCATCAACTATATGACCAAAGGTCCGATCGTGGTTATGGTTTGGCAAGGCGCTCATGCCGTGGAAATAGTGCGCAAAGTTACGGGCGGCACGGAGCCTCTTGCTGCTGCAGATATGGGAACGATAAGGGGTGATTATGCCTTGGATTCTTACATGATGAGCGATAATGATAGTCGCGCGGTGCGCAATATCGTCCACGCATCAGGATCAGTCAAAGAGGCCAATGATGAGATTGCTCATTGGTTCAAAAAAGAGGAAGTTTTCGATTACAATCTACTCGTAGAGCAGATGCTGTATGGTTTGGACCTTGACGGCATATTGGGGTAGGTCTACAATTGGGTCAGGTTGTGGGAGTTAAACCCTATAACAATTTCAAACGGGAAGTCGATCATCTCTTGAAGAAACATTCGCTTATGCTTCGGCATGTCAGCGATAGACATCCCACCTGATTTATTCAGGTTATATACTCCCGCAATCCTTGAAGGACGCCTGACTGTTCAGGTGTTTTTCAATCCAGTAAATATCCAAAGTATTTTCCTTGGTTATTGGCGCTTTCTCACATATAATGAGCATCAATATGCCTCAAAAAAACAAACTGACTTTCTGTACTGGCGTCGGCACAGTCACTGGTGCCAACTTCCTGTTGGAAACGGCGGGTAGTGTCGATTCCAATGGAGCCAAAGATAATACCGGCACGAAGATCCTCGTAGATTGCGGTATGGTCCAAGGTGAGCGCGTGGCAAATGAGCAAAATAGTGAGGCGTTTCCTTATGATACTGGCTCTATAACAGCACTCATCGTCACACATGCTCACCTCGATCACGTTGGACGCATTCCTAAATTGGTCAAAGATGGATTCAAAGGAGTTATTTATTCAACGTCAGAGACGCGCGCATTGGCGGAATTGGTCTTGAATGATGCTGTCAACATTTTGGCCAGCGAAGCAAAAGAAGATGGTCGTGAACCTATTTACAGTGCCGATGATGTTACTCGGGTTTTTCCATTGTGGAAGACTATTCCATATCACGAGAATTTCAAGATAAGTGATTGCGTATCAATTTTCTTGAAAGATGCTGGGCATATTTTAGGATCATCCATGATTGAGGTGAGTGTAAAAAAATCCGGTGATCAAGTTCAATAACCAAAAATTCTTTTTACTGGAGACTTGGGAAATTCGCCGGCGCCGATTCTAAGGGATACTGAACCAGTAGGCGATGTCGATTATCTAGTCATGGAAAGCGTCTATGGCGATCGAAACCACGAACCACGTGAGACAAGATTGCCTCAATTCGAGAAAGTCATCAATGATACCTTGGCCCGCGGTGGCACTCTCGTCATTCCGGCTTTTTCTGTAGATAGGAGTCAGGTACTTCTCTATGAGCTCAACAATCTGGTGAAAGAAAAGCGCATACCGTCCGTTCCGGTATATTTCGATTCACCATTGGCACAGAAAGTAACAGAAATATATAAGCAGAGCGAAGCTCTTTTCAACGATGAAGCAAAAAAGCAGATAGCTTCAGGTGATGATATATTCTCATTTCCGCATCTCACATTCGTTGAAAGCCAAGGCGAGTCGCGTAGCATAGAACATTTCAAAGGCGCCAAGATCATATTGGCAGGCTCAGGAATGTCAGTCGGCGGACGCATCATCAGCCATGAAGCATATTTCCTTCCTGATCCCAAGAGCACTATATTACTCGTCGGATATCAAGCGGCAGGTTCACTCGGCAGGGAATTGGCCGATGGAGCAAAGAAGGTCAAGATTCATGGCGAACAAGTAAAGGTGAATGCAAAGATTGAGACGCTCTACGGCTATTCTGCTCATAAGGACGGCGATCACCTAGTTGAATTTGTGGCGACAGCAGGAGATCCAGATAATAGTGCAAAAGAAATACGTTTGAAGCAGGTATTCGTCGTCATGGGCGAGCCTGGCGCATCTATGCATTTGGCGCAGAGGATAAATGATGAGTTGGGACTAAAGGCGATAGTGCCGGAGAGGTTGAAGGAGTACTCTATTTAACCGATTCCGCAACCCTCTTGAAGATTTCAGGCTTGAATTCAGCGAGATGAGCTAAAGCCTTGCGGTCGAGGGCGATGCCTTTCTTCTTGGCGGCCCCTATCCACTTTGAGTAGGTGAAGCCGAGAGGGCGGAGAGCGGCGTTTATCTTTACATTCCATAGGCGGCGCATGTCACCTTTCTTGTCGCGACGATGGGCGAATGAATATGCACCGGCATGGGCCAAAGCTTCGTTGGCGGCGCGCTCAGTGTTGGAACGGCGGAAACGGAAACCTTTGGTCTGGCGAAGGACATTTCGGCGGTTCTTCAGGGCATTAACGGCTTTCTTTACTCTGGTCATGGTAGTTTAATATACGAATTTGCGAATAATACAAATGATACGAATAATACGAATGCTAATTCGGCAGGAAACGTCCGCGATCCTTGTTGCTCATGACTATGACTTGGCTGCGGTGCTTGTTTGAGCTAGTGCGGCTGCGCTCCTTTGCATTGAAATGGTTCTGACCAGGCTTCCTGGCGATAAGCTTGCCATTCTTGGTTATCTTTAGGCGCTTTGTATATGATTTTGTGGTTTTTACTGACATGTTAGTTAATGCTCAATGATGCAATTTCCAATGATCATTGTGTTATTGATAATTGATCATTTCTTTTCGACATAGACCGTCAAACCTTTTGGACCTTTGACCGCTTCTTGGGCGACCTTGAATTCAACGGTTATGAGCTTGTATATGCGCTCTAGGCGTTCTTTCAGGAAATTGAAATCCATATATTTGGAGCGACCTACAAGGTAAAGGTCGATCTTGACCCTGTCGCCGCCGGACAGCCATTCAGATACGCGCTTGGCTTTGAGCTCTAGGTCATGCTCGCCTGTGCCTATCTTCACCTGAACAGTCTTGAGCTCGCTCTGCTTTGACTTGGTCTTGGCTACTTTGGACTTCTTCTTTTCATCGTACTGATACTTGCCGTAATCCATGATCTTGGCCACCGGCGGCACGGCATTCGGAGATATCTCGATAAGGTCGAGTCCCCGATTCCGGGCTTCCGCGAGGGCCTTATCTGTAGGCAAAGTGCCTAGATTCTCGCCTTCTGCGGTTATTACACGCAGTTCGGCGGCCTTTATCTGGTGGTTGATACGTGCTTTCATCAATGATTACAGGCTGTATTTATAGCATGCGGCGGCATTTTAAGCAACACCGAGGTATTTGGCCATTTTACTAGGTTTATAGGAACTTTCTGACAAATCGTATAAGGATTTCCGGTATCCTTTCAACGAAGAATCTATTATGCCATTTCTCGGTATCAACCTCTTTCGATTCAGCCATATCTCTGACGAATAGGGCTGCCATTTCTTCGGCAAATTTCGTATTTGAGCTGACGATATTCGCCTCGTAGTTATAGAGCAGACTTATGCGGTCCAAGTTCATGGTTCCAACTGTGGCCCAATCACCATCTATGACGGCCGTTTTTGCATGGATCATGTTGCCGGAGTAAAGAAAGATACGCACACCGGATTCTAGTAATGTATTGAAATAAGATCGTGCTCCGAGATCGGCCGCCAGCCAGTTAGAAGCCTCTGGGACGATGATTTTGACGTCAACGCCTCGCCGCGCCGCCAAGCGGATGACTCTTATGAGCCTATGCGTGGGAACAAAATATGGAGTAGTTATGTAAATGTAATGTCTAGCAGAACGGATGGCCTCGACCATCTCGGCATATATATGGCGTCGGCCAGGAGTTGGATAGTTAGTGATATAGCGGAATTCTCGGTCTCGGACTTTGAGGCGCTTGGGCATAGTGTTGTGAGTCTTCGTCGCTCTGGCCCACATGCGGTCGAATGCATTTTCCATCTCGCGGACGACGCCGCCTTCCAGTCGCACATTGGTGTCTCGCCAATTCTTCATCTTCTCATATATGCACATGCTTCCCGTGTAACCTATTTTTTCATCTATAACCAATGTTCTGCGGTGATTGCGCAAGAACCATGACCTCCAATTCGGCACTTTTGAATAGTCCGGAACTAGAGTTTTCCAGAATACGAGATCGATGCCTTTCTTCTTTAGATCCTCGGCCATATTCGAGCCCCAAAGAGTAAATGATCCCTCGGCATCCCAGAGAAATCTGACCCTGACCCCTTTCGAAGCTCGCTCGACGCAGACGTCTATGAGCTTCTTGCCGAACTCGTCATTGACGAATATGTATTGTTCCAGAACGATCGATTCCTTGGCTGCGGCACAATCGGCGAACATAGAGTCCCAGGCTTCTTCATTCGAGGTGTATAGGGTCCAAGATACGGGGGAGAGGGACATGAAGAGAAGTATAGCAGAATAAAAAAGCCGCGGAGCTCATGGCTTCGCGGTATTATTTGCTGTCATGGCTTCAAACGATTCCAAGTAAATGTCGCGCATCCCCAAGCATAGCTGCGGCTGTGGGAATTGGTCCTGCACCCATGCCACCTATCGCTACCCGACCAGCTATCTTTGTCCTGATCATTAGGGCGTTATACTGACGGTCTGTCGAGACTCCACGGAACTTGCGAGCAGCATTTTCCATGAAAGATCCCTGGATCAGCCATGGCTTCAAGTAAAGGGCAAACCCTTCCATATCGAAGCGGTATTTTTGCCGCCTGCTTATCGTGATTACAAAGCGATTACCGGATTTGCTTAGCAGCTTTTTTATTTCTGCTTCGGAAAGCACCGAGTAACTAAAGTCATCAGGCGTAACGATCTCTCCTAAGCCTGACCAATTGGCCAGGATAGAGGCCTTATTTCTGGCGTCATCAAATTCGGCTCTGATGATTGAAGCAAGACCGAATTTCCCAGGCTCACAAAGACCAAGCTTTTGTTCTTCGATAAGCGCTTCTTCATGGGTCATGCCGCTTTGGACTGCCCACGCATGGTGGTTTATTGTCCCATTCACGATGCCGAATATTTCCTTGACCGGATCTATCGGGTGGTGGATGAAATAAAATAAAGACCGCATGCCGCTCGCGCCCCCTACAGTTGCAGATAATCCGACCTTGTCTTGATGCGGTTCGATCATATGCCAGTGATAAGCGGCGGCGCCTTTTGCCGCAGTGACAACTGGTTTGCCGAGTTCGATCGAGCAAAGGATGAAACCGAGCTCGATCTCGCCTTTATCTTTTGTGGATATGGCGATAATAACGACGTCGGCATCTTTTGCGTAACCGATAAATGTTTCATCAGCGATCCTTCCCGGGAAAAATGTGCATTTCCATCCTATCGATGAAGACGATTGAGCGAAGGCCTTCCCAACATTGCCTTGTCCGACGATTAAAGCTTTCATAGTGTCCTTTAGTTTTGATTGTTCTTTGCTGTTTGTCTCTAGCTTAATCGAATACTGTTAAATGTCAAAAGATATAAAAAAGCCACAGGACAGTGAAGTCTTGCGGCGCGATTATTATTCAGTCCCGATTAACTGGTTTGGCTAGGTTCATCCGATTTACGGTAAACAGTGTTGCTCACAAATTGAAACAGAAATGCCTGAAAAACAGCGACCATGCCAGAGAGCAAAAGGCCAGAAACATATCCTGGTGGAGTGTATGGCCAGTAAAAACTGCCGGCAATTGCCGAAGCAGTTAGCATCACAAGGCCTCCAATGAATAATACGAGGCCAATTTTCCATAGCGATAGATTTTTTGGATCAGCTGGTTTTCCGAGTCTGATCTTCATTGCGAACAATTGATTTTTCATGGTTCTAATTTCCTTTCAGGTTAATTATACTCCTCTGTTTTAATTATGCTACGATAATGAAGCCATGGCCAACCTTATCGACTACGCCAAAGCCCGTTTCGACTATGAGATCCTCGAATCATTCGAGGCTGGTATAGAGCTGCTCGGTTTGGAAGTGAAATCGCTCAAGTTGAAGCATGGATCGCTCGAAGGGTCATACGTTTTGATCAAAGGAGGCGAGGCATTTCTGCAAGGCATGCTCATATCGCCGTATCAGGAGAAAAATACGCCGAAAGATTATGAACCACGCCGCCAGCGACGCCTGATTCTCTCAAAGAAGGAGATAGCCGGCTTCGCCAATGCGGCCAAGGGCTTGACAATAGTGCCTATTTCGATATATACTAAGCGCAATCTCATCAAGGTTCAGGTGGCTATAGTCCGCGGCAAGAAGAAACATGATAAAAGAGCGTCTATAATGCGCCGCGAATCCGACCGTGAGATGGAGTAGGGCAATGAAGGATCGTTGAGAAATGCAGTAATCAGTAATCAGTAAACCGTAAACAGAAAGAACAGTCTCTGTTTACCGTTTACTAATTACGGTTTACTCCCAACTTGGGGATGACAGGCATCGACAATCGTCAGTTTTCGGCCGTGCGGCGCGAGCTCCAGTGACTCGTAAATCCGCCGGAAATCCTAATTGCTAAAACCGTTTCTCCGTATTTTACGGAACGCGATTTCGCATTCGCTCTTGTATAAGGGCGCGTCTCTCTAGGGGGATCCATACTCTAGAGTCAGGCGTAATAATCGGGAAGTAGGGCAGGGGAGCTTCTCACTCCTTTGACCGAATCTTAGAGATCGTGGCTGTGTATTTTGTTTCGTTTTCTATCACAGCCATTAAATTCAAATGATACTACCGTCGTAGAATCAGCCGATCTAACTTCGATTGCACCGCGGTTCAATTCCGCGCATCTCCACAAAGACAAGGAGTGAACACAGTGAACGACTGTGTTTTTGTAGGATGTCGCCGTAGCTTTGCGTAGGCGACGCCACCGATTTATCATCACGACGCCATAGGATACTTTGTTGCGCCCAAAAACCACATATGCTATATTTTCCCCTAGAATAGTCGCTAACTGATTTTACTTTCGCTGTCCGTTTAGGGTTGGCATAGAGGTTTTGCTTAGCGACGCGAGCTGGACAGCGCCCCCCAATGGCCGCGTCGCCCTTCTGAGCGCCTTCGTGAAAGGCGTATAAACCTCGTTCACCTACAGATATGGGAGCTAATCCCATGGCTCCGGACCGCGCTGGTGGTGCGGTTCGGAGCCGATTTTTCCAGAGATCATTTGATCTCTATACCCGCCCAGCTAGTACAAGACTGTGCGGGTTTGACGTTTATGCTTATCTCTGGTAGTCTCTGCAATGAACTTTGAATATTAACTGTTGAAAAAACAAAACATTAGGAGGAATGATTAGATGATCTATATTTTTGTGTTAGCCGTCGTTATTATCGTTGTTACCTGCATCTTTATTTACTTGCGCAAACGTCACGTTGTCAAAAAACGTAAAGAACGCGCTTGTAAAAAATGCCATGGTCCGACAGTGAGAAGGCATCAGATGATCGATGCCTCATCCAATCACCCACCAAAGTGGTATGGTAGATTTTATCTGACGCGGACCCTCAATGACTGCGAGGATAAGGTGTGCGGACATGCAGAATGTGTCAAGAAAGGTTCAGTGAAACTATTCAGATGGGACCAATTGGCATTGCGTCACATTTGGGATCCCGGCCAATTCACACCCGATGAGGATCTCTTAAAACGCGCGGGCTTGATTGATACTGCAGTTGAGCCTCTTTCAGAACGAATGATGCAAGAAGAGGTGAGGCAGAAAAAATTACGAATACCTACAGTTACGCCTCCAGACGAATTATCCGCACATAGGCGTCGGCCTCCAACTGTCGCTTTGCCCGTTGCTCTTATCCGTGTGGGAACACGTAAACCACCTACTTGAATTGACTTTTCTTATTTGGACGCGCCCAGTCGGTAGCGTCCATTTTTTATTATATGTAAGGCATTCTTTCATTTAACGGCTACCAGTTGCTATATGTCCTCGCTTGCCTATATAATCAACTCCTATGAATCCCACTGGATTACCGCCTCAACAGGGCCGCCAAAATGGTCGCAATAATGGGCGGAACAAAAAAGGCAATATGCGTGCGCCACGGTTGAATTTTCTCAATACCGTCGCCATGGTCTTTCTGGCATTTCTCTTGATCGTCGGCCTATATTCGGAATTCTCCGGCAAGCCGGACACATCCACACCGATAGCTCTCTCGACTTTGGCTGCAGACATAAAGAAGGGAACGGTCACTTCTATTTCCATCCAAGACACGCAGGTCATTGCCGTATACGCCGATAAGACAACAAAAATAGCCCAAAGAGAAGTTGACGCATCGCTCACGGATAGTCTGACCCGTTTCGGCGTCACCCCGGCGGAGCTCGCTTCGACTACCATCACCGTGGCCCAGCCTTCCGGCTTCACTTATTGGTTCGAACAATTGGCTCCATTCCTTATACCGCTCTTATTGCTCGGCATCTTCATCTGGATGATCACCCGCCAGATGCGCGGAGCTGGCATGCAGGTAATGTCTTTCGGACAGTCAAAGGCGCGCATAACTATGCCGAATGACGCGAAAGTCAAAGTCACTTTCAAAGACGTGGCCGGAGCCAAAGAAGCCAAGCAGGAATTGTCCGAGATCGTGGACTTCCTGAAAAATCCCAAGAAATTTATTGATATAGGCGCGGAGATACCGAAAGGAGTTTTGCTCATGGGCGCGCCCGGAACGGGAAAGTGCATTACTGGAGATTCTCTGATTCCAACAAACAAGGGAATGATGCGTATTTCAGATATTCCGAAATATTTCGCGGTGGACGCAGATGGTCGCGCGCATGGCGTCAAAATAGTCTCCTACAATCCCGTATCGACCTCTTTTGAAGAGGCCGAAGCCAGTCATTGGTATGATTTGGGCATTCAGGAGACGAAGAAGATCCGCACGGAATCCGGATTCAAGATCGAAGGCACTCCGGAACATCCGATCATCACCGTCGATAAAGAGACCGGGCAATTCAAATTCAAAAAGCTCGCCGAGCTCGAGCGCGGTGATTGCGCGGTGATAAGCGCTTCCACCGGGATGTCCGGTAAACGAGAGAGCGTCAGTCCGGATATGGCATATACGCTGGGCGTTCTCGTCGGCGATGGATGCATGACGGTGAAAAATCGGGTCTGTTTGACCACGGCCGATCATGAGATCTTGGATAAAGTCCAGGCCGTGACGCAGTCTCATTTCGGCGTCAAATTCGAGAAGACGACTTCTCGCCCGTATGATTACGAACTTAGAAACATAGAAGCTAAACGGACATTGATCAGTCTCGGGCTTAGAGAAACATATGCCGAATTCAAAACGGTGCCGGAAACGATCCTGTTTTCTCCGACAGCTACGGTGGTCGCCTTTTTAAAAGGCCTTTTCGACACTGACGGTTGCATTGAGCCTAATGGCTCGGTCAGTCTATCGAGTGCTAGCCGAGAACTGATAGACATGGTCCATGTGCTATTGCTCAACATTGGCATTGTGGCCAGGAAGTATGAACGAAAGAAAAAGTATAACGGCAAGTTGCAATTCTACGTCGCTGTGTATGGTGATTTTGTCACTCGTTATAGGGATACTATTGGTTTTGAGGTCGTTCGTAAGAGGCAAGCGCTAGAGCGATCATGCGCAAGACAGAGGAATACCAATATCAATCTCGTACCACACCAGGGTGGCCTTATCAGATCTGTATGGACAACCAGCTTGGGTTATACGACGCAGATTCTCAATCGGGAATTTTACAGCCAATCCCTGTATAAGAATGTTAAGCGTTATATAAATGGCGAGCGTACGCCGTCTCTGTCCGGTATGACGTCATTTATCGATGGCGTGATCACTCTCTCTCCAAGTATCGCTGCTTCCTCGCAGGTTCAGCATCTACGGCATCTGTCGTCCGGTCAGTTCTTTTTCTCAAAAATAGAAGAGATTCGTTCTGGAAAAGCCCGCGTATATGATCTTACCGTTCCTAATACGCATAATTTCGTAGCCAATGGATATATCAATCATAATACCCTGCTTGCTCGCGCAGTCGCGGGCGAAGCGGGTGTAGCCTTCTTCTCGATATCCGGCTCGGAATTCGTGGAAATGTTCGTCGGCGTTGGTGCATCACGTGTGCGCGACCTCTTCAATCTAGCCAAGCAATCAGCACCGGCCATCATATTCGTTGATGAAATAGATGCTGTTGGTCGTGCTCGCGGGGGAGGCATGGGCGGAGCTAACGATGAACGCGAACAGACATTGAACCAAATACTCACAGAGATGGACGGCTTCGAGCAAAATCAGAAAGTCATAGTCATGGCCGCTACGAACAGGCCTGATGTTCTCGATCCGGCGCTTCTACGTCCGGGCCGTTTCGATAGGCGCGTCACTATAGATTTGCCTGATAGGGGAGACCGTGAAGCTATTTTGAAAATACATACTGCAAAGAAGCAATTGGCTGAAGATGTGAATCTGCGAATAGTTGCAGAGCGCACCCCTGGTTTCTCCGGCGCTGATCTGGCTTCGCTCATGAATGAGGCTGCTATCCTCGCCGCTCGCGAAGACAGGAAGACCATAGGCCAATTCGATCTCATCCGTTCTATTGAAAAAGTTATGCTCGGCCCAGAGAGGAAGAGTCACGTGCTTTCACCGAAAGAAAAGGAGATTACCGCATATCATGAAGCCGGACACGCTATTGTTGCCTCTGTATTACCGAATGCCGATCCGGTTCATAAGATTTCCATCATTTCACGTGGCCGCGCCGCAGGTTACACACTGCGTCTGCCATTCGAAGAGCGCCGTCTCCAGTCGCGCAAAGAATTCCTAGATGACATAGCCATGTCCCTCGGCGGATATGTGGCGGAGAATATGATATTCGGCGACATTACCACTGGTGCATCGAACGATCTCCAAGTTTCGACAGCTCTGGCTCGTGATATGGTCACTCGTTATGGTATGTCGGATAAGATCGGACCGATAGCTCTCGAGTCGGCCCAAGGCCGTGTGCTCTTCGGCATGGGTGTGGCCGACAAGGATTATTCTGAAACAGTCGGCACTCTCATCGACTCCGAAGTCTCCAAGATAATGACCGAAGGTCGCGAGCGTGCTATAAAGGCTCTGAATGAGCACAAGAAAGCTTTCCAAGCCGTTTCCAAACGTCTCATAGAGACTGAAACAATAGAGAGGGAAGAGTATGAGGCGCTTCTTGTAGCCAATGGGATTACGCCAAAAAGCCGGGTGAAGGTGGTGTAGGTTTTCGTTTCAGGAACTTGACGCCAGTTTTTTGAGTGATATCATACTGTCATATTTGGCATTCGCCACGTCCACCCGCTTCATCCGAGGCGGGTGATCTATTTTCCAAGAATAACCTTAGAAATGAGTCGTAAGTCTTTCTGAAGTCATCACTAGTGATTGTACCTATGATCTTGTCCATTCTCCGGTAGTCGAAATGTCTGGCTTGGCCGACAATGACAATGTTAACTTTCCCTCGTAAGATTACCTGTTCATACCAGCTGCCGATTCTCATTGTCCTGGTTAATGGAGCTCCAATGAAAGTGAATGAGTCCAATTTACGAAGAATAAGAACTGGTCTTCTGAACCGATCTCCTTTACCGCTTATTTCTACACCGACATTTTCCCCTACGGAACACCACCAAACTTCCCGTTCCTTGAATAACGGCGGTACGTGATCTTTTTTGTCCAGATCTGCTTTGACTGGTATCCATTCTGAAAAACGTTTGATGAATTTGTTCATATTAATAACGTATCATATCGAGATAAAGAAACGCTCAAAAATAAATCAAAAAACGCCTAAGATTCGATAAAAATTCGCCTAAGAATCGTTTTTGTGGTATTTTCTGTTAGTACGTTTTCAATCCCCGCCCTTAGCTGTTTTGGCTAGAAAGCGTAGTTCCCGCCCTTAGCTCAGTTGGTTAGAGCATCGAGCTTATACCTCGAGGGTCCTTGGTTCGAATCCAAGAGGGCGGACACTAAACGAGTCTATTCAAAATGCATATCCTTTTTCCGCATCTCTACTTCTTTCTTTAGGTCAGGATAGCGGGATAAATCGGCGTCTTCTTCGATGAGACGCACAGCTTCCGTGCGAGCGGCTTCTACCATTTTCAAATTCCTCAAAGCTTCCATGGCGATGTCGGAGACGCCCCATTGGCGTAAGCCGGCTAGAGCACCGGAACCGCGCTGGGCCAGATCGAGCTCTGCTAATTCAAAACCATTTTTTGCGTTTTGTAGCGCCTTCAATCTCTCGATAGATTTGACGGAATTGGTTTCAGTGAATGCGTAGCAATACGCCTGATGCGTACTGCGCATGACGCGACCACGCAATTGATGTAGTTGGGCCAGACCAAAGCGCTCGGCACCTTCAATCAAAATCACTGTAGCATTCGGTACATTCACGCCAACTTCGACGACAGATGTTGCGCAGAGGATTTTTATTTTACCTTCTTTGAAGTCAGCCATAATGACGTCTTTATCCTTCGGTGACATCCGGCTGTGCAATATGTCGATCGTGTATTCGGGGAAGACCGACTTCTTCAGACGTTTAGCTTCTTCTTTGACTGACTTTGCATTCAGGGCTAATTCTTTGTCTGGATCTGGCTCATCTATTCTAGGGCAAATGACATAAGCTTGGCGGCCTTCGGCCAATTCGCGTCTGACTTTGTTGTAGACTTCTTCACGGCCATTTGGCAGAACCAATTCAGTTATTATTGGTTTACGGCCAGCTGGGGATTCATCAAGTAAAGTTAGGTCTAGGTCACCATACATTGTCAGAGCGAGCGTGCGCGGGATCGGTGTAGCGGTCATGGAAAGTAAATGTGGAGCCAGTGAAGCTGGTGTCGTATTTGAATGCAGTACGACTGCAGAAGCCGAATTCTTCCTTATAAGCGCCGCGCGTTGGGCTGTGCCGAATCTATGTTGCTCATCGATGATGGCATAAGCTAAGTTTTTGAATTTGACCGACTTCTGGATGAGAGCATGTGTGCCGACTAGAACGTGGATGTCGCCGCTTTCCACCCATTTCAATAATTGCGCACGCGATACGTCGGTCGAGCCTTTTGGATTTATCTTTGAAGGAAATTTCCTGCAGCCGGAGCCAGTGATGAGTCCTATCTGTATAGGCATGTATGAAAAGTATTGTATGAACGATTCGAATTGTTGAGTGGCCAATATTTCGGTGGGGCACATGTAGGCAACCTGTAGCCTACCGAGAGTCCCTTTGGCCGGCCTAGAAGTTATAATGCCATAAGCAGTCGCCGCGGCCACAGCTGTTTTGCCGGAGCCGACATCGCCTTCGAGGAGCCGAGACATGGCATGGTCACGGCGCATATCTTCTATGATGACGCTGACAGCGCGATTTTGGGCTGCAGTGGCCGTGAATGGAAAGCGGCGGATGAATTCCTGCACATGAGCGTCATCAGTCTCTACGGCGAAAGCCGGGTGAGCTTCGTAGGCGCGGCGAATCTGTTGTTTGCCGAGCTGTATGGTGAATATTTCTTCAAAAGAAAAACGCTTGCGAGCTGAGAGGGCATCGTCACGCTTTAATGGTGTGTGTATCCAGACGAGGGCAGTCTTCAAGCTTGGCAAATGGTATTTGACCAAAATATGTCCGGGTAACGTGTCAGTGACATCCTCTAATATTCCGCTTTTGAATATTTTCTGAATGGCGTGATATATCCAACTCGATGTGATGCCGCGAGATTCCGGATATACAGGATAGAGAGTATGGGCTTCGCCATCTGCGCCGAACAGGGAATCGCCTACACCTGTCGGGAGTTTGCCGACGACTTCGATTTTTGGGTTGGAGAAGTATAATGCGCCCTCTCCTTGCTCCAAACTGCCTCCGCCAGCTGACGGATCTAACTTCTTGCGTTTTTGAGACACTTTCCCCTCTATCCTCACGAGCGCTTCTTCCGGCATCATCTTGGCTATGTATGGCTGATTGAACCAGACACAACCTATGGAACCAGTCTCATCTTCGACTGTGGCAGTGGCCATGGTCATATGCGTCTTGAATCCTTTGCTGGCCTTGAGGCCTGTTATTTTGCCGAATATCACAGCTGTATCACCTTGATTGAGCGAATCTATGTTCCTAGCTTCGGCCGTGTCGCCATAACGCACAGGGAAGTGATAGAGGAGGTCGTGGATAGTCCGGATGCCGAGCTTGGCGAGCGCGGCTTTCTGTATAGGGGTGATGCGGAATTGTTCAGAGACTGGTATGTCTATAGTTAGGGCCATAGGGCTATTATAAGTGTGGTTGCCCTAATATCCAAGAAGTGATAGTTTAACGAATGGCGGGTTACAGCAAATTTAGAATCAAAGGAAACTTATGAAATACGTTAGCCGTCTGTTCGAGAACATACTTGTCTCAGGTTTTTATACCATCTTGATGTGTGCTTGGGGCATCTTTCTTATCATCGGCTCGGTCCAATTGGCATTTTATTCTCTCAAAGACGGATGCACTGAGAAGGCTAAGCGGGCACGCCTTGAGGCAAAACAAGTTTTATCTGGCGGCTGATGATTCAGTCGCTTTTTTTATCCGATTTAATCCTTGTTTTTATCTATATTATGAGTAATATGTAGACAAACGAAAAAGAACTAACAAAAGGAAATATATGAAAAAAAGTCGAGCGACTGGGCTGATAAAAATTATCAGAGTTCCTGATGGTGAAGCGCCATGGGTTCTTCGCAGAGCGTGGGTTGGTCTCACTTTACCTTGTCATCCATTTTTAGGTCCTCCAGACGCAGGCCTTGACCGTGGCGTCTTGAGCGGTAAGGAAGTTAACCAAAATCGTGATGGTTTCAGTGTTCCACAGAATTTGGCTATTGCAATTCTTGGGAAGAATATGTCTCGCGCGAAAGCTTGGTGGAAAAAGCTTGGCTATCCCAAGCGTGGCGAGTGTTTCTTCTTCGCAGAAGACGAAGTGGAGGTCATAAGTGGTGTCATCCGTAAAGTGATCGTCCAAGTCAGCGAAGAAATGATGGGCGATCCCGAGAGATGATTTTCTAGGTTTCAGCAAGTCCCGTGGTACAAGCCTCGGGACATTTTTTTTGCGGCAGTTTTTACTTGAAGTTCGAACATTTTTCATGGAAAATCCTGACTTCTAATTGCGTCTCGCTCCGCTCGACGCTAGGAGAGGGCGGACGGAAGCCTGGGGGTTTGGGGGAAAGGATTCCGTCCGCCCTCACTATTTGTTTTTTGGCCGCGCCGCCCTGCCATTTTTTCGCGCGGGTATTGAGGAAGAAAGAAATTCAGAAAACCTTACGGCTCAAATCCACCATTTGATCCGCAAGCGGCTTTACCATCTGAACCGCAAGATTATTCTAGCATGAAAATCCGGTGACTCGAAGCTGCGGCCCACTTCCGTTTTAACAGAGTCAGTCTCGCGGATGTCCGAGCGGCTTCGCACGGAAACCCCAGCCGTCACTCAAAGCGACCGCTGGGTGCTTCGCCGTAACAGACATCCGCTCGGAGACAGATGGTGAGAAGCGGAAATCGACCGCTTCTCGGTTGAAAGTAAGTGAAAGAAATTCAGAAATCCCTAAGGCCCAATTCCACCATTTGATCCGCAAAATTCAGCGCACAAAAATATATTTCACCCAGTGTGAACCATCTGTACGATTCAGTCTTCCTTGCTGAACAAGTTTTGATAAATATCTAGTTGCTGTAGCATCGGAGCAATGCAAAAGATCTTGAGCTTGTTCGTTAGTGATAAATCCTTTCTTTTGCGCCAAGAGCATAAGATTGTCGAGTTTCTTCTGTCGGTTTGATAGAAGTCTGGCGTTTGCCTTGGCTAGAAGCGCGCGAATGAAGCTAGTCTGGTTCTGTTGCGCCGACGGTTGAGTTTGTGGAGCTGTCGGAGTTTGTGGCGTCGGCACTGAAATAGGTACGGATTGAGCTGGAGCTGGTTGAATTGGTTCGGAAATTGGCGGTTCATCTGTTGCAGGAGTTGGTTCAGAAACCGGAGCTTCTGACTCATTTGGAGCAGAAATTGGTTCTTCCGGTGCCTCGCTCTCTGACTGATTTATAGGTGGATTTTGACTTTCTACAGGAACAGGGCTTGGATCGTTTGTAGACGATTCTGGGGCCTCTGGAGGCGTATTTGGGGTATCAGAACCCGTTGGTTGGTCAGAAACTGGCTCGCTAGATATATCTTGGTCATTCATATAAAATTGCCAGAATAGTGCATTACTTCATCGTTGAATTCACCACTTTTTGAGTGAGAGGCCCAAAGAATCCAGTTGCAGGAAGGCCATGCGCTTTTTGAAAAGTTTTGAGGGCTTGTTTGGTCAAGTTGCCGAAGAGGTCGGTCTCATGTCCGAGAGATCCGGGGCCTGTAGTGGCTATTGTGTAGCCTTGGGAATTCAAGTATTTCTGTAGGATCTTGACGTCTTTGCCGGTAGCGCCAACTTGGATGGATCTAGTGAAAGTTGCTGATGTGATAACAGGAGCTTGAGGATTGTTAACCAGAGTCTGTTTGGTTATTGTCTCCTGGTTTTTGGTCGTTGTCTTTGGCTTACAGATGAATCCGATAGGACAACCCTGTACTGGGACAAGAGCGTTCATCAATGATTTGAGGTACGCAGTAGTGGCTGGTCCTGGAGCAAGGATCGAAGCCAGGGTCGAGGCGGAAACGGAGCCACCGGAAGAAGAAACAGAGATTGTCGGAGTTGTGACAGTTGGGGTTACAGGACAAGCGGCTGTGGTAGTCGTAGCATCCGAGCCGTAGGTTGTGCCTCCGGTATTCACGGCAAAAGCGGCTACATGGTAGAGGGCGCCGCAAGCAAGAGAGCTTATCGTTGCGTTAAACACACCCGTTCCGAATGATGAGCCGGCAATGGTTGTCGTCGCTCCGTAGGATCCAGTCGTGCCGTAGACAAAGCCTTCGGATGAAGCATTGACGCCGTTGGTTGCTGTGATATTGCCTGAAACGCTGATAGAGTTGGCTGAAGCACCGGCGGCGGAGATGGTGGATACGGCAGGAGGCAGAGGCAGAGTGAGGAATGACAGGATAGAGCCCGTGGTTGTGCCGGAGACATTGACAGCGTAAGCGCGGACATAGTAAGTCTGATTAGGAATCAGATTGGCGATGTCATTAGAGAACGAAGCCATGCCTGTTTTTGCGCCAGAAGTTGTGGTGGATACAGAGGTCACTAAGTTCGAATCTGTGCTGTACGCAAATCCTGTCTGCGAGGCGTCGGATCCTCCGGTCGAAAGGATGGAACCATTCAAGGTCGCGGTAGTCGTGGAGATATTGGTCGTAGAATTTGTGGAGACTGAAGCAACGGTGGAAGGAGTGATCGAGTTCGAGGCCGTCGAAGTGGCTCCAGTACCGGCGATATTCGTTGCGGTGACAGTAAAGGTGTATGACTGACCGTTGGTGAGACCTGTAATGAGGTGTGTAAGAGTGGTTGAAGCGACGTTTGTGTCAGTGCCTCCGGCAGGACTGGAAAAGACTGTGTAGCCGGTGATGGGTGAACCATTGTTCGGGGCAGCTGTAAAGGTGACGGAAGCCACGGTATTTCCGGCTGTTGCGATGATACCGGTCGGAGCGCCTGGAATGGTGAATGGAGTAACTTGATTGGAGTTTGAGCCTGGGCCTGTTCCAGCCGCATTGGTGGCAGTCACAGTAAAAGTATATGCTTGTCCGTTGGTGAGACCCGTCATTGTAACTGTAGTGGAAGTTGTAGTAGTAGAGATATTACCAGGAGATGAAATAACAGTATAACTAGTGATGGGTAGACCTCCGTTTGAGGCTGGAGCGGAGAAAAGTATCGTAGCGGTAGTATTGCCCGCCGTCGCGGTAACAGGACCATACGGAGCGCTTGGAGTAGTGGTAGCTGAAAGATATGAAAGGGGCAAAGGGGGCTCGAAGGATGGCATTGTGCTGGCAGTACTTATAAATGGAGTCAATGTGATGGTACCAGTTGCCGTCGGAGTTATATTAAATGTTTGGGGTGAAGTTGAATTGTTGAAAGTGAGAGTGATCGGGGTAAGGCCAGCGCTTCCGGAACCTGTCATGTTGATGGTTGTAGTACCCGTGAAAGACAGATTTGGAGTAATGGTAAAGTTGGAAGATGCGCCGTTCACATTACCGCTCGAAGGACCACTAAAAGTAAAGGTCGGGATGGTGCAGGCGGTCGTGGTGGCTGCCGCAACATCAGCCCGAGAGGTCACTGAATTCACATCCTGACTGGTTGTAGACTGCCACGCAAATAGATTCGTATACTTAACACTATTAAAAAACCAGCTTTGGATATTTGGTGTAAACACATTATTGTCGGCGACATACTGGTTAGTGTTTGCTCCGATTACTGCATTACCAACTGTTCCGTCATTGTCAAATATAGAGTTATTGACATGGAGATAGCTACTGCCACCGCCAGTTCCAAGAGCACCTCCAGTGGTCTTCATGAAGAATGTACTTGTCGCTACGCTTATAGACAGATTATTGGCATTGGCATAAACTGCCGCATTTTGAGCACTACCGCAATACGAGCTCGACGCCAAAGAAAGCGAGGAATTATCGCCACCAAAATTAATAAAAGTGCTATTGAGCGATGTTACGGAATTAATAAATTTTGATCCAGCAACATTTGTGCTCAACCCTGTCGGAGCTGCAAGACAAGTGGAGATGTTATCGCAAAGAAGACCATTTATGTTAGCCGGACCGGTAGTGAGACTACCGCTGATGCCACCAAAATTATCAGATACATCTCCTTTTATTAAGACACCATTGAAAGTTAACGAACTTACGGCATTGGGTCCTGAACCTGCATGAGTGTAAAAAGCAGATTGATTGTGTCCTTCATTGAGACCGTCAATGAAACTACAATTATTGCAGGTGAAGGGTTTGGATTGTCCGCCGGTACTGTCAAAAACAACCAACATATTACCGTAGTATCCATAATATTCATCGTTAAAACTAGAATCACTTACTGTACAACCACTGGAACAAAGCATGTTATGTTTCCCCCCTTGATCAGCTTCAATACCGCTGAAAGTCGGACTACCCCCATTAGGACCCCCTTGAACAATACTGCCATCATTAAAGGCATTCTTCTTTGAAACAATATTTATTACGGTATCATTACTACCGTAAAGATAGAGTCCGGCATAACGGGCGCTATAGGTATAAGCATAGCCGTTAGTGATGGGACTAGTGCCATCAGACGGGCTCATGTATATGGTGAAACTTGATTGGTTAGAAGGTGGATTACCTCCAGGGGCACCGGCGATATAGTAACTCCCAGGGGTAGAGCTGGCTAAGGCTTGGCTATTCTGTATGTTTAGATTGTTATCATTTCCACCGAGAGCTGGCCCGACGCATGGAGCACTCTTACATTCCCAGATATTTATCCAAATATTGCTGTGCGAATCTGAACCATACGGCGTATTTACAGTCCCTGGTCCGGAAACAGTGACTTGATAGAGGTTGGAAGTTCCTGATACGAGACTCCACGAACTTGAGGCTATAACAGCGCTGTTGTCGATCACTGGTTTTGGCAAGTTGGCGGGGCCATAGTCGCGGACAGTGACGTTGTTGATTGGGCTTGATAAACCAACATATAGAGAATCAGTAAAAGTTGATCCTCTTCGTAGACATATAGTCGCTCCATTAGACACCGCGGGTACAGACAGCAAGTTCTGTTTTGGAACACTAGCATCTGTACCAGGATTAGAATCAGAGCCGTTTATGGAGTCGACATAGTAGTTGCAAGATACGACAGTGATGAAAGTTTGGTCCGATGAGGTGGCGATATCTCCATTAGAATCGTAGGCGGCGATTCGATAGTGATAAGTGGTATTAGCAGATAGTCCTGTCAGAAGTACGGAATGACTAGTGGTAGATATGAGACTAGCTGAAGCTGTGCCATATGATGCTGTTAAACCATAGTTAATGGTAGAGGTTCCTGCGATATTTGTATTGAAGTTGATAGTTGCTGATGAAGCGTTAGGATTGCCTGAAGATATGGTATAGGGATATATAATGAGGGGGAGAGAGGCTGCCTGTGGTGTTACTGCGTTTGAAGCCGAGGATGGCGTGCTCGTGCCGAGTGAGTTTACGGCATATACTTGGAAAGTATAGCTAACAGCATTGGTAAGACCAGAAACTACTACAGGAGATCCGGAATATGATATGCCTGTGAAATTGCCTGGGGAAGATGAAGCGAGATAGTAGAGTATAGGTGAACCATTCGAAGCGGAAGTAGTAAACGAGACGGTAGCTTGGTTGGGAGACGAAGTTACTGCGGACACAGAAGTAGGTTGGCCGGGAGCTGACCACGGCGTTGTCGTTGTCGAAAGAATCGCTCCTGTCGATGTGCCGGTGTAATTCGCGGCGTAAGCCCTGAAGTAATATGTTGTATTCCGTGTAAGACCACTAATACTTTGACTGAAAGTACTGCCGCTTTGAGAACCTAGAGTGGTAGTGGCTATGACGGTTGTGAGAGTTGGTGATGTGCCGTAGGCAAAACCAGATTGGATGATTGGGGCGCCACCGTTTGAGTTATGCTGGCATTGAGCGTCATTGTGGAGCTAGCGATTGATGTCGGAGAGGCCGTGGTAACGGTAGGCAATGAGATTTGACTAGATGGAGTATACGTTATGACAATGATCCCTTGCGCTCCCGTGCTGAAATTATTAGAATGGCAACTGCTGCCGGCACCTCCGCCGCCGTAGAGTCCGCCATTTCCCGGAACATATCCATCTCCACCGCCACCGCCAGAACCGTGGGTGGAATCCCATTCGGTCCCCGTGCCACCATTACCGCCAGTAGTCTGAGCACCGTCAGTATTATATCCGCCTCCACCTCCGCCACCAGCTGTTCCATTACCTCCATTCGGAGATGTCGACGTGCCAGCAACTCCTCCGCCAGAGTTAAGATAATTACCGCCACCACTCCCGCCGTTGGCTGACGTTGACGATTGCCCTGGATTACCGTTGCCACCCCCACCGCCTCCATTTCCACCGCTCCCAGAACTAGCATTACCGCCTGTGCTCCAGGCCCGTTCGACCGCCAGCACCACCACCGCCACCGCCTGCACAATGACCAAAGCCATTACCACCACTCCCGCCTGCATATTTTATCGTACCAATGCTAGTGCTAGTAGCACCTCCGGCTCCGCCCGCGGAACTGCCAGAACCACCTCCACCACCTTTTGCTCCAACCGATGACCCAGCCAATGATGCTCCGTTGAACCACGTATCGCCACCGGTGCCCCCTGCGCTAGATGCACCAGCACCAATGTTTATATTTACAGAGGCATTGGGTGTCAACGTTAGATCGGATATATTTGAGTATGCACCTCCACCCCCGCCGGCGCCAGTCTGTGATGAAGGAGCGCCGTTTTACTGGCACCGCCGCCGCCTATCACTTCTATGGTATTGACATTACTCATCCAATGAGAAAACCGACCATGTGGTAGCCGATGTGTTCGTCAGAAAGATGACAGTGGCGGCCGCTCTAGCGTTCTCGGCTTTAAAAAACAAAGCAAATAAACACAAACAAAAAGCCAGTAAGGCAACAGGTACAATCAACAGCCTTAGCGCTGTTTTACGAGAGAGAGAGAGAGTAGTTCATGCTTCATATTAAATATTCAAAAAATTAGGATAAAAATCCATATAAAAATTACCTGTTACATGAAATATAATAGCACAACATATCTTTACCGCAACGCACAATTACCCTTACCACCGCGCGAAAATAAAAATTACCTAGTTACATGAAATATAATAGCACAACATATCTTTACCGCAACGCACAATTACCCTTACCACCGCGCGAAAAAATGGCAGGGCGGCGCGGCCAAAAAACAAATAGTGAGGGCGGACGCAATCCTTTCCCCAAACCCCCAGGCTTCCGTCCGCCCTCTCCTAGCGTCGAGCGGAGCGAGACGCAATTAGAAGTCAGGATTTTCCATGAAAAATGTTCGAACTTCAAGTAAAAACTGCCGCAAATT
>CAWKMY010000005.1:0-110953 GCA_963851055.1 uncultured bacterium | reverse complement strand
CGTATACCAATCCTTCCGGGCTCATCGGACAGACATATTTCTCTATCGGCAACAACGCACCAGCCTCAACCGCATCAAACACAATCACAAACCCCAATACGACCACCACGATCACTTCCTCCGCCTGTCCCGCCAACCTGACTTGCGTGCCGAATGCCAATACTTCTTCCACGGTGTCTTCCGCCGCGACCACTTCCGCCGGCTCCTACTCCTTCGATAATTATCTCTACCAAGGGCTGACTGCCATGAATGTCTCCAATCCGGATGTCACCGCCCTGCAACAGCGCCTGCTCACTGACGGATTCTTCTCCGGCCCGGTCAGCGGCTACTTCGGCCCCGTGACCAAGGCGGCCGTCGAGGCTTATCAGAAAGCTCACAACCTAGATCCGATCGGCGTGGTTGGACCGGGGACGAGGGAGCTATTGAATAGGGGGATATGAGGAATTTTTAAAACCACAGAACAAAAATAATATCTTTACAATATTGACCAGATGATTCTAGTTGATAAAATGTATTTATTCAAATGGATAAATCATTAACAATAATTCAACAGAATCTCGAATCAATAAGAAAGACATCAGATGATCAGCAAATGACCGAATTTTGGTCTGCGCGAGACTTGATGCCTTATTTAGGTTACACGACCTGGCGCATGTTTACGGAAGCGATAGAAAGAGCGAAGACGGCCTGTAAAACAAGCGGTCAATCTATCCCAGACCATTTTGTCGGCGCCGACAAATTGGTGTCGACTGGATCCGGTGCCCGACGCAAAATAGAAGATGTATTTCTGACTCGTTATGCTTGCTATCTTATTGCTCAAAATGGCGACCCTAGAAAGCCTCAGATTGCTCTTGCTCAGACATATTTTGCCACCCAAACACGAAAGCAAGAATTACTCGAGCAAAGGGAAAGGGAAACAAAAAGACTCGAAACCAGGGCAAACTTGAAAGAAACAGAGACAAAAATCGAGTCAACCGTGTATCATCGCGGGATAAAGCTTCCTGTTGAATTTGCAACTTTCAAAAACAAGCACATCGAGGCGCTTTATGGTGGTATCGGGACAAGTCAATTAAAAAAGATACGAGGGATTTCTTCCGGAAGATCATTGGCTGATTTTGACAGTCATGTTGAATTGAAAGCCAAGGATTTCGCGCTAGCTATGACTGATCACAATATCAAAGAGAGGAATATCCAAGGCAAAGAAGCAATGAATATAGAGGTAGTGAGAAATAGCCGAGAAACCAGGCAGGCATTATTAAATAGAGGAATAAAACCTGAATCTATCAAGCCAGAAGAAGATCTAAAAATTGTTGATTCTAGACGAAGGAAAGAAATGAAAGAGATTGAAAAAAGATAGCCGATGGATTCTTCTCCGGCCCGGTTAGCGGCTATTTCGGCCCCGTGACCAAGATGGCGGTAGAGGCTTATCAGAAGGCTCACAGTCTCTCGCCTATAGGAGTAGTCGGTCCCGGCACTAGGAATCTCTTGAATCAGGGGGATTTGACAGGTGTTCTCCATTTGCTAATATTACGCCGTACCTTTAAAAGTTTCTCGATCTCGTTTCTGACGGCAGAAAGGCGTTCACTGCGGACACCCGAAAGGGCGCTCGATGAGGGATATGCCGCCCCTCCAGGAACGAGGTCGGGAAATTTTTCGTTCAAAACATCTTCTTATACTTCCCGGCACTTCTGTAAAACGCGTTGAAGACTTTCTTCATTGCTCCGCTTAGCATGCATATGACTAGCAGAGCCTCGTCTTCTTCAGCATCGAGGCGTCCGTATATCCTACTACTGGGATTTGAACCATAGAATTCATGAACATATTTCCTAATCTTTTTCATTGGATTATTTTCCGGCATCTATAAACCATATCAGACCGAGATAAAGAAACGATGAATTTTTGATAAAGAAACGCCTAATTTTCGCTCAAAATCCGCCTAAGAATCGGTCAAGACCGTCGAGAAACACTCTGTGGTATAATAGTGTCGATATGGTCAACCCTTTCGACCGGAATTTCTTTAAATTCTTCATCGGCTTTATATGCATCCTGGGGCTGGCATTTCTAATCCTCTATATAGTCGGCCAATGGGGCGGCTCGCTGGACGAGCAGGCTGCCGGCCTGTTCAAATAAGGGTTTCGTAAAATCTTAGGCGATTTTTTATCAAAAATTAGGCGTTTTTTGATTTCTTTTTGAGCGTTTCTTTATCTCCATCTGATAGTCTGTGGGCATTATCAGCTCATTTACTATCATATGCATACAATCATCAAGCGTACCTGGTCTTTATTAATAGCGATCTTATCTATTCCGGCCGTATTCACGATCATTCCGGCGGTCGCCCATGCCGAAACGCATGTCTTCAACGCCGATGTGGCCAATGGCGCTCTCTGGACGGCTAGCAGTAGTCCATATATTCTCGAAGAATCGATCACGGTATCTTCCGGCGCGGTCCTTTCGGTCGATCCCGGCGTAGTCATCGAAGCCGATCCGGCCATTGACCCGGATTATACTCCGTCGATATCGATATACGGCTCTCTGACGATGAATGGAAATCAGGACAATCACATAACCGTAAAAAGCTTATACTCGATAAACGTCTGCAATGCCACGGCTACTATTTCATACGCCGATATCTATCCCGACTCCAGCGGAGAGGGTCTGTATCTCATGCGCTCCAACGCCTCTATTTCCAGTTCGACCATTTCCGGCGCGAATCAAGGCATTTATATCCAGTCGGGAACATTAAATATCGAGAGCAGCAGGATAGAAAATAATAATTACGGCATTTGGGTTCAGAAATACGCGCCGGTATTCCTGATGATGGATTGGCCGGCGAATAAGTCATTGCAAGTAGCTGATGCCGATGTCAGTTTCGGCGCTAGTGATTTGCGTGCAGAGGACAATCACCCGGCAACGATTGCAGTAGATTCTGATATTGCTTCCGGTAATCTTTTGCCACCGGCGGTCGTGACTATTTCCGGTTCTTCATTTGTGGACAATTCTACGGATGCCATAAAGAACACAGAGACTGATCCGGTCGGTATGGTTATGGCTGCCGATAATTGGTGGGGAAGCGCGAACGGGCCGATCACGGATGCTTCTGCCGGCGCTTCTTCATTGAATGCATCATCGAGTGTGATTGCCGGTCTTGTCATTTACAATCCTTGGCTCGACCACGATCCCACTCGTTCATCAGACAAACCCAAATGTTGCTCAAGCATACTTTTCTTGCCAGGGATCGAATCCAGTCGCCTTTATAGGGACGAAAAAGGCATACTCGGTTCAGGCATAGGACCGGGCACTAGTCCGAATATGCTCTGGGAACCGAATAGGAATGACGATGTACGCAAACTATTTCTGAATACGGACGGATCCAGCGCGGATAAAACCGTCTATTCCGGTGGAGCTATAGATAGCGCCTGGGGTTATAGCGTCTATGGCAGTTTCATGAAGTTCCTCGACGGTTTGGTGGCCAAAGGCTCGATCAATAATTGGAATGCCTTCGGCTATGATTGGCGCAAACCGATCGCCGAGGTGGTTGCGGGGCCGGAAAAGAAAGCGACGACGACCGTTTCTCTAGTCCAGACATTGATCGACATGGCTTCTAGCTCGAAGACCGGTAAGGTGACTCTCATCGCTCACTCTAACGGTGGATTAGTAGCGAAATATCTGACTAAAACTTTGGCCGATATGGGTAAAGACAACCTAATCGATTCTGTTATCTCGGTAGCGGTTCCTTATCTAGGCACGCCGGAAGCCGTCGGTGGAATCCTTCACGGCGACGACGAAGAATTGGCCGACGGATGGCTTTTGAAGCAGAGCGTGGCGCGGCAACTGGGGGCAAATATGGCCAGCGCTTATTCGCTCCTGCCTTCGGCTATGTATTTTACTTCAGCGAGTCCAGTCATAACATTCTCTTCAACCACGCCGCGTACCGTTAACAATGGCGTCTATCCTTCGAGCATCTCTTCTTTTTCGAGTTTGTCATCCTTCATGACCGACTCGAAGAATATCCGCTCCGCTCCTGCCGCAGACGATACAGAAAGTCCCATAGAAGGTAATAAGGCTCTGATGGCTTCGGCCGGAAATTTGCACAACATACTCGATCTATTCTCCTGGCCGGCTCATATAGCCAGGTGGGCCGTCGTCGGCTGGAATGCATTGACCACGAAAGGCATCGTTTATCACGCTTCAACGGGAAGCACCGCGCAAAATCCAACACCTGCGCACGACACCGTACAGACCAATATGGGCGATGGCACAGTCGTTACCAGAAGTGCCGCGTATGATGACGGCACTACGACCAACATCGATTTACAGACGCCAGGCGTCAAAGGAACACTTCACGGAAATATATTGGAATCAGTGACGGCTCAAAATGCCATTAGCGGTATCCTCGAAGACAGTCCTGCCGCCGCTAAGGAGCGCGCCCTCATGTCTATTCCCGGCGTGACCGTCGGTCCGTTAGATTACAGCAAGGAGAGAACATATATCCAAGTCAGCACACATTCACCTATACAACCCCAAGTTTATGACAGTCATGGAAATCATACAGGCGAAACTGTGCCGCCACCCGGTATGCCGACCGATGTATTCAGGACTTACGACAATCAAATACCGGGAAGCTCATTCCGAGTCGACGAACACAACGATACGGATTATGACACTTATATATCATTACCAGACGATGGCACGAAGTATTCGGTCGTCTTGAATGGCACGGCCGTTGGCTCATTCACATTCGATGTCGATCGCATCCGCGGTGGAGTTACTCTCGATCACGCCGAATACGCAGACCTGCCGGTGACGCCCTTGACTATAGCCACGACGACTATCCAATTCAGCCCGACTGATATTCCAACTCCGCCCGGCATTCCATTTGGTATTGCCAGCTCTACTTTCATGAAGACCATACAACCTCTCTCTATCGATGTTGATGGCGATGGCGTGCCGGATATTCAGGCTAAGCAGGGAAGCACGACGGACAAGACGGCTTATTGGGAATCGTTGAGGAAGGCTTGCGACACCATATTTGATACGAATGTCGCTAAACCAGCAGGCAAAGGCGATAGTTCAGGCAACGCCGCTAATACAAATCAGTTCTGCAAAGGCATCAGCAGCCGCATCGATCACATAGAAGATCTGATCAAGAAAGGTAAATTCAAAAAGCTGCATGATTTTAGCGATAAGATTGGCCAATATATGCAGCACCGCCGGTCTAAGAACTTATCTGACACAGACAAACAAGAAGTAGGGGATATGTTCGATAATTTTGTCTCGCAATTCGAGTGAGACAAAGCTCAATATTGCAGCTAAAGAATAGATATGCTAACCTAGCCAACAAGGCTCAAGACAGAAGGCACGCATATCCGCCAGTTGGCGCGACAAGCAATAAGACCTTCCGAGGTAACCTCTATTTTCCTCATGTCAGCCTATAAAGGTCGACAATACAAATCGTTATAATAAAATGGCCCGCACAAAAGCACAAAAGAAAGAGATCGTAGAGAAGCTCGATGTGATCATGAAGGATGCCAAGTCATTGGTCTTCGTCAATGTCCACGGCCTCAGAGTCGGTGACACGACAGCCATGCGCCGCAAGCTCAAACAGGACGGCGTCGGATTCTTCGTCGCCAAAAAGACTTTGACCGCATTGGCACTGGCCGACAAGAAATATGCCGGCACTATGCCTGAATTGGTCGGAGAATTCGGTTTGGCCTATGGAAAGGACTTGGTGGCCCCGGCTCGTGGAGTCTATGAATTCCAGAAGAAGCACAAAGACCAGATCGCTATCGTGGGCGGAGTCTTTGAATCGAAGTACATGAATAAGGACGAGATGTTGGTAATAGCCTCCATTCCTCCACTCAATGTTCTCCATGGCATGTTCGTAAATATTATCAATTCGCCTATTCAGGGCTTTGTTATGGCCTTGGATCAAATAAGTAAGAAGTAATTAGTAAACAGTAATAAGTAAACAGAAATTACCATGGAAACCAATAATATCCCCGCTACTCCCGTAACCCCAGTCGAGATCCCGGCAAAGTTCAAGTCTATAGTCGAGACCATCGAGAAGATGTCCGTCATAGACCTATCGGAACTGGTCAAATTGCTCGAAAAGAAATTCGGCGTTTCAGCCCAGGCTGTAGCCGTAGCCGCCCCGGCAGCCGCTGGAGCCGCAGCAGATGAGAAGAGCACTTTCGCAGTGCACCTCGCCTCCTCCGGAGCTACTAAGATCGCCGTTATCAAGGCAGTCAAAGAGCTTTTGGCCCTGGGCTTGAAGGAAGCCAAAGACCTCGTTGATGCCGCTCCTTCTCTCCTCAAGGATGGCGTGAAGAAAGAAGATGCTGAAGCTATGAAGAAAGCTATCGAGGTTGCTGGTGGAAAGGTGGAGTTGAAATAGTAGCACAGGAAAAATTCTGAAAGCAGACACGAAAGGCCTCCTGCAGGAGGCCTTTCTCCTTTCTGCTGAAAAATCATCTGCGATGGTCTGCCATCAGAATGTTTCCTATGTTATAATCGATTCTAACTTAACCACTATGGAAACTCTCACCGCCATTTTCGGCAGTACCGCAAAAGTAAAATTACTTCGCCTGTTTTTGTTCAATGCAACAACGGCTTTTTCGACGCGTGACATAGCTCTGCGGACAAAAGTCAAAAGCTCGGCAGTCGGAAAAGAGCTGAATCTTCTTCTCAAAGCCGATATCATCCGCAAACGTCGCGGCCCAAAAAGCGCCGCTTACTCTTTGAATGAAAAATTCCCTTACCTTGAGCCTTTGAAGAACTTGCTCACTGTCGCCAGCATCAGGGCGGATGAGTCATTGACCAAGCGCTTTTCCAATATCGGCAAGGTAAAACTGATCATAGCGGCTGGAGTATTCATACAAAATTGGGATTCGAGAGTGGACCTCTTGATAGTAGGGGATGATTTGAACATTCCGAAGATAGAGACCATCATAAAGACGGTGGAATCCGAGATAGGCAAGGAAATAGCCTATTCAGCCTTTGAAACTCAGGATTTTGAATACCGTATGGGTATCCACGACCGTCTGGTAAGGGATATTCTGGACTATCCCCATGTAGCCCTCCTCGACAGGCTAGGGGTGGTATAATATTGAGTACACAAGGTTATCAACCATTATTATTAATTTAAGTCATATAATACTATGATGTTTATAGACAGTTGGGGTGTAGTTTTCACCCGTTCACTAGAGAGTGTCTGGTACGGTGTAGCTAGCTTTGTACCGGAACTCATTATTGCTCTTATCATCTTCGCTATCGGTTGGGTCCTAGCGGCTCTCATAGAGAAGTTGGTAGAGAGTATTTTCAAGGCTCTGAAGATCGATGCGGCACTCAAGAGCGCAGGCATGGAAGATGTAGTCAAGCGTGCAGGTTACAACCTGAACTCTGGGCTCTTCGTTGGCGCTTTGGTCAAGTGGTTCGTCATCGTTGTATTCTTGATGGCTTCGTTCGGCATCCTCGGCCTAGATCAGGTCAACGTATTCTTGAGCGAGGTAGTTAATTACATTCCTCAAGTCATCGTCGCGGTCTTGATCCTTATGATCGCTGTCGTCGTCGCCAGCGCTTTGCAGAAGATCATCGTTGCTTCAGCCAAGGCTGGACACGTCAAGTCTGCCGAGCTCCTCGGTCGCGTCACCAAGTGGTCTATCTGGATTTTCGCTATCCTCACAGCCCTCATCACTCTCGGTATCGCTCCTCAACTCATCCAAATGATCCTCACAGCAGTCTTCGCTGGTGGCGCATTGGCTATCGGTTTGGCCTTCGGCCTCGGTGGCAAGGATGTTGCGGCTCGTTTGATCGAGAAGACAACTCACGCTGTTTTGGAGAAGGAATAGTCTATAGATTTTGGTTAGAAAAAAGCGGCCCCGAAAGGGGTCGCTTTTATTTACAGATAATTCAGGTATCAAAAACCGCTCAACAAATGCCAAGCGGCTTTTGTGAGCGGGGACGATATTGCGGATTACCATCAACCAGTCTTCTGTGTGTCCTTTGAGTCACTGGTTCTAAACTCCGGAATTGGGATGCCGGTCGCAATGCTGATAGACTTTTCCAGTAGTCCCTGAAGACACTTCACACCACAATCGCTCTGGAATAGATTGCCGAGGTTTTCCAAGGAGTCGAATAACGCCTCCTCTTCTGGTGTAAGCACTGCGACGATTTTTCCTTCAGCAGTGCCAACACACAACCCGGGATTGCAACATACCTCTGTTGGTATTGCTCCACCAACCTCAGGTTTCCAGTCCGTCTTCCAATTGTCGAGAATTTCGAGAATGCTGATTGGCCAGCAACTCTTTTCATTCCAGACCACCACTACATTAGTTCGCATAGATTGCCTTTCTTCGTTTTATGGTTGTTGATTTTATTTTCCAAAGAGCAAAGCTCTCAAGGGCCGCCATATCACCAATCGGTGAATCGTGGCCCTAGTTGAGTGGGGAATCAGTATAGATTCCCCGTGGATTATTAGAAAGAGTTCCACCAACTCATACACAATGATCAGTGGGAAGATTCCCGCCAGTCGCCTCGTGCATTTCCTCCTCGAACTCACATTGCTGACGTCGGACCGCTTGCATCAGTTTGTTGCGGACGGATTTAAGCAATTTTCTGGGGTTACGCAACGGGCTACCTATCGTGTATTCGAAGATAAGCATGGCCGTAGCGGAATGATCCGGTGCCCAAGTCATGATGACCTTCTTGAATAAGTCAGGCTGTGAGTGACAGAGCCACCGAGCCATGTCTCCTTTCGCAAGGAACACGGCCGAGCTTTCATTGAATCGTCCTTCCTTTGTGCCAATAATTTCGAGACTCCCATCAGTGCCGAGAGGGAGCATGAGGGCGTGAGTGATGACGTTATTTTTCATCTTGTGGAACTTTCTATTTGAATGTGCAGTGTCGGATGTTTTCTGAGCCCAACACGTTGGCTCACAGAATCTTACGTATTCTCTGGTGTAATTATAGCACTATTGAACCTATCTGTCAAGCCAAATCGGCCAGAAATCCACCCTTAAAATAAGCCCCATTTTCCCTTATAATTGACATCAATGGACGACGAAACTCCACAAAGTGCTACACCAATTGTCGAACCAGCTTCATCTGAACCTGCTATTGAATCGCCAATGCCTGCCAAGGAAGCGGAGCAATCGACTACTGAAACGCCACCCATTGCGGAACCACCAATCATTGACGAGCCTGTTCAAGCGGGACCTATTCCAAGCGAGCCAAACACTGAATCGCCGACTGAACCTTCTCAACCGATTTCCGAGCCTGTGCCGACGGAAGAGCAACCGCCGACTATTCCCGTGCAACCTGCGCCTATCGCCACCGACCAAACCCAGCCGAATTTTATTCATGGCCTTCTTCTAAAGGCACAAGCCAAGATCCAAACCAACAAGCAGAAAAAGCTGGACAAACTAATGCTGATGGCGCAGAAGAAGGGAAAAATTACTAATGAAGACGCGCAAAAACTATTGAGGATTTCGCATGCGACTGCCTCTAGATATTTGGATGCATTAGCCAGAGATGGAAGATTGACGCGTTCCGGCAATACGAACGACTTGAGGTACCAATTTATCCGTTGAAACGAACTCTTCTCATTTCCACCAATTGAGAAGAGTTGGTTACAAATTGTGACCAACTGAACTGTCTACAGATTGTAGAAGGTTGGTTTTGACTTCCAGTTGTTTTCAATTTGTAAACAACTGAAAGTAAGTCATCGACAAATTGTCGACAACTGGGGCTCCAATTCCCAGTCATCTACAGTTTGTAGATATCTGAAATAAACTTGGTTCATTTCCAATTGAGCCCCGAGTTGGTCACACGGCTAATTATTTCTCAACCAAACCCGATAGATCCAATCATGCGTGCCGCATGTCAGGAATACAACTGTATCCTTGTCCAGAAACCGGAAAGCTATGCGGTAGCTAACGTCAATACGAATCGTCCAAACCTGTTTACCTTTGGGCTCGATCTTTTCCGTATGCAACGACGGATAAAATGGATTATGACGGAATAATCGTTCTTGTTTCTCTGCTTTCTTTTGGACTTCAGTGGGTAACAATCTATAGCGCCGCTTGAATTCATCGGCTACAGAAATCTTCCACATAGGATTTAAGCGCGAAGCTCTTTGAGACTGCCGACAGAGGTTATACGGCCAGCGCGAATATCGCGCTCAGCTCTGTCGATGCTTTGGAGAAAACTCTTATTGAACATACCAAATTCAGCCGCCACTCGTTCGAAACGGTTTGCGTCAAAGCTGACGGAGACCGTCCGTTCTTTATTATCCTTTCTGACTTTCATGCGTATATTCATGGTCGTATTCTAACAAGACAAATGGAAAATGCAATATCTGAAGGTTCCTCAAAAATCAGACAGTTCAATTCTCCCCATCTTATCCCCAACCGGGCGTATAGGCCTAACCCATTGACTTTATTTCAGCTTAATATATACTAGCCACCACACAGAATGATTATGAAAAACCCAAGTCTAAAGCGGCCATAGCCATACCCCAGAGATGGAGTGTTGCTCATGCCGCTAAAGAAGCGGTTTTTCTTTTTTCCGGCGAATCGGAATACCCGGACGACAGCAGTTTTACAATCTCATACCTCAAAGTAATGCAAGCAATGTAAGTGATATTAAGTAGCGGTTCTTAGATTTCCTGATGGGAAATTAAGGGCGTATGGTGGATGCCTTGGCTAGAAAAAGCGATGAAGGACGCGGCGTGGCGGCGATACGCTTCGGGGAGGTGCCGAGCAACCTTTGATCCGAAGATGTCCGAATGGGGAAACCCCGTCGAGTGAACCTCGACGACTTCTATAGTTACTCTATAGAGGAGCGTACCCTGGGAAGTAAAACATTTCAGTACCAGGAGGAAAATAAACAAACATGCATTCCGTCAGTAGCGGCGAGCGAACGCGGAGAAGACTAAACTTAACCAAAATCGCAGGGCGGCTTCCGCCCTGTCGAAAGGCAGAAGCGGAAACGCGATGCGATTTTGGTTGAGGGTTGCAAGGTAGAGACGTGCTATTTATAGCAGAGAAGTCAAAAAATCTTTTATTAGGAGAATCGTCTGGAAAGACGAGCCCCAGAGGGTGATAGCCCCTTATCTGAAAATAATGGATCTTCTTTGTCTCTATTCTTAAGTACCCCGGGAAACGAATAGCTCGGGGGAATCCGCCGGAACTAACCGGCAAGTCTAAATATTTTTCTAGACCGATAGTGAACAAGTACCGTGAGGGAAAGGTGAAAAGCAGCCCGAAAGGGCGGTGAAATAGACCTGAAACCATATGCCTACAAGGAGTCAGAGCGGTGCTACACAATGTGCGTCATTTTTTTGATGCTTATTGTGTAGCACCGTCATGGCGTGCCTATTGAAGAATGAGCCAACGAGTTTTAGCAAGCTGCTCGACTAAGTCCGCGAGGACGGAGTCACAGGGAAACCGAGTCTGAACAGGGCGCTCGTAGTTTGCTAAAGACCCGAAGCCAGATGAGCTTGCCATGCGCAGGGTGAAGTTCCCCGAAAGGGGGATGGAGGCCCGAACCGGTGAGCCGTGCAAAACTCTCGGATGACGTGTGGTAAGGAGTGATAAGCTAATCGAATCTGGTAATAGCTGGTTCTCTCCGAAAGAACTTTTGGGTTCGCGTCGGATGTACCCATACGGGGTAGAGCACTGGAAGGTCTCGAACGGGCGAAAGCTCACGAGACCTATCAAACTCCGAATACGTATGGTAATTATCCGGCAGTTAGTCTGTGGGGGCTAAGCTCCATTGGACAAAAGGGAAACAGCCCGGATCTCAATTTAAGGTCCCTAAATCGACATTAAGTGTACGTAAGGTGGTGGAATTTCTTCGACAATGAGGATGTAGGCTTAGAAGCAGCCATCATTCAAAAATAGCGTAACAGCTTACTCATCGAGAAATTCCGCGCCGCAGATAATCGGGGCTCAAATGTCGTACCGAAACTGAGGGCTTCGTTTTTCTTCGGAAAAACGGAGCGGTAGGAGAGTATTCGCATCGCATTGAAGCTGAAGGGGTGACCCACAGTGGAGCGTTGCGAAGTAAGAATGTTGGCACAAGTAACCGCAATGCGGGTGAGATTCCCGCACGCCGAAAAACCAAGGTTTCCTTGGCAATGTATATCAGCCAAGGGTTAGTCGGTCCTAAGGGGATGGCGAACGCCGCACCCGATGGATACACGGTTAATATTCCGTGACTTGCGTGAAATGCGATGGAAGGACGAAGCGTAGTATATCCTGCGTATAATTGGATTTAACGTTCGTGCTATAAGGGTGTGTCCTGGCAAATCCGGATGCTCATTTCGATATGATCCCCAAGTAGAGCGAAAATGCCGCAAGGCGAAATAGGATAAAGCACGCTTCCAAGAAAATTTTCTAAGCATAATTTCACGTAAACCGTACCGCAAACCGACACAGGTGGTTAGGTCGAGTAGACCTAGGCGAACGAGTGAGAGGTCTCCAAGGAACTCGGCAAAAAAGCAGCCGTAACTTCGGAATAAGGCTTGCCCTTTTTTACAATTTATTTTGTTGGAAGGGGCCGCAGCTAAAGTATCTCTGGCAACTGTTTAACAAAAACACAGCTCCCTGCGAACTCGCAAGAGGATGTATAGGGGGTGACACTTGACCAATGCCAGAAGGTCAAATAACGGCGTTGTGTAGTCGCAAGATTACATGGTGACTGTTATAAGCCCTGGTGAATGTCGGTCGTAACTATAGACTTGATCGTTGTAGTTACGATAATAAATCTTGCCATATGCTGGAAACCCCGAGCATGTTCAAATACTCACTTGAAGCAATTCGAGTAGTGAAAATTTTGAAACGCGGACAATCAGCAGGAAAGATTTCTGTTAGAATTAAGCCATGAATAATCATTGGCTTAATAACATAGATCTCGCTATCGGCAATTATATTGCCGGATTCACGGATGGTGAAGGAAGCTTCAACATCTCGATGATCAAAAGACGGGATTATGTAGGAAAATGGAAAGTACTCGCTTCATTCAACATCTCCCAGAAAGATCGTGTGATTCTCGAACGCATTCAGAAAGTATTTGGATGCGGAACATTACGCGAAAGATCTGATGGAGTAGTTTATTTTGAAGTGACGAATATCGATTCCTTGATGGAAAAGGTGATTCCATTTTTCAACCGTTTTATTTTTCTTTCGGCCAATAAAAAGAAGAACTTCTTGATTTTCTCTGAAATAGTCAAAAAGATGGCTAGAAAGGAGCATCTAACAAAAGAAGGATTCGAGAAAATTGTACGATTGAGAGAAACTCTCAATGAAGGCAAAGGCAGAAAGAGAAAGTACAACATAGCCGAATTAATAACAGAAAAATCCTCAGAGACTATACGCAAGACAGATTTTGTTCACAAATTGGTACCGACGAACAAAGTATGATGATATAGTCCGATCTTCATGGCGACATGAAGCTAACACGAGCATAATTGTTAAATAGTAATATAAAAGTTTTACACAGCTATCCAAGAAAAGAACGATCCTAAGGTAGCGCAATTCCTTGTCGGGTAAGTTCCGACGCGTTGAATAGTGTAATGACTGGAGAACTGTCTCGGAGACTTGCTCGGTGAAAATACAGTACCGGTGAAGATGCCGGTTACCTGCAGTTAGACGAAAAGACCCTAGAAGCTTTACTGTAATTTTGTATTGACCATACGTGATTCATGCGTAGCGTAGATGGGAGGATTTGAGATGTTCCTTTCGGGGAGTATTGATCCGTCGATGAAACACCATTCTTGAATTTTGTATGTTCTAACCTCGGCGGCATAAACGCCGGGAGACAGTATATGATGGACAGTTTTAGTGGGGCGCTATCCTCGAGGATTTGGATTTTATTCGAATCCTCGAACCGTGGCGCCTCAAGAGATTTGTCATCTCGAAACAAATAAAAAAGGAGGACCTTGGTCAGCAATGGCCATTGAAAAGTTAGCTATATGCTGGAATATCCGAGTATCTTCAAGTACTTGAACAAAGTAAAAATCTTGAAGTGCGGAGGATCAGCAGGGAAGACTTGTATGTGTATTGAATAGTGGAGAGTGACTTTAGGAGTGTTGGTCAGGGTGATCTACCGTATGGATTGGCGGATTTGCTATCCGTTGAGAAGTATGATGCGAATTCTGACGCAGCTCGGCGAGGTCGTGGAAACATCCGTTCAGCAAAACCGGGTCGATCCAACCCGTGAATGGTTAAAACGGATACTTGCCAGAAGTTTACGATCCACTTTGGAGAGCTCATGGCGTGCCATGCCTGGGCTCTCCTCCACTATTCAATACATATGCTTGAACCCTCAGAGACTATACGCTAGCCATCCAATGCGATTAATTTTGCAGGGGATGATGATATAGTCCGATCTTCATGGCGACATGAAGCTTACTAGTAATAGTAAGAACCCAATGAACACAAAAGAAATTCGAGAGTTGAAAAAGACTCTCACGCTGAATGATGTTCAAAGATCTATTTTAGTCGGTACTTTGCTCGGTGATGGTCACCTTGAGACGCAAGATAAGGGTAAAACTTATCGGCTCAAGATTGAACATCAAGTAGCGCAAAGAGACTATCTAGAATGGATCCACGATCAGTTTAAGGAATGGATACCAGGTGGAATTCGTTCGAGGGTAAAGAAGAATGGCTATGGGTATGTATTATTTGATACATATTCTCACGGCGCATTTAGATTTTATGCTCAACAATTCTATCCTCATGGTAAAAAAGAAATTCCTAAATTGATCAACAAATTACTGGATCCAATGGCATTAGCCATATGGTTTATGGATGACGGATCGTGGAAGTCGAATAGACACAACACGTTCATAATCCATACCCTTGGATATAGTAAGAAAGACCTTGAATCGGTTCAAAAAGCCCTTAAAAAGAAATTTGAACTCGAGACAAGTCTTCATGCACAAAAAGGAAAATACTGGAGATTATATATAAAATCAGAATCAGCTGAAAGATTCAGAGATTTGATTGAACCATATACTTCACAAATTCCTTCAATGCAAAACAAAATGGGTAACAGAAATGCCTAAAGAGTAACGGAGGAGCCTATTAAGGTCAGCTAGCCGCGAATGGAAACCGTGGCGATAGTGTATGGGCACAAGCTGGCCTGACTGAGAGTCGTACGTGACGATCAGACGCGAAAGCGGAGCCAAGTGAACCGACCATTCGCATTAGATGCGGTGGAAGATTATCGGACAAAAGCTACTCTAGGGATAACAGGCTAGTTCCGCCTAAGAGTTCATATCGACGGCGGAGTTCGGCACCTCGATGTCGGCTCACCACATCCTGGGGGTGGAGAAGCTCCCAAAGGTTTGGCTGTTCGCCAATTAAAGTGGTACGCGAGCTGGGTTCAGACCGTTGAGCATTTAATTATGCTTCGATGGCTGACCATAGAGAGTGTTAATCCTATGTAAATGTGTGAAGTCACATTGACTGCGAATTGAATATTCGACAGTCTGAATCACTTCGAGAATTTTCGTTTTATTGAACATTTCATATGCGAAATCGCATTGAGATGATGTAAAGAGAGAGGAATGACCAATCAACCACGGCGGTCTCTTGTAGTAATACAAGAAGATCAAGTTAACTAGATTCGGTGGAGCCCGTTTAAAGCGGGTTATACCGAGGGAAGTTGATTACAGTTTACCGTTTACGGTTTACTGCGATTCAATGCCCGTAGAGACTAAACGTTAACGATCCACACTCAATCAAATGAGCGGATTAAGCTATAGTCCAATGCAACGAGTAATCGTTGGTAACATGCGTGAGACAGGTTGGTCTCCTATCTACTGCAGGCGTTGATGCTTGAGGGGGTTTGATTCTAGTAAAGTATTGCTACTTCATGGAGTAATCCATGATGACAATGTGGCTAATAACGGTGGAATCTTGAATGTATCGGTATCCGTTGATAATCTTTCTTGCGACGGTCCGTCGGGAGAGATACAATAGTGTATGTAACACTTGAGGACCAATAAATTCAAGACAATACCGTGGGAAGTCGATCTAATGTCAAATATGCATATGTCGCGGGATTCCTAGATGGTGACGGGAGCCTTATGCTCCAGCTCAAAAAGCGGAAAGACGGTAATAGATCTAAACTAAGATTTATGCCGACGATCTGTTTCTATCAGGATTCCAGACACGAAGATGATCTCTATTGGATTAGAGACGTCTTCAATATCGGTTATATTTCCAAAAGAAATGATGGGATGACCGAATTGAGAATAAATGGTTACAGACAGGTCAGAGAGATTCTGACAAGTTTGTTGCCGTATATCAGATTCAAGAGGATTCAAGCAAAAGCCTTGAAAGAGGCCTGCCAAATCCTTTTGAAGACTAAACTCAAGATGCTAAGTGATGCGCAACTCGTTAAACTCGTCGATCTCATCCTGGTGATTCAGAAGGAGAATTACGTCACCAAGAAAAAGAAGACGAAAAATGAATTGTTGCTGATGTTAGGTTTGACCCCGTAACGACTTATTCGATGGCTCTATGCCAGAAAATGGACTTATGTGCTATTGGAAAGTCATCACAACTGAAGGTGGTGGCAGATACGCATAGGTAATACGCCAACATCCTCATTTTGCCGAATTGGCAAAACGGATAAAGATATAGTCTACACTCCTAGTGATAGGGGGATAATGTGACGAGAGGACCGAATTGAACGAACCTCTGGTCTACCAGCTGTCGTGCCAACGGCACCGCTGGGCAGCTATGTTCGGATTGGATAAGCGCTGAAAGCATATAAGCGCGAAGCCAGCCCCAAGATTATGCATCGTTCGAGACCCGTGAGAGATGATCACGTTGATAGGCTTTAGGTGTACGCACCGCAAGGTGTTGAGCCGTGAAGTACTAATCCGTCGATCTCATCAGGAACTCTACGAATCGCGCTAGTATCACACATTGTTTGCATTACTTTGAGGTATGAATTTGAATGTTCCGTTCTGGTGGTTTGGCGCTGTGGCACCACCCGTTCTCATTCCGAACACGGCAGTGAAACGCAGTTGCGGCGATGATAGTCCTTCGGGGCGAAAGTAGCTTGCCGCCAGAACAGAGTATTCAATATGATATAATTTAACCGATGGCATCATGGTCCCAAAGGCGAAAACTTCTCTATGGCGGCATAACCGTGGTCGTCCTAGCGGCGGCCGTGTTCTTGCCGGCTTTTTTCTGGTTCTACAAGGCCCCCACATGCTTCGACGGCTTGAAGAACGGCGATGAGACAGGCGTAGACTGTGGCGGATCTTGCCAGAGGCTTTGCTCAAATTCCTTCCTGGCGCCTAGCGTCGCTTGGACGAGATTGGAACAAGTCGCTCCGGGCCTCTACAATGTCGCCGTCTACATCATTAACCCAAATGCCTCTGTTGGTGCATCGGCGGTTCCGTATCACGTCATCCTCTATGACAATCAAGGGGTGGAAATCACCGAATACGATGGAACTATTACCATACCGCCGCATAGAAATACCTTAGCTTTCAATGGAGCCGTCTCTACCGCCAAACGTATTCCGGTCAAAGCCCTATTCGAATTCACCGCGGCTCCGGATTGGACATCGCAAGCCGATCCTCTGACCGCTATAGCCGTAGGCGACAAGAATTACGCCGAAAGCTCTTCCAGCGCCTCACTTTCCGTCACTCTCAAGAATACAGGAGTCTACGCCATAGGTCGTACGGATGTATACGCTGTGCTTTATGACAAGGATGGCAACGCTCTCGGCTTCTCCAAGACCATATTGGATGGCATACCAGGTTATGGTTCGGCTGTAGCGCCATTCACTTGGCCGACATCATGGAACGGAGCTGTCATTTCCATAGAAGTCCTGCCTGTGGCAGAATGAAGCCATGCAACAAGCTACGGGCATCTCGCGTTTTTTCAAGATCGACTGGATCCTCTTTCTGGCTATCCTGCCTATTTTGGCGGCTGGCTTGTCGACTATGCACTCGTTCACCGGAGACAGTTCCTTCGCCTTTCACCAATTCCTCTGGATAGTCGTCTCCGTGGTCGTGTTTTTCGCTGTTTCCGCGGCGGACGTCAGATTTCTCCGTCTATCCTCTATATCCGCCGCTCTGTTCGGCGGTTGCATAATTGTCCTAGCCGCCCTTTTTCTGGTTGGCAAGGTCTCCCACGGCGCAGCCAACTGGTTCGATTTCGGGGCTTTTTCATTTCAGCCGTCGGATTTCGCCAAGCTTGCCCTAGTCATCATTCTGGCAAAATATTTTTCGAGGAGGCACATAGAGATCGCCAATGTCCGTCACATCATAATCTCCGGTGTCTACGCCTTCTGTTTCTTCATCCTGGTCCTTCTGCATCCAGACCTCGGTTCGGCCATGATCATGTTCCTCATATGGCTCGGCATGGTCATGGTCTCCGGGATATCCAAGAAGCACTTGTTCGGGTTGATCGCCTTGGTGGCCATAGGATTCAGCCTGCTATGGGCATTTGGCTTCAAGGATTATCAGAAGGAACGCATCGTCAATTTCGTCCATCCGCTCTCTGACATCCGCGGCGCCGGCTACAATGCCTACCAGTCGGAAATCGCCATCGGCTCCGGAGGCCTATTCGGCAAGGGCGTCGGCTATGGCACCCAGTCTCGCCTCAAATTCCTGCCGGAATATCAGACCGACTTTATTTTCGCCGCTTTTTCAGAGGAATGGGGTTTTGCCGGCATTCTAATATTCTTTGTTCTCTATGGCGTGATCATATGGCGTATCATAGTCAATGCTTCGCGCGGTGCCACTAACTTCGAGATATTGTATGGCGCCGGCGTGGCCGTCTTCTTCATCGTCCACCTTTTGGTCAATGTGGGCATGAATATCCATCTCTTGCCGGTGACCGGCACACCGTTGCCGTTTATGAGCTATGGCGGCACGCACATCATGACCGAGTTTTTGGCTCTCGGGATCCTGATGGCCCAACGCAGATACGCCAGGCCGGCCCATAAAGATACGGTTAAGAATGAATATATCGGGCCGCAGTAGTGGAGGGGCCTTAAATCAACGACACGCAACAGGTGAACAATGATGCCACGCCTCCGTCGGCAGTTCCCAAACCCTCATGTACGATAATTGCAAAAAAGTTGCAACTAGGTGCTGTGGGGTGGCTAACTCTCGTAACTAATTGCAAAAGATTTGCAATTACTGTACCCACAGGAAATGAGACACTCTCCTGCGCCGAGGAAATCAAGAAAACGGCACGGCGGTGTCACGATTCTTTCATATTCCCGCTTAGGTTTTTCCGCTTACTAATTACTAGTTACTTTTTTCTCCCTATACATCCCCTCCGTCTTCTTGACCATCTTCTTCAGTGAAAATAGCTCCAAGACACGTTTGTGTAGGGTATTTGCGTGCTCGCGAGCTATGTCAGAATGTTCAGCATAAAATCGGATAGCATGCGCTATTTCGGCAGGTTTTCCTGGCAAGACGAGCACACCCGACTTCATGTCATCGATGATTTCTGGAATTCCACCAACTGCAGTAGCGATGACCGGCGTTTCCTGCGCGCCTGCTTCGAGGATAACGTAAGCAAGCGCTTCAGATCGTGATGGTAACAGGAATACATCAAAAGCTTTCATATATTGGGATGCGTCAGGGACATGCCCGAGGAGAAATACTCGTTCAGCCAAGCCAAGTTCAATGATCATTTTTTCGAGCCGCGCACGATCTCGGCCTTCACCCATAATGGTGTACAAAAAATGTTGATTAGCAGTGCCAACTAATAATTTTATCGCTTGTAATGCCACATCAAGGTTTTTGACCGGATGAAGCTCGGCGATAGTGCCAATCCAGAATAAATCTTTATGAGACAGTGCGGCCTTCAATTGCGGGAACATGCCAGCTAATGCTTGGCGAGCACCGCTTTTGCCATAACTAGTATCGCTTTTGACCCCATTGTGAACCACAACAATTTTTCCGCCCACCAATGGCCAGCCCTTGAAGGCATCTTTGATATTTTGGGAGACGGCTATTGTTGTATGACACAAAACTATTGTAGTCCAATGCAAGAATTTAATTACAATCCTCTGATACCATGGTCGATCTTCATTGAAAGCCCAGCCGTGGGCTGTGAAGATGATTTTTTTCACACCGAGCATGCGCCCGACGAAGGCACCGATTCCTCCAGCCTTGGAGCTATTCACGTGCAACACATCAGGCTTTTCTCGGCGGATGATTTTCCATAATTGGCCGAAAGTTGCCGCATCTTTGCCAACATTTATATCGCGTCCAAGCGAACCTATAGGTATGACCTCAACCCCAGCCTCTTTCAGCTTTTGGATAAGTGGCCCTGAACCGCCAGCGGCCACTTTGACCTCATAGCGCTCGCTGGCCAAGCTCGTGGCCAATTCGTAGACGTATTTCTGGGCGCCACCCCAGTTCGATTTGGTGATGAGGAAGAGTATTCTCATATGAGTCTTTTTATTGTAGAGTAGAGCATACTATGGCAATAGTCAATAAAAAGGAGCCAATAATCATGGGTTTTGTGGACATAGTCATCTTGGCAGTTTCCTTGCTATTGACGCTCATTCTGCGTTACCACAGCTGGCCTTCAGCCAGCCTTATAGGAAGCCATATAGCGCCATTCAGCATCATCTTTGTCTATTCTATAGTGGTGTTCTATATATCAGGCCTCTATGGTCGCACCGTCTCTCTGGCCCGTTCATCCATCCCCGGTAGTGTCATCCGCGCTCAAATCGTGAACGGCCTTATCGCCGTCGCCCTCTTCTATTTCATACCCGCCTTCAATGTCACGCCGAAGGTCACTCTCTTCGCCTACCTCTTCCTTTCTTCGGCTCTGGTCATCCTCTGGCGCTTTAGCACATACTCTCTCTTTTCTCTGCGCCGCAAGTACCCGGCTCTGGTCATAGGATCTGGTGCTGAAGTCGATGAGCTCATAGCCGAGATGTCAACCAATCCTCGCCTCGGCCTTTCTTGCCGCCGACAGCTCGCTCCAGAATCTTCCACAGAGGCCCTTCTCGCCGCCATGGAAGACAATGGGTCTACATTTCAATACATCGTCGCCGATGTGAATAATCCTCACATAGAAGCTCTATTACCGGAGTTCTATCGTCGATTTTTTCCAAAGACCGGCGTCATAGATATACACGAGCTGTACGAAGAGGCTTTCAATCGCATCCCGCTATCATGTATGAACTATGCATGGGTCATGAGTCATATCACTCCGATGGCGCCTCTGGCATATGACCTGATGAAGAGGGTCCTGGACATAATATTTGGCATCATTATCAGCGTGGCGGCTTGCATAGTCTATCCATTTGTCGGCTTGGCTATAAAGATAGAAGATCGCGGGTCCATATTCATCCGTCAGCAACGCATAGGAAAAGATGGCGTGCACATGCATTACTATAAGTTCAGAAGCATGCAGAAGAATGAAACCGGTAAATGGGTGGCGGAAAGCGTCCAGACCGGCAATCAGGTCACTAGTGTTGGCAAGTTCATAAGAAAGACTCGCATAGACGAATTACCCCAAGGCTGGGCCATCCTCAAAGGAGACATGTCCCTGATCGGCCCGCGATCTGATATATCCGGCAACGAAGCCCGTCTGGCCAAAGAGATTCCTTACTATTCCGTCCGCACTATCATCAAGCCCGGCCTTACCGGTTGGGCACAGATCAATCAGAACAAGCCGCCGCAGACCGTCGAGGAGAATAAGCTCCGCATGTCGTATGATCTCTACTACATAAAATATCGCTCGCTCGGCCTGGATCTCCAGATCGTCTTGCGTACCTTCAGGACTTTATTGTCGAGGGAGGGGATGTAATGAAGATTTCAGATTAAGACCGAAAAATGCTAGATTAGTCCCATGCAACCTTCCTCGAGACACACTCTCTTTATCACCGGCGGAGCCGGCTATGTAGGCGCGATGCTCATAGATATATTCTCGAAAAGGGAAGACGTCGAGCGTATTATCGCTATAGATAAAGAGCCTTTGCCGGACCTCATAAAAGATGCGCCGAATCTGACTTATATAGTGGCCAATACAGCAGATGACACTTGGCAGAAGCAGGTTGTCGACGCGCGACCGGATATCGTCATACATACCGCTTGGCAGATTCGTGAAATGTACGGAAAGAAAGCTCTTCAGTGGAATTGGAATATCACGGGTTCTGATAAAGTCTTTGACTTCGCTTTCAATACTCCATCAGTAAAGAAGCTCATACATTTCTCAACGGTTGCATCATATGGCGCATATCCTACGAATACTATTGAACACCGATTCACTGAAGCTGAAGGATTCAGGAAGACTGATTACTTGTATGCAGAAGAGAAGAGAATATGTGAAGAGCATCTGAAGGAGAAATACGCCGCTGCCAAAAAAGCCGTACAAAATGGTTCGACCACCGCTCGCCAAGTGCCGCAAGTCGCCATCATCCGCCCTGCCGCCATCACTGGTCCGCGCGGTCGATATATGCGCATTCGTTTCGGTCTCCAGGCGGCCCTTTCAGGACAGCTCAAAGAATCATTCGTCCACCGTATCATCTCTGCCATGGTCTCATTCGTGCCGACTACGCCCAAGTGGTGCCGCCAATTCATACACGAAGATGATATCGCTGACATAGTCGCCGGTTTGGCATTTTCTCCGCTCAAGAGCGATTACGAAGTATTCAATGTCTGTCCGCCCGGCCCGGTCGTTCTCGGTAAAGATATGGCCGAGGCAGTAAACAAGAAGATGTTCGTAGTATTGCCATGGATGGTGCGCATAGTCTTCTTCTTTGCTTGGAATCTCACTCATGGCAAAGTGCCAACATCCAAAGGCGGTTGGAAATCGTACTCATATCCGATCACTGTTGACGGTTCGAAGCTCACTCGCATGTATGGCTACCAATATAAGTGGCAGCCGAAGGAAGCTTTCGTCAAAAAAGAGGGAAGATATGCCAAGTATATAAAGTAGAAGAATACCCTTGTAATTCCTCTTAAAACCTATATAATAGCCCCCATGTTCAAACAGCGCGCAAAAGCCGTCTACGTGGTCATATTGGCCCTTCTCGTAGGCTTTTTCGTCTATGCTTCACAGCTTCCTGGATCATGGGCCGGTTTCCATCCTTTCCGCCTAGGTCTAGACCTTTCCGGAGGCACGCACCTAGTATATTCTGCTGATGTCTCCAAGCTCTCTAGCGCTGATATAGGCCCTTCCATGGCCTCTCTACGCGATGTGGTAGAGCGTCGCGTCAATACCATAGGCGTTTCCGAACCTCTCGTCCAGACCCAGATCGGGGGAGCACTCTCTACTGGAGCGTCAGCCTATCAGCTCATCGTCGAGCTTCCCGGCGTGACCGATGTTGATCAGGCCGTCCAGGAGATCGGCGCGACTCCCGTGCTTGATTTTCGTCTAGCCACAGCCGCCGCAGTTAATGCATTCCAAGCTTCGACTACTATTCAAAATGAGTCCACTACCACCCAAGCCGCGGACTACCTGGCTATGTTTAAAGACACAGGTCTGACCGGTCGCATGGTCAGCCGCGCTTCCGTGCAGTTCAATCAAACTACGAATGCCCCACAAGTCGGTCTCAATTTTACCAGCGATGGCACAGCTCTTTTCGCTTCGACTACTGCCGCTAACATCGGCAACTACATAGGAATATTTCTAGATGGCAATCTCATTTCCGCTCCTGTAGTCCAATCAGCTATCACTGGCGGCCAAGCTCAGATTACGGGTACTTTCACTCTGACCGAAGTCCAGACTCTCGTCCGTGATCTAAACTTCGGAGCTTTGCCAGTACCGATATCACTTCTTTCTACGCAAACCATAGGTCCTACTCTAGGCCAGCAAGCTGTTCACGGCGGCATATACGCAGGTATCATTTCATTTATCATCATCGCTCTATTCCTCATAGCTTGGTACCGCCTGCCAGGTCTGGTGGCGGTCATAGCTCTCGGAGTCTACACGTGTATCATGTTGGCTCTGTTCAAGCTCATCCCCGTCACTCTCTCTGCCGCTGGCATAGCAGGTTTCATAATCACTATAGGTATGGCCGTGGACGCTAACATCCTCATCTTTGAGCGCATGAAAGAAGAGCTCCGCAATGGTCGCGGCATCTCTGATGCTATGCACGAAGGTTTCGCTCGTGCCTGGACTTCTATCCGTGATTCCAACATTTCTTCCATCATCACCGGTGTCATCCTCTACTATTTCGGCTCAACAGCCATCATCACAGGCTTCGCTCTAGTATTCGTCATCGGCGTACTTGTATCTATGTTTACAGCTATCACAGCTTCGAGACTGTTCCTCTATGCTGTGGCTCCGGCACAGACGACGAAGCTGTCAACATTCCTTATCAGTAACGGTTTCCGCCGCGCAAAGCCGTCCGCTAATAAATAAATTATATGTGGGTCATAAATAACAGAAAATACCTATACATCTTCACAACCATCCTCGTGGTTATCTCTGTTATTTCTCTGGCTGTTTGGGGATTGAAGCCTGGTATCGATTTTGCCGGTGGAACCCTCATAGAGATTTCATATCCAGTCACAGCTACCAGCACTCCTAGCCAGTCAGCTATCACCTCGGCTCTTACCTCGATAGACCCGGTAGTTTCCGTACGCTCCGGCGGAATCAATGATTACTTTATCCGCATGAAAGCTATAGATCAGACAGAGAAAGCCGAAGTCATGAGTGCTCTGTCTATGAATAGCGATGTAACTCCTACGGTAAAGAGCTTCGACTCCATCGGTCCTGTTCTAGGCGCTGAAGCTCTACGCAAAGCTGTCGTCTCCGTCATTCTCGTTATACTCGGCATCGTTCTGTACATCACCTTCGCTTTCCGCAAAGTCTCTGAGCCAGTCCGGTCATGGAAATACGGTCTGATCGCCATAGCCTCTCTCGTTCATGACATCATCATCCCTCTCGGCGCTTTCTCCATACTCGGTCACTATCTAGGCTATGAAGTGGATACTCTCTTCGTCACGGCACTTCTAGTCATTCTCGGCTTCTCCATCCATAACACCATCGTCGTTTTCGACCGCGTACGCGAAAATCTTTCTCATAATTCTTCCGCTCGCGGAGACGCCTTCGCTGGAGTCGTTGGCCAATCAGTCAATCAGACTTTGACTCGTTCCATCAACACCTCTTTGACCGTGCTTATCGCTCTTGTCGCTCTCTACATCTTTGGCGGTTCATCCACAGAGCATTTCACTCTAGCTCTCATCATCGGTATTCTGGCTGGTACATATTCATCGGTTTGTTTTGGCTCATCTCTACTGGTTACTATAGAGAGGAAGTGGAAGGGGAAATAATGTAATAAAAAAGCCGGGCCCACTAATGGATCCGGCGGTGAGAGGGTGAATTTCAGAGATGATTTGGGTGAAATCCGACTGTTTTCATGTCACCGACCATGCCAGCTGTAGAAGTCTCGCCCTCCGGCACATCACGCGTGACCATACCCTGCGCTCCACGATTCCTTATGCATAGGCGCACTTCTCCTTTTTTCGGCAGCCTGCAGACGACGGGAAAAGTCTTACCTTGGAAATAGACGTATTCCGGCGTTGTGCTTGCGAGACGGAACAAGATGGCGCTCGGTGTCACAACAGGACCCAAGCCGTCGTCCACTTTCGGCCAGTCAACAGTTCTTACGAATACTTTTTTTGCCATACTCTCAATTTCTTTTTGTTTATGTCTTCTATTGTTTTTGGTTGATCGCAGCCCTGAATTCACTCAAATTCAAAGGACAAATAGCGGCGCATAGTGTAGCACGTAAATTATTTTGTGGCAATGATCATTGTGAATGAGAGGCATGAGGCAGCTGGACAATAGCGGCATTCAGAGATATATTCTAGTAAACATCTCGGTTCAACCAGTGGGTCTAAAAAAACTTATGAAAGAGCTCGATCTCATCAGGGCAGTCGATCTATTCTGTCGGAGTCACCAAGAAGGTGAAGCGTTCAAGGATCCCAATTTCGTGTCGCCGAAGGCGCGTTACAGGATGTGGTTCCATGCCGGCCAGTTCACGGCAGTCGTCTCGGTCTTCGTCGGTCCGCGCGGTGGCGTCTATGAAGAGCTGATAGTGCTCGACCTGAATGAGTACATCGAAATGGATCGTCTGCTCCTGCATAATGTGTATCCATCCGATATGGATATGGGCGGATACGAAGCTATGGGACTCGTGGATCGTCCCGGATTGAAGGACCTCATGGAAAAGGACGGGGAAGCGGCCATTCCAGCTTTTCTGAACCTGGTCTTTGTCATGGCGTCTGTGGATCAGGGCGGCTTCGAAGATCGGCTTCGAAATACCGAACGACAGCCTTCGGGGCAGCCTTGGATGGTCTCTGGCGGCCTTCCTTCTCTCGGCAGGCGGTAAGCCTTTCCGGGCGTCGGGCATTCATCTGACTCATCCAGCGGCAGAAAACTGCTGGATTTTTATTTTGGTACAAAAAAGCCGCTCATGGGAGCGGCGGCATCCATTCAACCCAACTATCCAGAACCAAGTAGTGTCTCGGCTCTCCACGGAGGCCATGGACGGTTCTCATCTCCTCGAGCAGGCTTCTCCAAGCATATGCCACCTCGCCATTCGGGTCATGTTTAAAATCCTTGAGGTGCGCGGCTATGTCAGTCATGGACGACTTGCCCCGCTTGATCAGTTCCTCGCGGGCTTCGGAGCGCTCAATGCGCGTGTCTATGTGGCCTCGCCCGAAGACGATGTCATCTTCGAACAAACCTATCAATTCAGCGATGCTTTTCTCAGAGATATTATTTTCATCTTTCATAAATCACTCCCATAAGTTCCTCGGCCATACTGCCACTCTGATGCCCCAAAGTCAATCATTCCATTATAGAAAAGCTTTGCTATAATCACCCCATGAAATTCAAGGAATTCTCATTCGTCTCATACCCCATAACAGACGTGAAAAAGTCACGCGCTTTCTATGAGGGCGTGCTTGGTCTCAAGGCCACATCGATATTCGAAGGCGATGGCTATGCTTTCATAGAATACGAGATAGGTCATGATACTCTGGCTATAGGCATGGGCGCGCCCAATTTCAAGCCGGGCAAGACTGGTGCCACTGTCGCATTGGAATTGGATGGCGACTTTGATGAGGCAATCAAAGGATTACGGGCCAAGAAAGCTAAATTCCTGATGGACAAATATGACGGCAAAGTCTGCACCATGATCCTCATAGAGGATCCGGATGGCAATCAGATAATGATCCATCGCAGGAAAGGGAAGAAGTAAAAGCCGGAGATATCTATATAGTCGGAATCGCGGCTGAACGTCGGTGGTGCATCTTTACGATGATAGATAGAATGACGGCGGCGCCGACAGGGAAGAGGGCTGGTCCGAATCCCATGAATGCCCAGGTGGTGCCGAATGCTCCCGCCAATACGATGAATAGGCCCTCATAGGCATAGCGGAAGAATTTCCTGGTCCATAATCCTATAGTGCCGACGAGCTCGCCGGTGCCAATGACATACATGAACCAGACGGGCAGACCCGCTTGGGCGAAGCCCTGGACTTCTATCTGCATGCCGAGGAGTTTCGGTATGGATGCGGACAGAAAGAGCAGGCTGATGATCACGAGCAATACGTAATAAGTTATCTTTTGTTTTTTGGTCATAGTCGGTAAATTATAACAGATAAAAACGGCCCGCAAAAATGCGAGCCGTTGAATTGATGCTTAACCGAAGAGCTTTCTATATCTCGCATAGCACATCCTACCGAGGACAAGCACGACCAGACCGAGGACAGCCAATGAAGCAAAGAGCCCAAGACCCTTTTCCATAAAGCCGAACCATGCCAGAGCCATGACCGTCACTGTGTCAGAGAGGGCCGAGCGCGTTGAGAGCACGGTGACGCGGACCTCTTCTGATTCTATGTGTTTGTTCATGAAGCCTTCCGTGAATGGCCGCATGAAACCTCGCACTACATTTTGGCATACGACTAGATAAGCCGCGATGGGGTAGGGCAAGATGCTCATGATCACAATAGGAATGCCGACGCATGCAACCATGCCTGCTATGCACGATCGCTCCGAGAGCATATCCTTGATCCTATGAGCCCAGTGACTGAAGGCCCAGGCCACGATATTCAGGAGGAAGAATACTACACCATAATATGCGAGCGGTATACCGACAGCCTCGAAGTATGGATTGTAGGTGAAGAACCAGACTTTCGAAGCGCCCATGAGGAGGGCGGAGAATCCCACCATCCAGCGTATCTCCGGCTTCCGGATGGCGTATGAGATGCCTTTCTTCAGGGTCTGCAGCTGCTTTTTTATGCTGTAAGGCTCCGTGATCGTCTGTTCCTCAAAGAAGAACGACACTACGAGCGGTATAGCCATAAATGGCAGACAGCAATAGAGCGGTACCCGCAAGCCGATAGTAGCCAATGGACCGACGAGAAGAGAGCAGAATGCCGTGAGCAGAAGTCTGCCGCCGACGGCACAGCCCTCTATCTTTACGAACTTGCCGTGGAATCTTCCCGCTTTGAGGCTTTGGTAGAGAAGAGATACGTCTGCTCCGCTTTGCAATGAATAGCCGAAGGCCCAAAGGATATTTCCTACCCAGGCCCCAGTCGGCGATGACATCGTTACAAAGAAGATCTCGCTGGCGAAGAGGAATATCCTGCCGATGATGAGAGTTTTCTTGCGTCCGATGACATCGGCCAAAGCCCCCGCTGGTATATTCAGAACCACGCACAGAATCATCACGGCTGACTCCATGAAATATATGTCATGAAGCTTCATGTGAGCCAGATTTTGCAGTGAGATGATCAGTATCGGTCCCCAGAACAGGGGCTCGTTGAAGAGGGCGAACAGCTTATACAGGATGATGTTCCTACGAATGTTACTCGTTTTCATTTTTCCTTTCTCCGCCAGTTGGCGGATATGTTGTTTTCAATGTTCAATTTTTCCCTGGACTTGGGACAAAAAATCCCGACTTTCGTCCAGTCGGGATCTTTCTAAAGCGTTTGAATAGAATCAGCTCAAAAGCATATGAAAAACATCACGACCGGATGTAAGTGCGCCGCCGAAGGCGTCGTCACCGGACACGAGGATATAACCGCAGTTCTTGAAGCGCGGCATATTAGAGATATGGGTGATGTTATTCTTATGCTGTTGCATAATGGGTATACGCTACTATTAATGAGGGCGGGTGTCAATCCGCCGCCCAGAGTATGATTTTTTTTGTGTTACAATCGCGTCATCATTCGCGGCTAGCGCCTGGAGAGGCAATGATATCCAACTTGTTCCAAAATGAAACAAGTTCAAATAAGCTCACGTGATGAGCGGGGTTTTGATTTTGGTGTTATCAATTAATCGTTAATAAAAAATGACTAAAATAAAAAACAATATCGTTTTGTACACTGATAAGTATGGAAATGTAGAGTTGCGTGCGGATATTGAGAAAGACACTCTGTGGGCGACGCAGGCACAGATAGCGCGACTTTTCGAAGTGGAACGTTCAGTCGTCACCAAGCATATCAATAATATATTCAAGGATGAAGAAGTGGATCAAAACAGTAATGTGCAAAAAATGCACATAACTCACGCCCATCGACCACCGACGCTTTATTCGCTCGATATCATTCTAGCTGTCGGCTACAGGACTAATTCCAAGAAAGCGATAATATTCAGGAAGTGGGCCACAGGTGTATTGAGGAACTATCTTGTTAAAGGTTATAACTTGAATCGAAGGAATTTGGTCGTGTCTACAGAAAGAATAGAGAATCTCCACGAGGCTATTGAATTCCTGGAATCAAAATCAAAAGGTGGGCCGCTTAAGGCAAAGCTAAGCTTGAGGCTGACCAAGGATATGATGAAATAAAAAACGGCCCGCAAAAATGCGAGCCGCTGCGCAATATCTAGAGCGCGCCTAAACCTCATACATGAGCCGTCCACCTGAAGGCATTTCGATTTCGACAGTGTTACCGAGTCCGGGCGATACGCGGTCGAGAACATGACCAACCATTCGCGACTCGATACGGCATTCTTGCCGTGATATATGCATCACTTCCTGCGCGACCGCTTTGTCGTTGACGACCATCTCTAGTCGGTGACCCATGTTGAATGTCTGATACATCTCATACCAGGACAGGCCGGAGACCTTCTGGATCATTTCGAATACCGGCGGTATCGGGAACGGGTTGACTTTGATGTAACGCTTGGCGTTGCCGAACTTGCCGATCTTGGTTTGTCCGCCGCCGGAGCAGTGGATGATGGCGTGGATATGCTTGCGTCCGACCGCATCCAGAACTTTCTTGATGAGCGGCAGATAAGTCCTGGTCGGCGATAACAATGCTCCGCCGACGGTGAACGATGAATCGCCGGGAAAATCGTCAGTGACTTGGTATGGGCCACGGAAGACGAGTTCCTTCGGCATCTGCGGCGCATACAATTCCGAGTCGCCGCGGTATTCATCGCAGAAACAGTCATGCCTGGCATTGGTGAGGCCGTTGGCTCCGATGCCGGTATTATCACAATCTTCCCAGACGGCTCTCCCGGTGGAACTAAAACCGACTATATAATCGCCATTGGCGATACGGCTGGCATCAATGACATCCTTGCGCAACATGCGAGCCGCTACGCTGCTGCCGACATCGAGCGTTCTCACAATGTCCCCGACGCTGGCAGTCTCGCCGCCGGCGAAGTGGCATGGGATGCAGTGGTTGGACAACATGTCGCAAAATGCTTGTGCCTCGTTGATGATTGCCTGAATGACTTCCTGAGGAATGAGGTAGCTGTTTCTGCCAATGGTCTGATTGACTAGCAAATGGCCAGTGGCTCCGACGCAGCCGACGTCGTCGGTGTTCATGACGAGGGCGTCTATGGCCACGTTCGAAGCTGCTTCGATGGAACCGGTCTTTTTCCAGACCATGTAGGCGAGCCCAGCCTTGGTTCCGGCGGTATCGGCGTGGAGGACATTGCAGACCCGTGGGTCTGGCGGAAGGCCGAGATAGTCCGGCAGAATCTTGCAGAAGGCACCTGGGTAGAGGCCTTTGTCGAGCTTGGCGATGGCCTTGTGGACGTCGGTCTTGCTCGAAGAGACGCCGCGCATTTCGTAGGTCGATTTTTTCGTTTTCATACGTTTCTTATTTCATTGTGCTTTTGGTTTTTGTTGGTTTGTTACGGTCTGGCTCATACATTACTCGTAATATGGAAATTGGCAAGTGATAATAAAAAAGCAGCCCGCATTGTTGCGTGCCGCTCGAATAGACGTGTGAGTCTAGGATACCTTTCCAGGCGGTGGTTCAGGATCCATGATTCGCCGATGCACCTCATACAAGGGCCTCAATCCAACTGGTTCTTTGTACCTGCTCTCGTTATCGAAGAAACGCACGTAGAAGAATGTTTTTGGTCCTGCGGATTGCAGGAAGAAAATATCTCCTGCTTCAGTCTGATACGGCCCACAGAAATACTCGAATAAGTCCACGCTGAAGTTCAGGATATGTCCACCAAGCCTGGTCCATCTCTTTGCCGTCGTGCTCCATGAAGAGCACTCGGCCAACTGGATTTGTCGGATATGCTTGCCTGGCCACCAGAGAGTGCCTATGACCTTGCCCACTAGCATCGCCTCGCTCCCGTAGGGCCATTCCGCCAAGCCACTTTCCAATATATACCTGTCGTCGCTCAGTTCCTCGAATGTCATCAATCGTTCATTCATATACACCTCATTTTCAATTGTTTGTGGAAAGATTAGCCTTATAACGAATAAGAGTCAATGTCTTCTAGTATATCCTTCCCAATAGCCCCAAAATGCCGTAATGTGTATGTTCCATGGCCAAAACAGTCAAATCAGCCAAACCAGACTTTTCGGGTGATACGATCATCCGTTTCGAGGATGCGACGTATGAGTGGGGCCACAATAAGCCTATTTTGGATGAGGTTTCATTCACGGTGCGCGCGGGCACGAAGATAACACTCATGGGTCAGAATGGGGCAGGAAAGACGACGATTTTCGGGCTCATTTTGGGCGCTGGGGGCGAAATGGCTAGGACGGGCGGGCACAAAGAAAGTGCCGCCGGGTCCATTAAGCCGGAATCAGGCGACATCCACGTGACCAATGGCGCGACCATAGCCACAGCCCGCCAAGTCATACCGCGCGAGCAATTGGCACTGACGGTGCGGGAATTTTTCGCCGATGCAATGGAGAGTGGCGGCCGAAAGAAAGTCTATGACCTCGATCCTCGCATAGATACTATCCTCGAGGTGGTGAACCTGAAAGCTCACAAAGCCGTAGACAAAGATGGCAAGCATGTAGATATAAAGGACCGCATTGTGAAGACTTTCTCCGGTGGTCAGCAGGCGCGGCTTTTATTGGCGTCAGCCTTGATCCAAGACCCGGATATATTGCTCCTCGACGAGCCGACGAACAATCTGGACAAAGCGGGCATAGAACATTTGACGCAATTCCTCATTAACTATAAGAAGACATGTCTGGTCATTTCCCACGACGCGGAATTCCTGAATGCATTCACGCACGGCGTCTTGTATCTGGATGTCCATACGCGCAAGGTGGAGCAATACGTGGGCGACTACAAGGACGTGGTGGAGCAGATCAGCGCCCGCATAGAGAAGGAGAATATGGCCAATGCCCGCCGAGCCAAGGAGATCCAGGCCAACAAGGATCAGGCCGGCATATTCGCCATGAAGGGCGGCCAGATGCGTCTGGTGGCCAAGCGCATGCGCGAGAAGGCGGAGGAGCTCGAGAGCGAGATGGTGGATGTGAGGAAAGAGGACAAGACCATCCGCCAATTCCACATACCGAGCCAGCCGGATCTCATAGGCGATGTCATCAATATATCTTCGTACGGCATGATCAGTCCAAAGACTCACAAGCCGGTGAAGCTCACCTGCAGTATAAAGTTGCGCAAGAAGACACATCTACTCTTGAGCGGTCCGAATGGGGTGGGCAAGTCTACGCTCCTGGAGAAGATCGTCAATGGTGCCGATGGAGTCAAGATCGCCGATGGCATCCGCGTGGGCTATTATCGCCAAGATTTTTCCATGATGGATTTCAATGATACGGTCTATCAGTCTCTGGAGAAGATCATCAGGGCTGTCGATGGGCGTTTGATCGAAACAGAATTGCGAGCTGTGGCGGCGAGCTTCCTCATAGGCGCTGATGCTATCAATACCCGCATAGGTTCGCTTTCAGAAGGGCAGAAGGGCTTGGTGGCCTTTGCTAGGCTTGTGCTTCTGCGCCCCGGGTTGCTGATCCTCGATGAGCCGACCAACCATATCAATTTCCGCCATCTGCCGATCATCGCCAAGGCGCTGGATGCCTATGAAGGGGCGATGATATTGGTCTCCCACGTGCCAGAGTTTGTGAAGCAGATAAGGATTGATGAGGTGCTGGAGATGGGGAGGTAGGGAATTCCATGATATATTGTGTGGGTTGTGAAAAAAATAGACAATTACATTCTTTTCATAGATGAGTCTGGTAAGTCAAAGCTCTCCGATCTCGGAGATCACTTTTTGCTTTGTGGAATTATCATAAATAAAGATCTCAATTCATCATTGTCCCACTATATGCTTTCTCTAAAAGAGAAGAGTGGCATTTCTTCTGACGAAAATATTCATGCATTTGATCTTTTTGAGTCAGAGAAAGTTAAGGAGATACACCATAAACATAAGTACGTTAAGACTTTTTTCGATAGACTCTGTGCTCTAGTTCAAGGGACTGATGTTCAATGTCTTATCGTGAGGATTAGTAAGGTGGAATACAAACAATTAATTGTCAGACGAGCCAAAAAATTAAAAATGACAGAGAAGAGCCTTACCAATCGCCTTAAGAAAGCGAATCTACATGACTTTCTGTATGAAGCCCTTGCACGAAAACTAATACTACAATTCGGATATTTTCTTGATAAGAATGATGCGTGTGGGGAAGTCATAGCAGAATCTCGTAGGCAGGACGATGATGCGATGCTCAGGGCATTTATCGATAGTACCCAGTTGTCAAAATTTCAGGAAAATACACATTATCATTCATGGTCAGTATACAGTTTCAAAAGAATCTACAGTTTGGTGTTTCAAAATAAAAAAGGACTGAGTTTCGGACTCGAATTAGCTGATCTGTTTGCTTGGGCACATTTCAATAATTATTATGGTAAGACCAGAACTTTTCCTTCAAGCGCCAAGAATAAAAGAGTAGATGATCGCCTAAAGAAGGTTGAAAAAATAATGAAAGAGGCCCTCATGAAGAATGAGGTCGAAGATATAACACGAACAAAGCTGAACAAACTGGCAGGAGATAGGGTTTCCAAATTTACCGAGCTTCTAACTAATCTAAAGCCACTCAGTCTATTTGGGGACCCTACCGCGTAAACGCGATAGGCCTTATGCAGACTCTAACATGCGATAGATTTGCGTACAAGCTTTTTTGGGGATTACAACTCTTTACACTAAGTCTTCCAATTTGGCAAAAAAGCGCTAGAATGGCTCCGTGTCTGATTTCTTGAGAATGTTAGAAGTATATGGGTTCCACTCGTTAGTGACAGGGCATTCCAAGATATCTGATTTTTCTAATGTACGTCCGATTCTTTTTTCCAAACAACTCATACATAAGTTATTTTTTCCGACCCCATACTTCTTCCAGATGTTGTCGGTAACCATATAGTAGTCTCTTGGATTCTTACTGGTATCTCTTTTACAATCAAAACATTCACTTTTGTCTTTAGTTGGACGATGGTTATTATCAACTAGATTACCAAATGCACTTACGTCTCCTGTATAAGTAAGAGTCCTTTTAAAATCATCGAAGGAGAAGTGTTTGCCCAAGTAATCACCGAGATCAGGTTTATTTTCTTGTGCTTTTTTGATATAGCCAAGAATGACAGCTTTACTACTTTTGTAAGTGTTTTTGTCCATTGATATTACAGTTTAACATCTCCTCTGACGCGTAAAAGTCGCTCGCCCTATTGCCAAGGCTCTGGATGCCTATGAATGGGGCCATGATATTGGCCTCCTACGTACCTGAGTTTGTGAAGTAGATACGTATTGATGAGGTGCTGGAGATGGGGAAATAAGAAGATTCAGATCTTTACATTTGTCAAAATAGAGCTAGTATGGTGTTTATGAGCTTACACATACCGGCTATACCATTCAAACAACGTAATATCCAGATGTATATTGCGACGGTCCCAGTCTCAATGCTTGAACGGTTTCAGGTTGATACTTGGAATCCTAAAAGTGTTCTTAATAAGAGGGGTTATCAACGTAATCCAGATGAACAGAGAATAAAAAAGATAGCAAAATATTTTGAAAAAAAAGATTCTATAATGCCAGTTGCAGGCCTACTTAATGTTAGGAATGTTGGTAAGTTAAAATATGCTAAAGGACAGCTGATTATTCCCGATGGGACCGATGTATGGGTGGTTGACATGCAACACAGGTTGAAAGGACTTCATCATGCCAAAGATAGGGGATCTATCGATTCAAATTTCTTTTTTCCAGTCGTTATAGTTGAAGGTTTGGATAGACTTAAGGAAGCTGCACAATTTTATTTAATAAACACTAAGGCAAAAAAGATGGACGTTGCCTTAACGCGTCGATTACTGATTGAAAATGATTATATAAACGAAATTGCAGACGTAAAACCTTGGGAGATCTCAGCAGTCCACATTACGATTGATCTTAATAAAGAGATTAAGGATAACCCTTGGTTTGATGCAATTAGACAACCAAACGAGGAAAGACTCCAGACTCATATCGCAACAGAAAAATCATTCGTCTCATCCTTGAGACAGGTACTTATTAGCGGAAAGAATAAGCAGCATAAGAAAGTTGCAAAAAGGCTTGCTAAGTTTTGGTCAATGATTGAGGAAGCGATTCCAGAAGCATTCAAAGAACCAAAGAGGTATTTAATTCAAAAGACTCCTGGTATATTCGTATTCAATTTTTTCATTGCTCCACATTTATTGAACAAATGGGACGAAAAAAAGATTCGCAATAAAGTCGCAAAGCTAACTGATTTGGGTGCTGATTTTTGGAAGAGAACAAATAAAACTGGAGCACGTAGATTTGGTACAGGTATGGGTGCTTACGCTGAATTGGCCAATTTTGTTCTAGGTAAAATTAATTAATAAAATGGCTGAACTTCATGAGTCAGTATTGATGGGTTGCCGAAGAAAGTTTCTAAAAAGGAGTGGCATGAACGTAAGACACCCATCCGTGGTTATTTGCCAGATTTATTTATACAAAAGATCAATAAAGAAGCTTGTGTTGTAGAGGAGATTATATTGGAAGCAGAAATCGAATCTACGCTACATACAGAACACACTGCTGAGCAATTGATGTATATGTATGATTATATCTCAAGACAAGCAAAGAAGAAGATAAAGGTAAGAGGTTTTTTAGCTATTCCAAAAGGGAAAAGGATTTTACTTATTGCAAGGATGATTTTATTTTCTCAATTTCCAGATGAGAAAAAGATACAAATATTACAGATGTAGTTAATTTCGATTTGTTATGTCAGCATCTTTACTCTTACCAAAATCGCGCTAGAATGGCTCCATGTCTGATTTCTCCGAAATAAGCAAAAAAGTCCTTGCTTTTAGGGACGCCCGAGACTGGAAACAGTTCCATAACCCAAAAGATTCGGCCCTTTCTCTCGTTTTAGAGGCCGCTGAAGTCATGGAACATTTTCAATGGAAAAATGCCAAGGAGATGGAGGAACACCTAAAAAACCACAAAGAAGACGTCGCAGACGAATTAGCGGACACTCTCTACTGGCTGATTTTGATGAGTAACGATTTTGGCATCGATCTTATTGATGCTGTGGAGAAAAAACTTGTTAAAACAGCTAAAAAGTATCCAGTCGAGAAGGTGAAAGGGAAGCATACGAAATATTCAAAGTTGTGAAGCGGTACCGCATACTCATTTGTATGATCATTGCGTATAGGCAAAAAAAGTGACATTATAATATATTATGGAAGTCTCAAAAGAGAAGATCATCGACTCGCTATACAAGATAATATGTTCTGGCACCAGTACAGCTAGTGATAAAAAAGTCGAGAACAATGATTATTTTAAGAGAAGAGTACTTGGTTTTAGGGCGGAGATTGAGTTTGTAAAATTTGTTGAGAATTTTGGATATATAAAATATTTTGAAGGGGGAAAATTTATTTCGCGGAAGCTCTCAGGAGAACTCACAGATAAGAATAGATTCACGTATGTAACCCTAGCTGTTAATCCAGTAGAAGATTTTGAGGAGATTTATTCAATAGTCTCAAAATGGGACGAAGTTGATCAGTTGGTCTATATAAGAACATCCAATGATAATTGGACAGACGTGCCATTTGTCGTGCGTGGAATTGGCAGTGATGGTCTGAGGGAAGATGTCGAAAGCAATATACTTGTACCAAAATTTATTTTTTATAAATTCAATACTAAAACGAATAAGTTTGAACTTGATAATATCCAAAATTTTGGAATCATCCTATCAAGATTTGAAAAGTCGACTAGGAAGAGGAGTATCTTTCCGTTAAGAAAAAGAGAGCAGTTTGAATACTTTGCCGAGTATGATATTGAGGTGTTAAAAAATATCTACGCAAATAGATATTTTCTAGACGTCATTTTAAGAGAGGCAAGTGGTAGACAGATTATAGATCTTGATGGTTTTCTGAAGTCAAAAAATGGTTACTGTGTTGTTGAGATAAAAGAAAAATCACCGATAATTAATGAAATTGACAACAAAGATAGTTGGAGATTTGGGTGGGACTCTCGGAGGATACTTTGGTATTTGTATCTGAAGGAGAAATTAAATCTTCCAGTTCTCTATAATGTAAGAGAGATTAACAATCGACAGGACAGAAGCTTCTTGCAATGGGATTCAATTTTTATCGAGGATTTTTTAAAAGGCACAAGCTGGTCTAGTAGCACTGGTGGTGGAGGGGGAGAAGATACTCTATTAGCACCATACCTATTTTTAGGGGGCTTGGTGATATTTTAGGTGAGTTATCCTAATTCGTTACTGAGCTCAGAGCCTTTTCAACACTTTCCTTTTTAATTTTATCAAGGTTAATGGTTTTGTATCCTTTGACAGAACTCTTCCTCAACATTCTCAAGGATTTACCGATTTCTTGTGCGATTGCCTTGATTACGGGCACAGCTACACTATTACCAAATTGTTTGTATGCCTGACTATTACTAGTTGAAACAACGTAATCATCTGGAAAACCTTGCAGTCTAGCTGCTTCTCTCGGAGTTAGTTTCCTAGGGTTTTTACCTTTCTGTTCGATGAGTATTTCAGATCCATCTTTATAATATCGAGCGGATATGGTGCTCGTATATTCGGAGTCGTGATTAAACAGGGAATACCCAAAGCCGTTGCCCTTCTCACGATGTTCCTTCTTTCTTCTTTGATGTCCGGCCCAAAGCTTGTCTGAAATGGTGTATTTAGGATCAACCTTCTTTTCCAAAATATCCCCAAGTTTAGTTTTTATTCCTGATGGCTCTGGAAATGAGAAGTTAGTTTTTCCAAGGAAACCAACTATATAAATCCTTTCGCGGTTTTGAGGTAAACCAAAATTCTTGGCATTAAGAACTTGGGCGTATATTTCGTACCCTAATCCTTCAAGGATTGTCTTGATAGTCTCGAAGGTTCTTCCACCATCATGACTTCTGAACCTCTTAACATTTTCGAGGAATACCACTGTAGGCCTATGATGTTCAATTATTTTAGCTATATCAAAAAACAAGGTACCACGAGTATCTGCAAGTCCCAGTTTCTTACCAGCCTGTGAAAATGGCTGACAGGGAAATCCGGCAAGAAGCACATCAAAAGGTTCTATATCTTTTGGGTTTATCTTAGTTATATCTCCGTAAGGAATTTCGCCAAAATTTGCAAAATATGTTTTTTGTGCCGCAGCATCCCATTCTGAAGTGAATACGCATTCACCGCCAATACTTTCGAAGCCTAGTCTTATACCCCCAATGCCAGCAAAAAGGTCAATCATCTTGAAATTGCCAAGCCGTCTCCGCTTGGGTGTATTCGGAAAAAGACCCTCCACTTTTATTTTGGCAAGTTTTTGATTAGTCTTTTTCATCAGATAGCTGCATTATATCATCTTTCATTTATTCACAGTCTAATATTTTATTGTTAGTATTATAGTATTCATGCCCACCCCTCGCTCCAAGATCGTCGTCTTCGTTCCTCTCACCCATGCCGATCACGTGCGTGACGCCATCGGCGCGGCGGGCGGCGGAAAGCTGGGGAAGTATTCATATTGCACATTTTCGGTGCGTGGTGTCGGACGATTCAAGCCAGAGAGAGGCGCCATGCCCCATATCGGCACGGTCGGGAAGCTGGAAGCGGTCGAGGAAGAGCGGATCGAAGTCACTTGTGAGGAGGACGCGGTCGAACGTGTCATCGCCGCCATCCGGGAAGCGCATCCATATGAGGAGGTGGCCTTGGATATATACAGACTCGTATAAGGCGAAACGCCCCTCAGGGCGTTTCAAAACTGCTTACACTTCGGTGTCGGTATTACGACACTTCACTTGCATTAAGCTCCATGTAAGACTGACGTTACCTATAATGTTAGTTTCTTGTATTACTAAAGTCAACGATCATATATACAAGCTCGAATAGGGGAGTATAATTCTCCCCATGCTCGTATTCATCGACGAATCAGGAGATCCCGGATTGAAGATAACCGACGGAGCAAGTCGGTTCTTCACTATAGTGCTGGTTGCTTTTGAGGATAATGATGCCGCTCTGGCTTGTGACCAGCGAATTGGGCTTCTGCGGAAAGAGCTCAATCTTCCGCCAGATTACGAGTTTCATTTCAAGGAGAATTCTGATCGAGTTCGTGAAGCATTCCTAAAAGCAATTTTGCCATACGATTTCTTTTACTACGGCATTGTCATCAATAAGGCCGGACTCTACAGCGAGGGATTTAAATACAAGGAATCATTTTACAAGTATGTCAGCAGTCTGCTCTTCGAAAACGCAAAGGAAAAGCTTCAGAATGCCATCGTGGTTATAGACCAATCCGGCCGCAAGATGTTCAAGTATCAGCTCGCCACATATCTGAAGAAGAGAACCAATACGAAAGAAAAAGTTTGTATCAAGAAAGTGAAGATGCAGGATTCGAAAGGAAATAACCTCCTTCAACTCGTGGATATGATAGCTGGAGCAGTCAATCGGAGCCTGAACAAGAAGAAAAAAGATGGAAAGAAATTCCGTGAGATGATCAGTGCCAGAGAGATGTATGTCCAGATATGGCCTAAATAAATAGGGTAACGAAAACCCCCAGACCTATCCCTTTCGGGCAAGCGACGATAAACGTCACAGTTTGGTCTGGGGGCGATTCCGTACCTACAAGCTACCACCTTTCTGGCTAAAAGTCAAAGTTATCCACAGGTCTTTTACGCTATATTTTCAGGCCCCAAACACTAATATTGACCGATATATTGGCAAAGCCTATACTGAAGCTGACCTAAAAACATTACTTATATGATTGAATTCATCAAGAAAATCACAGGAAATACTCAACCAACAGAGAGAAAAGACGACTTTTCTGAGTTTTTTACTAATGCGAGCTCAAAAGAAAAGATTAAAGTTATACGACAAGTCATGAGAGAGGCTACTGAGGAACAAAGATCTGTTGTTGAGAAGTACAAGGGGATGGTTAAGCCCATCTAACTTTGTGCTAAAATAGAGTTCTAGAACGCCTCACCAGCCTCTAGCTTTTGTATCGCTATCTTCGTCGTGGCTGGAATGGTGAAGGTAAACAGGAGATTAGGTTACAAATCGACAGAGATTGGCGAGATAAGATAGTTGAATCAGTGAAAAACCGAGATTGATGTCTCGGCTTTTGCTTAGTCCAGTTTGAGCCCATAAACTAGACTAGCGACATTCCTTGGTCCAGTAGACTAGACTAAGATATTTTCATATACAGCCCACTAGATGTTATATTTGCCTCATGAGTTCTACCGCCAAACCCTCATTATCCTGGAGTCCTCAAGCTCTCGAGGCCTTGAGAATCATGGATGACACCCATGACAACCTATTTCTGACCGGTAGGGCGGGGACAGGTAAGTCGACACTTCTGACCGAGTTTCGGAAGAGCACGAAGAAGCGCGTGGCGGTCCTGGCTCCCACTGGCGTGGCCGCGGTCAATGTCGGCGGACAGACTATACATTCATTTTGTGGATTCAAGCCGGATATCACTCTGAAAAAAGTAAAAAAGTTGCCGGATGATAACAAGAAAGTAAAAGTCTTGGAGAAGCTCGACGCCATCATCATCGATGAGATATCCATGACTCGCGCCGACCTACTGGATTGCTTCGATAAATTCCTGCGCTTGAATCGCACCAAGGATGGCGCTGGTCTGCCTTTTGGCGGATTGCAGATGATATTCATCGGCGACTTGTATCAGCTTCCGCCAGTCGTGGCTTCTTCCGAGAAACATGCATTCGAGACTCTTTACAAGAGCCCTTATTTCTTTAGCGCCAAATCATTTTTCCATGAAGAGTTCCATTTCATTGAATTGGAAAAAGTCTATCGCCAATCCGACGGCAATTTCATACGGCTCTTGAATACTATCCGTAACAATAGCGTCGGTGATGCCGAATTCGCTGAATTGAATGCACGGTATAAAAAATCTTCTCGTCACTCTAGTTCTGCCAGTTCCTCCGCCGGCGCTTCTGGCTCTTCCGGCGGGAAATTCAAAGTCTGCCTGACTTCCACCAATGCAAAAGCCACCGAGATAAATATGCTCAACCTAGATGAATTGCCAGGCGAAGAACATGTCTATACCGCTTCGGTGACAGGGAAATTTGATCGATCACATATGCCGACCGATGAAGTATTGCGCTTGAAAGATGGAGCCCAAGTCATGCTCCTCAATAATGACGCCGGAGGCCGATGGGTCAATGGCACCATGGGAGTGATAGAAGAAGTCGATGGACCAGACGGCATAACCGTTCGGCTAGAAACAGGCGAGAGTTGTGCCGTATCGGAGAATGAATGGGACGTTTTCGAATACCGCGTAGATGGTGGCGTGCTTAAGACAAAGACTATAGGGTCATTCACTCAGTATCCACTCAAGCTCGCATGGGCTCTCACTATACACAAGAGCCAAGGCAAGACTTTCGACGAGATCATCATCGATATCGGTCGTGGAACATTCGCCCACGGTCAGTTATATGTCGCTCTGTCTAGGTGTCGGACATTGGAAGGCATAACTTTACATCAGCCGCTGGAGAAGAGGCATGTCATCATGGATTGGCGAGTGGTGCGTTTCGTCACCGCGCTACAGTATGCAAAGTCTGAAAAAGCTTGTTCGATTGACGAGCGTGTCGGCATCATCGAAAATGCCATTGTCGCTGGCTCCGCCCTTTCCATAACTTATCTAAGGAATAATGACGAGAAATCTCGCAGGATCATAGAGCCCTTGAAAATAGGTGAGATGGAATTCAAAGGAGCAAAGTATCTCGGCGTGGAAGCATTCTGTCGGACGCGCCAGTCGGTGAGGAGATTCCGTGTGGATAGGATGCTGGAGATTGAGACATGCGGCAAGGAGACGACTTAGTTTGGTTTTGGTGAATTATTTTTACATCACAAAAATTCTCGCTTGAGAACTTGTGCACCGGAAAATTTTTGTTAAACTTATCTCATTACAGTTGGTCAGTTGATTCTCAGGACGAAAGACGACGGAAAAAACTAAATAATCACGGCGGCTTGCGGTCGTCGTTATGTTGCGCATTCGGTTCGATGACCCCGAGGTACATTAACAGCTTAATAATTTAAATACATGAAAGAAAACATCGTTATATTTGAGGACAAGAATGGTAATGTAGAATTGCGTGCAGATATAGAGAAAGATACAGTCTGGGCTACACAAGCTCAAATGGCTCAATTGTTCGAAGTAGATACGCGCACTGTCAATGAACACCTCAAGAATATATTTAATACCAAAGAATTAGATGAAACCTCAACTATCCGGAAATTCCGGATAGTTCAAGACGAAGGTGGTCGCAAAGTAAAACGGGATGCGAATTTTTACAATCTAAATGCCATCATAGCCGTTGGTTATCGTGTCAATTCCAAAAAGGCCACACAATTCCGTATTTGGGCCACAAATATACTGCGCAACTATCTTGTCGAAGGATACGCTCTGAACAAACCTCGTCTCGAAGGATCACCAGAAAAATTGGTTGGTCTATATAAAACTATCGCATTTCTAGAGTCGAAGAGTCTTAGTGGGAAGCTTAGAGGAAAGATTACTCTTAAGTTGACTGAAGAACTGGAACCGAGTGGCAACTCGCAAGGAATCCTTGCAAGTTCAAAAATAACCCCTACCCAGTGAACTCACGTTCACCTATAATGTCTCCATGGCAAAGAGTATGGACGACAAAGATTTTCCTAGAGCAATACTTCACGTTGACGGCGATGCATTTTTCGTCTCATGCGAATTGACGCGCAAACCCTGGCTGAAAGATAGGGCAGTGGTCACGGGTGAAGAGCGAGGTATAGCTACAGCACTCAACCAAAAAGCCAAAGCTCTCGGCTTGGTTCGTGGCATGCGCACCAGAGGCATACGCCGGAACTTTCCTGAAGTGGTCATATTGCCATCAGACTATCTGATGTACGCCCAATACGCCGAGCGCATGTACTCCATCGTCAGGCGCTACACGGATCTGGTCGAGGAGTATTCCATAGACGAATGCTTCGCGGACATAACTGGACTTTCAGCAGGTGCGGCCGGATCTGATAAAGCCATTTCATACGAAGAAATAGCCAGAGCCATACAGGCGGAATTGCACGCTTCTCTGGGTGTGACGTTTTCCGTCGGTCTAGCTGTGAATAAAGTCACTGCCAAAGCCGCCTCCAAATGGAAGAAGCCGGCAGGTCTGATAGTCATGCCACGCGGAGCCATTCCCGAATTTCTCAAAGATCTGCCCATAGGCAAGGTCTGGGGGATTGGCACGGCCACCACTATAAAGTTGCGCAAGCTGGGCATCAGCACTGCTCTCGACCTCGCCAACAAGGACCGCGCTTGGGTGGCTCTACATTGCGATAAACCATTGGCCGAGATCTACGAGGAGTTCCAAGGAAATTTTGTCAAAGAATTAGCGGTTGAAGGTCATGATCCTGCATCAGTCCAGCGTACTCGCACTTTCTATCCGCCAGTTGGCGCAGATCCCTCCGGCAAGTCTTTCCTCTGGTCGCAAATCTCATATCATGCCGAGGACGCTTGTGGTCGATTGCGATCGAAGGGCATGTCGGCTTCCAGAGCAAGTTTCTTTTTGAAGACCCAAAGCTTCCAATACATTCGTGGCGAAGCGGTTCTACCAGATCCAAGCGCCGCGCCGAATGATGTCCTTCGGGCTATACAGCCGGAGTTCGACAAACTTTGGTGGCAAGTGATTGGAAATAGTGGCGACGATGGTGGCTTGGGAAATAGCGGCCGCGGCGTCCTATTTCGCGCCGCCGGCATATCCTTAGGTGGCTTGGTCTCTCCTCAAAGTATTTCGCAGACTTTATTCGACGTGCCGAAGAGACATAAGAGTTCCGAGATCATTCATCAAGCCGTCGACCTTTTGGCCAGAAAATTCGGCAGTGGCGCCGTCTTTCTCGGCTCTAGTCTCAAAGCTTTGAAGGCTCATAAAAAGAGGGAAGGCAGACCTTTCAATATCATATATTTGGGGGTGGTGAGGTAATAAAAACCGCCGCAAGCTCGAAGCTCGCGGCGTTGTTGTTATCTGCAGTTTAGAATTGAATCCTGCGATAACGTGATTGGCTACCAGTCCGCATAGCCCAGCGGTTGTCATGAGGACCGACGATCAGGGTCGCCCGTAATTGGCTAGGATTTGGCATACGCAGAAGCCAACTGGTATCCACATACATTTGTTCATCGTATTCACGGAAGACGCTGTAATTCGGCGGTGTAGACATGAGCACGCCTTCCTTGGTCCACGGGCGGTCCTGGAATACTTCGTAGAGATGCAGAGCAGGCTGACTTTCATCATTGCGGCTCTTGGCGAATCGCACGAATGATAGCCAGTGAACCCACTCGCCGATTTTCTCGCCATTGGCCAGGACAAATCCTACTGGCTTGTCTCTCGATTGTAGAGCAGACAGATATAAGGCACGTGTTGGTCCGCCAGGGACTCCATAATGGAGAAATGTTTTGGCGTCTTTCACGTTCATGAGTCCGCTATCGGTAAAGTTTTCCTTGTATCCGATCTTGCCGGTATCACCCAGGAATGTCACGAATCGGCGCATACTTTTTGGTTCGTTGGAGATGCCAGGGAATGAGATGATTTCACCGTTGTTCTGAACATAGGAAAAGTCTATGCCATCCATATGTTTTTCTGGCAACGTCAGCATTCTGTTGCCGGCGGCGCAAGACACGAATAATTGGCTGGTGATGTAATTAATGATCACTGCGAATATAGGCTTTCCTCGGCGGATACAGCTGATAGCTGAATTTGCTCCGGAGATCGAAGCTGGATTACCGAATTTCTTTTCCCACTGTGCCAATGCACCGGGAGTTCCGATGATTTCACCGATCAGCTTGTTCCTGGAAAACCCGGTAAGGAATTTTTTAAGTTGGTTTGAACGATCAGTCGGGTCGCTGATGAATACCGTTCGGAACGATTGAGGATCATTTGGTCGAAACGAATCATTCACGATCATTCCTTTTGATCCAACTTCCTCGGTTATCACCACTGCACCGTGATCGTAACGTCCGAGTGCTTCGCATATGGTGATTTCCGGTCCAGCGTCCATGCCCAGTGTGTCCTTCTTGCCGTATCGGCCGATAGGGCGCAAAGCGTCCTCAACCGTTGAGTGCCTGAAGTCATAGTAAGCACGGAGGCCCGCCGTCAAAGCGGCGTTCAAATGAGCGATTTCAACACCTTGTATCATATTGTTCCTGTTGTTTTTGTTTTGGTGCGTGACGATATATCACGCTGAATCCTCGATTTGTCAAGGTTCTAACCACATCCTAGTCCTTTGTTTAAGAAAAGCAAGTCACATTTATTGCTTATTTACATGTGTATAATTGGTATATGCACACCACCTACATATTGAAATGTGCTGACGATACCTTATATGTCGGTTGCACTAATAATCTAGAAAAACGCCTACACCAGCACAACTACGCCAAGAATGGAGCGCATTACACGAAGATCCGTAGACCAGTTGTCCTCGTATACAAAGAAAGATTTCGCACTTTGGCACGAGCTCGTGCTAGGGAAGCGGAGTTGAAAAGACTCACTAAGGAAGAGAAACTTGCTATCATAGCCGGATGAGATTATTCCGTCTAGTGAGGCCCCTTTTCCAAACTCGGAGCCGTAAACTTTATGCGGCGAACAAAGAAGTAGCTCGCGCATTGGTTCATGAACGAGTCAAATATTTTATGGCCCATTATGGTGTGCGTCATGGCATATCTGTTGGCAAGATCGCTATCCGCAATCAGAAGAGTCGATGGGGTAGTTGCTCGAAGAAGGGGAATCTCAATTTCAATTACAAACTAGTTTTCCTCACGCCGGAAATGCGTGACTACGTCATCGTCCATGAGATATGCCATATAAAGGAGTTCAACCACGGTCGGGATTTTTGGGCATTGGTCGCGGAGACTATTCCCGAATGGAAAAAACTAAGGAAGGCTCTAAGGAACTTAAAATAATTTTCGCGGTTCTAATGATTATAAACCGAGACTTTTCAAAAAGATACCCAATTCCTCGCCTTCTATTTTTCTGTGGCCGTTCGGATTGAGCTTGCCAAGCTTTATATTCAAAATCTCTGTGCGCATAAGCTTCTCTACATTTGCGCCGAACATGGAGCAGATCTGGCGGATTCTATTCTTTGAATCAGTGATAGTTATTAGAGCGGCGTTTTGACCTTTGAAAGCGACACGACAGGGAATAGCCGGTTCACCTTCTATAGATACACCAGCCTCCAATTTTTCCTTGAAATTATTTCTGAACGGCTCTCGCACCTCTATCAAATAAGTCTTCGGATGAGCATGAGCCGGATTTTCAAGACGGTCTATGATGCGTCTATCATTTGTGAAAATGATGAGCCCTGCCGCGTCGCGGTCTAGACTTCCGATAGGGAATACGCCCTTTAGTGGCAATGTGTTGGCAAATCCTTCCTGGCCTTTCCTGGTGTCGAGAAGAGTGATGCCGGCAGGTTTGTAGCAGGCATAGTAGACGTATTCGTCGGCCTTCTTATTCTTGCGCACTTCTACAACATCGGTCTCATTGACTTTGTCGCCTAACTGGGCCGGACGACCATTCACAGTGACTACCTTCTTGGCTATGAGCTCATCGGCTCCGCGACGCGTCGAATAGCCTTTCATTGCTAGATATTTATTGATGCGCATGGGGAATGAGTCAGGATCTTTCTTCGGGATAGGGGATGGGCCTTTCACGACCGGCTTGACCGGACTTTTGGCAGGCCTATTGGTCGAGCGCTTATTTTGATGGCCGCTTAGTCGGCGAGGTTTGAACATATATAGAAGTTAGCATTTTCAGAGCTTTTAAGCGAATGGGAAATAAAAAAACGCCGGACGAAATATCCAACGCTTTGTGTGATGATTAATTCCACTTGTTCGTCTCGGGATCTCCTCCCGGTTCGAATGTTTGCGGTTGAACGATCTCTACCATCTCGACATAATCCGGCCATTCAGGATATTGACCTACCAGGAATAAAAGTTCAGTTTTTCCGCCAGCTGTGTATTGGATCTCAGCTCGGAATATGGTTCCTTGGTATGTCTCTACCCGTCCTGGCTTGAAATCGGTGCTGATAGAGCCGGTGAATCGGCCTTTAGCATGATCGAAGTCGAGTTCTGACCTTTCGTTCTCTATCATGATCTGGGCGACGACTAGGAGAGTCTTGCGCAAATCATCGTCCGGCGGAGGTCCCGACTCGAAAGAAGCAATGTATGTCGCTCATCTTGCCTCCTCAATTGAGTTGCAACCAGTTAAAGACCGGTTTCATGACCGGTTTGATCACGAGGGTGGCTTTCATAATGTCCACCGTTATCTTGGCGGGGTATCCGGCGATGCGGCGTATGTTGTCGCGCACGCGCACACTGATGTGGAAGAGGAAGCCATGTTTCTTCATGCTGAAATGGAAGCGGGTCTTTACTGTCGCCTGGACGCCTTTGTATTGGATGAAGACGCCCTCGCTTCCGTTTCTGATCAGACCTTGTTCCCAGACGTGGAACATGTCTCCGATTGCATGGACGATCTTGTCCATGATGTTTTGTGGTATCCGCCTTTGGCCGCGGATGCCCACCACTTGCGCAGATATGTAATGGTTCATAATTAAGTAAACTCCGTGTCAAAAACTACTCCACATCCAGTGTAATGTCAACCCCTCAAAACCCCCATATTTCAACACCTTTTAAACATTCCCACTCCTTTGTTTGCCGGCAAGTCGGGCTTGACTTCCTATGAGGCTCCTGTAAGATAGCTCCTACGTCCCATAACAAGCTATAAACGCCTTGTTGAACGGGGCGGGGTCTTTGAAATCGAAATATATTGAGAATAGTGCAAGTTCGAAATCAATTTTTTGAACGATAATTCCAAGTGAGCTAGAATCGACAGTGAAATACAATATACAAAGTTAGCGCTTTCTATTTTGTTCCGTTCACTTATAGTTAAGAGTTTGATTCTAGCTCAGGATGAACGCTGGCGGCGTGGATAAGTCATGCAAGTCAAGGGGGCTCCGCAAGGAGCAACCGGCAGACGAGGTAGTAATAATCAAGTACGCATCTTAGGGTCGGGCATAGCTATCCGAAAGGGTAGGTAATTCCCGATAGTCTCGCAAGAGTAAAGTTTTTTCGCCCTATGAGCGGCTTGATCGGTATCAGCTAGTTGGTAAGGTAACGGCTTACCAAGGCTATGACGCCTAGGGGACCTGAGAGGGTGACCCCCACCGATGGAACTGAGATACGGTCCATACACCTACGGGTGGCTGCAGACGAGAATATTCGACAATGGACGAAAGTCTGATCGAGCGACGCCGCGTGGAGGATGAAGTGCTTCGGCATGTAAACTCCTTTTGCCAGGGAAAAAGTCTATTGATTGTACCTGGAGAATAAGAGGTTGCTAAACTCGTGCCAGCAGCAGCGGTAATACGAGTGCCTCGAGCGTTATCCGGAATTATTGGGCGTAAAGGGTGCGTAGGCTGTTCTGTTAGTCTCGCGTTAAATTTCTCGGCTCAACCGGGAAGCTGCGTGGGAAACGGCAGGACTTAGAGGTTGGAAGGGGTTTGCGGAACTCATGGTGTAGCGGTGAAATGCGTTGATATCATGGGGAACACCAAAAGCGAAGGCAGCAAACTGGTCCAAATCTGACGCTGAAGCACGAAAGCGTGGGTCGCGAATGGGATTAGATACCCCAGTAGTCCACGCCCTAAACGATGATCTCTCGCTTTGAGGAGTATCGACCCTCCTCGAGGCTTAGCTAACGCGTTAAGAGATCCGCCTGGGTAGTACGACCGCAAGGTTGAAACTCAAAGAAATAGACGGGGACTTGCACAAGCGGTGGAACATGTGGTTCAATTCGACGATAAACGAAGAACCTTACCAAGGCTAGACATCCAGACGAAGATCCTAGGAAACTAGGGTCGCCGAAAGGCGGCTGGACAGGTGCTGCATGGCTGTCGTCAGTTCGTGGCTTGAGCTGTTCCCTTCAGTGGGGTAACGAACGCAACCCCTGTTGTCTGTTACAAGTATCAGACGAGACCGCCCAGCTTAGAGGGTGGGAGCAGGGAGTAAGGAGTAAGGAGTAAGGAGAGATCGCAAATGCGATTCTCCTTTCTCCCTGCTTCCTACTCCTTACTCCTCTCTTCCAAGCTGGGAGGAAGGTGGGGATGACGCCAAGTCAGCATGGCCCTTTGACGCCTTGGGCTACACACGTGTTACAATCGCGCGGACAACGTGACGCAATGTCGTAAGACGGAGCAAACCATTAGAAACCGCGCGCCAGTTCGGATTGAGGTCTGCAACTCGACCTCATGAAGCCGGAATCGCTAGTAATCGCAGGTCAGCTATACTGCGGTGAATACGTTCTCAAGTCTTGTACTCAGAATCAAATGCGCTTGGCAGTTTGTCAAGGTCTACGTGGTTAAAGTCCACGTTCCGATAATATCGGAATAGCAAAAAGATAATCCATTTACCGCAAGGGAATGGGTGAAGGATCTTAGTAGCAAAAGCCAGCCTAATCACATAAGAGCGATACGACTCATACGGTGAGTTATGAGGAAGTATCATTGAAAGCTCGATCAGGATGGCCGGAATAGAATGACAAATGACCCAAGGAGATCTCATATATCAGTATGATATGTGAGAAGTCAGCTGCGTCATAGTACCATGCGTCAACTTAATTTGTTATAATTAATCGTATGGGAAGGACAAAACCACAATCGGTATCAGCCGATTATATTGTTGGACTTACGGATGGGGAAGGATGTTTTTACGTCCTCATCAATAAGTCATCATCGTACCGTACAGGTAGCGGTGTTCATCTTCACTTTCACATCAAAATGCAAGAAGCCGACAGAGCGCTTCTTCTGAAAGTTAGAGACACCTTAGAATGTGGAGCGGTCTATTTTCAAAATGAAAAGAGACGTAACCACGTTCAATGCTATCGTTACACAGTATCATCCCATAGGGATATATTGAACAAAATAGTTCCTTTCTTCCAAGAGCATCCACTCCAGTCAGTTTCGAAGATGAAAAACTTCAAACTCTTTTCGCAAGTATCGAAAATAGTTGCAGAGGGCAAACATCTGACGCTAGAGGGGGTATCAAAGATTAAGGAATTGAAAGGTAAAATGAATCAACGAACTGTGGACTCGCGTAGTGCGGGAAATCCGCTCGCTACGTCCAAAGCCGTGAAATGATGGGAAGCGGTATGGCTCCGATATACATCGGAGGGGAACGCGAAACAAATAGTTATCGCAATCCGCCCGTCAACCCAAGGGAGTCGGAGGTGCCCGAAGTCTCGCTTTATGCGGGCCTACGGCAAATTCGATGACAGGGGGTAAGTCGTAACAAGGCACGGGTAGCGGAAGCTGCTCGTGGAATATTTCAAGTGAAACAACGTTTTTGATCCCTCGTGGGTCACTAACTGAAATGTCGATATGCTCTCTAGAGCATGGGTAATGGCTCTTCAACCATCATATGGGAGCACTTAGCCGGGGAAGATTCCCGGCACACATGGGCATATCATCGATGAATGCTCATGGGTGAACGGAACAAAATAAAGAGCGCTAAAAGAAAGAACCGCCACGAGGCGGTTTTTTCGTGCCAGAATATGGCTCTGATAAGGCCTTTTTCGTCGCGCGCCTTGCGGGTTTTCTGAATGCGTGATGTGGTATTGACATGGGGTGATGAGTGTGCTATGATGTAGCCTGACTTAAAAGCAGTGAAGAGTAGTCAGTAGTATCGTTCCGGCAACTAATAGCGGAACGCAACAATTAATTCAACCATTGGAGGAAAAATGAGTCCAAGATCAAGACTGGGTTACAATCGTGCCATCAGGCCACACATTCGATTGGCCCCAACCTCAATGCCAATCTTCGAAGAGATTGAGCAAGTACCGCCGGTTTTCAAAAAAAAGCCTGATTGGCTCGGCGAAACCGTTGGTCCCGTTATGAAGTTTGCCTTCTACGGTTCCATTGGAGTTTTCCTCGGGATGCTGATTGCCATGGCATACTGCCATTTTGCCGGCTACTAATCAAGGCAATCGCGGGCGACGAAAGATGAATTGTGTGGGCCGCGGATATTCTCCTCGGCCCTTTATCGTATATGGACAGTCTTTTGCCTCTTTTCAATAATTGCTCTATAGTAGGGAAGTTCTATTGAAATACGGGCATGTGGCGAAATTGGTAGACGCGCAGCGTTCAGAACGCTGTGAGCTTAGCTCATGGAGGTTCGATTCCTCTCATGCCCACAATTCATAGCTTTTTGCATTTAAAGCCTAGTTTTGCTATTGTACATCTTACTGATTTGAGGTATCAGCTCTGATCCACTCTCTGCATATATCTCCGGTCATTTGTGTGTATAGCTGTTTTGGTAGGTCGTTATACGAAGTCTGCGCGCATAGCTCAGTTGGTAGAGCACACCACTGATACTGGTGGGGTCCTAGGTTCGAATCCTAGTGCGCGCACCATGGAAAAAGAAAACCTTTCTATCTTTAGGATAAATGCCGCTAAAGAGGATTATTACGAGAATATCCTCAAGAAATCGATAGATGACCTGAATTCATTTTACGGCATCAATTGGGTCCACCATCTTCCTCGTGTGGTCATCGTGCCTGATCGCGCCACCATAGATATGTTGAAAAGCGAAAAAACTCAGTCCTGGGTAGTTGGTTGGTCAGATGGTAGGACTTCCTATGTTTTAGATAAAGACAATCTAGAGAAAGAGAGCAGCCATAAATATAAGCCTGATACTTATTTTGCACTGTTAAAGCATGAAGTAAGCCACAATTTTTATCACATAGTTTCAGGTGGGCAATATAAACCCATGTGGCTCTGTGAAGGTGTGGCAATCTACACCTCTGGTCAGAACAAGGAAAAGAAAAAGCCGAATAAATTTTCTTCTTTTCTGGAATTTACGGACAAGGGCGGTGAAGGCGTATATACAGAATCCGGGTTTGTCGTTCAATTGCTCGTAGACAAATTCGGAAAGCCAAAGATGCTTGAGCTGATAAAAAATCTGAAATCAGTCGGGCAAGGTAAGACTTTCGACGCTCTATTTAATGACATATACGGTTTCGCTCTTTCATACGAAGAATTCAACAAACTCTATTCAGTTGGTGAAGTGTTATAATTCATCCATGAACAACCAAACAACCCCGAAGGATTTTTTCGTCCAGTTCGGCGCTACTATAGCCTTGTATATAGCCGCCGGCGCCATTATCAATCTAGTATTCAGTATCATCGATTATCTAAATCCTGACGCTCTGGCGGGGTACTTCATTCCTGGCTCCATCGTCTGGCCGGTTTCCATGCTCGTCGTGCTTGTACCGATTCTCTATGTTCTGGAATGGCTGGTCAACCGCGATGCCATACGCATGCCGGAAAAGCGAGACATCTGGATACGCAAATGGCGCATTTATCTGACGCTATTCTTGGCTGTGGCTTTGATCGGTGGCGACCTCATCGCTCTCATAAATATTTACTTGAATGGGGAGATTACCGGAAGATTTATCTGGAAAGTTCTGGCCATCATCGTCGTGGCCGGAGTCATAGGCAAATATTATTTCTTCAGCATTGTGAGTGAAGGTGGCACAGGCTTCTTCTCGCGTTATGCGCGAGTGATCCGCAAGAGTAATGCCTGGTTCGGTTTGATCATGGTCATAGCGGCCATCGTCGGCGGCTTCCTCATAGTCGGTTCGCCGGCAAAACAGAGAGCTATCAGATTCGATGAACAGCGTATAAATAATCTCACGACTATACAATATCAGATCATCAATTATTGGCAGACCAAAAGCGTATTGCCGACCGCATTGGCTGACTTGAATAATCCGATCGCTAACTTCACTGTGCCGACCGATCCGGAGACTGGCGCTCAATATGCTTACAGCGTAAAAGGTTCAGCTTTTGAATTATGTGCCATTTTCGATTTGGCTTCATCGCAGACTCAAGCTCAAGGCATAGCCCTGCAATCATATCCTGTTCAAGCGCCGAATATTCCCGGTTCAAGCCAGATCGATTCATGGGCTCATCCGGCCGGCCAAGCCTGTTTCAGCAGGACTATAGATCCGGCTCTGTATCCGCCATCGAATGGTTCCGTCATACCGTCGGCGCTTCCCAAGCCTCTTTCACCGCAATAAAATAGAGGAAAAATCTCGAAAAAGCTTTCTTTTTAGTCGTTTTTATAGTACGATATGCTCTCTTTTATTTGCAACGAATCATCCGTAGTATTCGTATTTTATTCGTAGATTCGGATTATATAACCCATGAACTTAGGAAAGAAAACCAAGATAGTCTGCACCATAGGACCGGCCACTGAAAGCATAGAACAATTAGAGAAACTCGTAGAAGCCGGCATGAATGTCATCCGGTTGAATTTCTCGCACGGCGACTTCGCCGAGCATCAGCCTCGCGTCGACAATATACGGAAGATCATGAAGAAGACGGGGAAGATGGTCGCTATATTGCAGGACCTTTGCGGGCCAAAGATACGCATAGGCAAATTCAAAGATGGAAAAATACAACTGAAAGAAGGACAGGAATTTACATTGACCATAGATGATATAGAAGGGGATGAGACGAAAGTACATGTGAATTACAAAGAATTACCGAAAGAAGTAGAACCTGGCAATTTCATAATGCTCCGTGACGGAACAAGGAAATTGGAAGTCGTAGAAGTAAAAGGACGAGATATAGTCACTCGGGTTGTAGTTGGTGGCGAACTGGCAGGACACAAAGGAGTGAATGTTCCGGGTGCTGATCTATCTGTATCTTCGCTCACAGAAAAAGATAAGAAGGATCTCGAATTTGGCATAAAGAATAAAGTCGATTTCGTTGCTCTATCTTTTGTTCGTAAGTCTGAGGACATAAAGGAGTTACGCGACATCCTGAAAAAAGCCGGTTCCAATGCTCACATCATTGCCAAGATAGAGACTCCTCAAGCCGTAGATGATATAGATAACATTATAGAAGCGGCAGATGGCCTCATGGTAGCTCGCGGAGATCTAGCCATAGAGATACCGGCTGAACAGGTGCCTCTCGTTCAGAAGTCCATCATCAAGAAGTGCAATGCCGCAGGCAAGCCTGTCATCACTGCTACCCAGATGTTGGAGTCTATGATAAAGAATCCCGTGCCTACGCGCGCCGAAGTCTCTGACATAGCCAATGCCATCATTGACGGCACTGATGCCATCATGCTTTCCGAAGAGACAACCCTCGGTCTGTATCCGATAAAAGCGGTTGAGATGATGACCAAGATAGCTTGTCGTGTCGAGGAAGATGTCTATACGCGTGATAGCATAGCTTCATATGATGTGTCGCATGGCATCACTGATATAGTCTCGCAAGCAGCCGTCCGTGCCACTCACGAGGTCGGAGCCAAGCTCATAATGGCTCTCACTCGTTCCGGCCGCGCCGCTCGCATGATTGCTCGTTATCGTCCCGCTGAACAGGTATTGGCTCTAACAGATAGGCCTGAGAATATGAATAAATTGGCTCTGGTCTTCGGCGTCTATACTATGAATGTGCCAACTTTTAAAACTACCACTGAAGCTTTGGATTACATCCGCGCCTCGGCCGCAACCTTCGGCTTTCTAGAAAAAGGAGACAAAGTCGTTATGGTCGCGGGCATGCCTCTCGGCCACTCTAGCGAGACCAACGTTATGCGCGTCGATACTCTCTAAAGCCGCGAAAGATAAGTAGCAGGCGGCAAAAAGTGGTGATACAATATCACCATGCAGAAAAGCGCATCATACGTCATTCACGATATGCCGCTCATTCTCGACCGGTCTCCTTTCGATCTCGAGTATCCGCTCATGATCAGGGATCTGCCCCCGGAAGAGAAGCCGCGGGAGAAGCTCTTGGCCCAAGGCCCAGATGCCTTGAACGTGCGCGAACTGACAGCTCTTCTGCTCGTCACAGGCACGACCAAGGAAGATGTCTTGTCTATGGCCAATCGTCTAGTTCGAGATTATGGGGAGAAAAGCATATTCGCGGAGAGAAATGCGACTAAGCTTTCCAAAGATCTCGACATACCGATAGTAAAGGCTTGTCAGATCATAGCCGCCGGAGAGCTCGGGCGAAGATTTTATGACAAGAGCCAAAGCGGCTTTACTACAGTCAGGAATGCAAAGGATGTCTACGAGTATCTTTCTGACATGCGCACACTGCCAAAGGAGCAGATGAGAGGGCTTTACCTCAATAGCCATAGCCGTGTCATCCGTGACGAAGTTATTTCCATCGGGACGGTTAATTCCAATTTTGTCCATCCACGTGAAGTATTCCATCCTGCCATAGAGTCATCTGCTTCTGCCATCATCCTCGCTCACAATCATCCTTCAGGAGAAGTTACGCCGTCAGACGAGGATGTGGAGATAACCAAACAGCTCATTCAAGCGGGGAAGATCATAGGCATACGCGTTCTCGATCACGTCATCATCACCAAAGACGCTTTCACTAGTGTGAAGGCTGACTATTAAAAGCCACGCCGCAAAACGCGCGCGGAAAATCATGTTACGCGACTATTCAATAACGTCGCCGTCCTTGGACGGCATTCTTCACCATGAGTCTATAGTTTACGAAGGAATAGAGAGACCAACAGAGATCATCAGGGCATTCGATAGGCCATCGAAAAATAAGTTGAGCAACTCTGGCAACAATAAGACGGGCGAGCCGAGCAAAGTGGACGCCACTGATGATTCCGCCAATAGAAAGATCCTGCATGATTATTGGAATGACCTTTACGGCTTATTTATGAGGAAACTGTCGGAATTCATAACCGAAGCAGGTACTGAATCCGAAAGCGAGGTCAAATTGCAGGCAATGCTTCAAGAATTGATAAAGGTTAAGAAATTGTTGGCTTTGCCTGAAGAAGAGGCCGAAAGCGAGAAATAAGGCTGATAATAAGCCATGAAAAGCAATAACCCCCACATGGTGGGGGATTGCCGTTGACCCCGTAAGTATAGCGGACAGGCATATCCCGTCAAGCTTGACAAGTGGGGGTGGAGTGTGCTATACTTCTAGGCAAGAAAGGGTGGTTCTTTGGAAACTGAATACCGAAGAAAAACCCAGCCAAACAAGGGCTGCGCGGATTCACCGTGCGGCTTAAACAACCAAAACGAAAGAAACGACGATTATGACTACAACGACAAACACACTTCCTCTGCTCCGTCCGGCCCCTCGCGAAGTTCTCAAGATCATGCATCAACTGCGTGAACGTGCGGACGAAGGCACCCGCATCAATCTGGATGAACTACTCGACGAAGCCTATAAATTGGCAGGAGTCGAGGCCCCACTGCCACCGAAAGTGGAACTACGTTGGGAATCACGCGAGGGCCAATATGTGACTTGGAAGCTCCCGTCTTTTGGCTCTATCACCGTGGAGATTGACCGTCATGGTTTTGGGGACATGGTGGCAAAAGACACCCAGTGGTGCGCGCCTATTGTCATGTGCGGGCGGCCAAACTGGCTCACCTTCCGTATCATCCCGAAACTCAACAAGGGTGTTCGCCTGCTCTATGCCTACGGCGGCAAACCTATTGACGTCACGGAGGGGGAAATTCCTCTCTTCAAGGCGCCGGTGAAATGGAACGGCGGGATCCCGTGCACAACCAACACGGACGATTATGACTTCAGCTTGGTCCTCGTTGACCAAGAAGGAGTCTTCATTCAGCTCGACGTCGGCGTGGTTACCCGCGCCGGTCACTTCTGGCTTACGTTCGAGGAAGTCTGGTCGGCGCAAGTCGCCCGGACTACGAGCGCAAAGGCAAAATCCTTGAGCGTCACGACCGTCGAGGCCGGTGATGCAATTGCCTTGGCTGTGCCGTTCTATCCCGAGAACAACTATCCGAAGGCGGATTTTCTCACCACCAAGGGCATGGTCCACGAAGTCATCTCCTATTGCATTGAGCAGGGGCTCTCTAAGCCGCTGTCGAAATGTTCACTTGCCAAATGGGAAACGGTGAGCAAGGAATTGCCGGTGGAGTTGGCGAACGAGGGCTATGTGAAGGCCAAGGTTTTGTTCTTCAATATGGTCTGGGGTGGGGGTTTTGCTTTGTGCGAAGATGGCGCGAGCTGTCACATGCACTTCTCCAAGATCCTCGGTCCTGACGGCCGGTCACTGGCCAAGAATGGACAATTCCCGGTCGTCGCACCGATGACCGAAGTGGCCATCAAGTGGGTTCCGAATGACAAGGGCCGCAGTGCTACCGTCATTCGCGCGTTGTGAATTTTGTGCGAATGATCGAACAAGTTTGGGCAGGATTTCTGATAAGAGATCCTGCCCTTTCCCTTTTCTACTCAAATCACTTTCCCGAAATGGTATTTTTACTCGGCCATAGAGTTATGGCTAAGGCGGAGGACGAATCGTAGAGCTCCGTTTTCAATTCCTCTGTGAGGAAAGGCATAAACGGGTGAAGGATGATCAAATATTTTGCATATATATGCCTAAACACCGAAAGAGTGATATGAGTATTTATCTTTGTATCCATAGAGCGGATATATTTGTCCAAATAGGGAAGAAAGGCACATGCTGTTTCCTGTGCTTGTGCAAACATATATTTTTCTATATATGAAGCTACAGTGACAGCAAGTCTATCCAACGCCGCTAACACCTCTCTATCTTTTGCTGATAATTCCAGAGATTGGGAAAATTCTGGTGAGTACTGGTTCGCCAGCGAGACAATCTCTCTTTTTTCCCATAGATCAGCAGAGAATTTCTTGAAAGAAAACAGCCGATCTTCTGCAAATATAAAATCATCTGGACTTGAAGTATATGATATTAAGCCCATTCTGGTGACATCCGCACCGAAAGTATCCATATAGTACTCCAATGAAGTGGCATTACCTAAACTCTTGCTCATTTTCTGACCATCAGCGCCCTTGACCAGATTGTGAAGATAAACAGTCTTGAAAGGCAATTTACCGCTTATATAGTTGCTTAGCATGATACATCTAGAGACGAAAAGCCTCACAAGATCATAGCCAGTGACCAAACATTCATTCGGGTAAAAATATGAGAAATCAGGGGAATTAAGCTCTCCAAAGATAATTGTTCCCCATTGTGTAGAAGAAAACCATGTATCCAACGTATCTGTCTCTGGTAGGTATTTTTTTCCTTCTTCTTTTTCCAATACCCACTGCACCCCCTCATCTGCGTATATACGTTCTAGACCGGTTTCGACTTCTTCCAGAGTCGCTCCTCCATCAATGAAATTTTTGCAGATTCCCATATTTTTTCTCTCCCGCCTTATTCATAAACCAAACGGTAAATTTGGATGTGTCGGAAACTTCATACCATATTGGAATATGTATACCCCAGACATTCTGTCGCGCTATAGGCCAGTCATGCATCTTGTCTATCCAGGCTATTATACCCTTCTCATTCCACTTGGGAATGACTGATACATTACCTTTTCTTAGGGACTCCAAGACGGTTTTTTTTAGTGACTTTTTTTCGTCATCAAGTTTTAAGAACCAAGTAAGCATAAGCATGCTATCTACTCCATGTCCTCTCTTGCAGAGAAGGACCGTCTCCATATGAGATTCGTCTACTTTTTCTATGGCATCAAGTTCAGTTAGAAAAACCAATTCTCTTTGACGTGCTTCAATTGGTTTTATACCAGGATATCGCTCTACCATATTTCCATTCCAATCCAGCAATCTGCGTGAAGGTATAGTATTAAACAAGGTGTATCCATAATCATAGACTTTGTAAGAAGGGGAAAAGGGGGAAAGGAATGGTTTTGCTTGTGACGGGTCGAATTTTCTTTTACTAGCAAGAACTTCTACAAGAGTGTTTGTAATAGGATTTACCAATGTATTCCCAATATGATTGGCAAATTTTTTATCTGAAGGATGTATAAGTACGTGTGTTGTTGCAAAAAGGAACTCCAAGCGTGTAGTCGCAAGTGACAGATATTCCTGACTATCCTTGATCGGAAATTTTACGAAATATAGTGGCATATTTACTTTGTTCTCTTTTTAGTTCAATCTCGGCTAGGGCGGTTCCGCAGAGAGGACAATAGTTGATCATATTACTTCTACGATATATAAGGCCGTCAGATACCATTTTGGCGAATGATTTCCTTACAGCTTTCAGCGAAGCGTCATCCATTGTGTAGCGGAATTTGGACCAATCTACACTTGCTCCCAAAGCTCTAACCTGATTCTTTATCAAGATGTTATTTTTCTCCGCAAAACGCGCAATCTCATCGAAAAGATCTTTTCTGCTATAACCAAATCTATCCTTACCTGATTTTTCTAGTTCTCGTTCAAAAGTAACCTGCGTCTCGTAACCACCATGATCTGTTCCTGGCACCCAAAGAGTTGGACGACCTTTTGCTCTGTTATATCTGGCTAGGATGTCTTGAATCGCTATCATAAGCATATTCCCAACGTGCATGCCTCCACTTGCGTTTGGTGGCATGAAGAACATCGAAAAAGGTTTCTTTTTTGGATCGATAGTCGGAGTGAAATATCCTCCGTCTTCCCACATCTTGTAGATCCGACCTTCGACTTCTTTGTGGTCGTAGTCCTTTTGCATAGGCCTTATTATATCCTATACTAGTACTCATGACCTCCCGCGAATATTTTCAAGGCAAAAGGATAGCGTTGATTGGCCTAGGGCCGAATGGGGAAATGGTGGCCGATGCCAAATTCCTCATCAAGGCCAATGCCCTTGTTTCCATATATGACCTACGTACCGAAGTTAGAGTAAGGGAACATATAACTGAATTGAAGGAAGTTGGATTGGCGGGCTATGTCTGTGGTTCGATACCGGCGGACGATCTTTTGGACATGGATCTCATCATACTTTCATATGAATATCCCCGCGATTCTTCATTCCTGAAAGGAGCAAAAGAAAAGGGTATACAGATCGAATATCCTGAAACACTTTTCTTTCGCCTTGCTCCTCCAGTCACAGTGGTTGGTGTTATGGGCTCATGTGGTAAAGCCACGGTCATTTCTATGCTCGCACCTATGATAGAAACTGCATGTGAAGCTGACGGCACACAGAAATTATTTGTAATAGATCCAGAGTCCGGTGATGGAGTGCTTTCTCCACTCAAAAAGATGAAAAGCGGCGACATTGCCCTAGTCAGGATAACCGAGCCTATGATGCCTGAATTGCGTGATATACGCATGAGCCCGCATGTTGCCATCTTTACCACGGTTCCAGCGAAAGGTTCATATAATGATTCTCCTTTTGAGATCCTCGTGCGCCAGACTTATAACAATTTCATCGTTGCCAGTGACTCGGTGATAGATGCCATCCATACATTCAAGTTCCAACCGAAAGCCAAAATGCTCCGTACCAAAGCCTCACTCATACCGGAGGATTGGAGATTTGCAGGATCTTCTAATGGAGAGCGTGGTCATGATCGTGATAATGCGGCTCTGGCTCTACAAGCTGCGAAATTATTTAAGGTTACCGATGAATCCGCCCAAGATATTCTGGAAGCTTGGAAACCTCTCAAGGGTAGGCTTGAATCGGTGAAGAAGGTAAAGAATGTCGAGTTTTACAATGACACCGCTTCTGTTTCACCTGGCTCGACACTAGCCGGCATAAGATGTCTTTCAGATAAGCGCAATCTAGTTCTCATCATGGGTGGGGCGGACACAGGATCTGATTATGGTGGTCTGTATGGTGTAATACCGCAGTGTGCTCATACGGTCATATTATTGCCGGGCAGTGGCACAATGAAGGAGAGGAATGTTTTGAGGACGATGGATAGAGTGGAGATACTCTCGGCTCCATCTGTAGAAGAGGCTGTTAGACTGGCCAGAGATCATGCTCATTCTGGTGATAAGGTTCTATTCAGTCCAGCTTTCGCGGCGCGTGGTATCGATGCTTCGCGTAAAGAAAGAGGAGAAAGATTTGTCAGAGCTGTGAGAGCGTTGTAATTTAGTCGCCGCAAATCATACAGACGACTGGGCCTTTTATCTCATGCCCAGCATAAGCCGCTTGCATGGTCCCGACTATTGAAAGGGCGCTATTCGTTGAAATGTCCAGTCCCGTATGCTTTTTTACTAGGTCTTGTGCGGTAGCGATATTTTCATTCGTAGCGAACCAGCCTCGGCCGCCGGTTTTTTCGATTAGAGGAATGAGGGCGGATTTTCTTTGAGCAGTTATGTCAACGATGGCATCGGCATCTGACTTTTCATCAGGTCCTTCATACATGCCGAAAGCGTCAGATAGGGGATGGCATGAAGAGGTCTGGACGATGTGGATCTGCGGGCATGTTCCACCTTTAGGGCCGCCTGTTTTTTCCAAGAAGTAGGCCGCTAATGCTTGAGCTGTTGTGCCAGAAGATGTGCTGATAAAGATCGCGCCGCCTTTAGAAAGTTTTTTTTCAGCGGCCAATTCTTCCGCCAGTGATTCATAGCCGATAAGGGCTGTGTCGTCAGTAGATTGACGTAGGCTGCGGACGCCTTCATTTATGGCTTGGGTTAGGGCTTGAAATGGGCGCTCTTTGACTAGAATGCGAATATGATTTTCACTTGCAGAATCGTCTGTATTTGAATCGTCAGCGATTTTCTTTAGCTTTTCAAGTTTGTGGGGCGCTACATGATTGCCGACGAAGATGTCGAGTTCGGCCGGCTCTGCATTTTTTGCGTTTAATTCTTTTATGTATAAAGCTGCGGCCAGAGCTGCGTTTCCTGATGATGAAATGGCGAAGTGGCGGTCGCCATCGGCATAGTATTTATCTATCATTAACAGGGATCGAGCGGCCTTTATGAGAGCCGTATTTGTGTAGGTCTTCGCGCTTGAAGTACAAATCCGACACGCCGATAGCGTCGGCAAGGTCCGGATAGTGCTCCAGTGGAGTTATTACAGGCAAATCTTTCATTGGAGTATTGTCATCATACGACAATTCAGTTATTATATAAAGACCATGAAACTTAATTTGTCCAGAATGTAAAAATGACGTTGACCTGTCTCGCTACCCGAATTTGGCTGTTGGGATGATTGTCGAGTGCAATCATTGCGGTATGACCCTTTCGGTTAAGGAAATTGCAGATAATGGGGAAGTCAAAACGGAGATTGTGGATGAGGGAAAGTAAGAAAATTTCTAGTTACCTAATTTCTAAATTTAGGCCAACTTTTTCACAGCTTCTTCAATCATTCCTCTAAATCCATGCGAGCCGAGAAAGACGACACAGTCACCTTTTTTCGCTTGAGAGAGTAGGAAATTCACCACAACCTCATCTTCAGGTAAATAAGCGCAATCCTTATGTGTCTTGGAAATCGTCTTGAAAAGCTCTTCACCTTCCATCGGTCTGATTTGATCATTGGTCATTGGACCTTGATCATTAGCCACTTTTAGTTTGGTCAAACGAGGTATGAGGACCATGTCCGCATCCTTGAAAGCATTATCATACTTCGATTCTGTCTCACGCTGACGGCCGCCAATATTTGGCTCGTATACGGCGATAATCTTCTTGTCATAGACTTCTCGCACACTGGCCAGTACCGAAGCTGCTTTCTCTGGCGTAGGGGCATGGCAGTCGAGTACAGTTACTCCACTTTTCGCCATATCTCCGTCCAAACGCTTTTCAAAGCGACGCTTTATACCTTTGAAGTCTTTGATGGCTTGAATAATCTTGTCTGCAGGAATGCCGATAGAATGAGCCATGGCAAAGGCGCCGGTGATATTTTCGACATTGAAACGGCCTAGCATCGGTGACACTATTTCATAGCAAATATCGCGGTTGCTTAACTGGAAGTGCAGACCTTTTTTCGTATAAGTAATCGAGTGGAAACAATAGTCAGCCTTATCATCTTTTCCATAAGTGACAATCTTGGTTTTTCCGCCCCCGACTGATTTTTCCGCAATCTTGAGACCTGTTGATTGTAATACTTTATTTACGCCCTCCATCATCTATGCAAGCGACGATCAATCCCGATTCTGGCACCTCTCTTACCAGCTTTTCAAAAGTGGCAAAATAATCATTTTCTGTCGGATAAAGATCGGCATGATCCCATGAGACGGACGTCAGTAGAAGGTGAGTCGGAGAATAGAAGACAAATTTCGGTCGCCTATCGGATATGGAAACTTGGTATTCATCGCCTTCCACCACACTCCAATCGGAATCAGATAAAGCTCCTGTAGGATGTGATAGGGAAAGGCCGCCGGTGAAGTAGCTCGGTTTCATTCCCGTTTGCATTAAAATGAATGAGAGCAAAGCCGATGAAGTTGTCTTGCCCCAAGTGCCTGTAACCACTACAGAATTCTTTTTTATGAAATATTTTTGCAAAACCTCTGCATATGAATACGCCGGTATTTTATTTCGATTGGCATAGACTGTCTCCGGATTATTCGGACTTGTGCCTGTGCCGCCTATCATAACGAAATCAGGTTTTTCGCCGTTTGCGCCGATCATTTTCTCCGGATGCCAGCCTGCGTAAAAATCTATGCCACGCTTCTCTAGCTCGGTTGAAACAGGTGGAAAGAAGCCTTTATCAGAGCCTGTCACCTTTACTCCTTTCTCATGGAAAGCTATAGCCAGAGCGCTCGTGGCTACACCACAAATGCCTATGATGTGGATGTGTTTGGGTAATTGAACCGGTGTCGATTTCATTCTCACATACTAGCAGATGCTAGGATTTTCTTCACGGATTCAGTATCAGTCTGCCATTTGCCGCTTCCATTTGGCCCACCATCGAACCATTCAAGCCCGGAGAATTGGAGCTTATAAGTATCACTCGGCCTTTGAAGGGAACCGAGGTAGATGTATCCTAGTCCTTGTTCCTTGGCGAAATTTATAGCGGTAGCCATCATACCTAGGCCCATATCTTTCGAAGCATTCAAATCATAGAAAGGATATGAATAATGCATGATCTTTTTGTCCATATAGCAGATAACATGGCCGACGATCTCGCCAGCGACCAATTCGCTGTATCGTAATACTGTATTGAAGTTGCTCTTCGTTGTATCAGTCAGCATCTCCTTTATCTTTTGAGCGCTCATGATCCCTGGGCCGAACTTCTTTTCATAGAAATCTTTGCCGTTTTTGCCGATAGAAAAATCATAATCATCCAATGGAAGGCTTATAGGTATCATGCCAATATTGGCCTTCTTCAGCACACGCCTATTCTCGCTACTCAAATCGAATTTCGAGAGATCTATCCTCACACTCCTCGTTTGGTGCATGACACCTTTACCTATGCGCGTGAATACATAGCCGTGCTCATACATATCGGCAACATTCTTCTCCGAAAAGTCCGTTATAGTTTTCTCATCCCAGTGCAGGTAATTTGTATCCATTCGTTTTATTTGCATCATTCGTATATTGGTATGCTTAATGCAATGCCAGCCAGAACCCGAAGACCACGAAGATAAAATGGATGACCCAGAACCTCATGACCGTCTTCTCTTCGCTCCAGCCTTTTATCTCGAAATGATGATGGAGAGGTGCCATGGCGAAGACTTTGCGTCCGAAAAGGTAGCGCGAGCACACTTGTATGACCACTGAAAAAGCTTCGATATAGAACATAAATCCTAGGAAAGGCAAAGAACTCAACTCTCCTATGGCCAGAGTGTTCACGGCCAATAACGCTCCCAAGCCCAATGATCCCACATCGCCCATCATGAAACGCGCCGGCTTGATATTGAAATAAGTGTAGGCTACCAACGCGCCGGCCGTGGTCGAGTCCAGGATAGCGATCTCGCCGAAGCCGTTGATCCAGCTCAATAGAGTCAAAAAGCCGAAAGTGGTTATGAGCATGCCTCCGGCCAAGCCATCCATGCCATCCGCAATGTTCACGGCATTGGCGGTGAACATGACCACAAGGATGACGATAGGCACGATCATCCAACCCAAGTCCACATTCCAACCGAAAGGGAAATAGATGTAGTGCCAAGCGGGACCGAGCTTCTCATAGACCCACCATGCCGTGACTGATCCGGCTATGAACTGGAGTATGAGCTTCTCGTGGACAAAGACGCCGCGCCTAGTCCTGGAGCCGAACCAGACGGACATGCGCTTGAAAGCGGTCCATGGCAGAGTGATGACATACCATGCCCGCATGGTCCATTCCTTATGCACGCGTATGAGAGTCAGGGCGTGGCCCAGTTTTCTGGAACGTCGCTCGGCGCCGTATATGCTCATAAGGTCGTCGATGGCGCCCAAGAGTGCGGAGAATAGCATCACGCCTATGGGTACATAGGTGAAAGGGCGTGACCAATTGAATAGATAGGTGACTACCGCGACCGTGACGATGACCAGAAGGCCTCCCATGACGGGAGTCTTTGATTTGTAGGCGTGGGAGCCTAGAGCGGTCAGCTCGGTTTTCGGGCCTTTTATGACGTGGAACTTGTACAACAGCCGGTTCAGAAAAGGTGCCCACAGGAAAGCCACCACAGCTCCTACGAGCGAAAAACCGATGATATAGGCCAAATCAGCTGTGCCCTGCAATATGCTTATCATCTCTCAAAGATAGCATTTCAGGCGAACCACTTCAATCTCCTGATTTCTGTTTCTGACTTTTGGGCTCTGATAAAGATTCTGTTGTTGGCGCCGTCTTTTCCGTTCTCGTTCCATTTCTGATCCAGGAGTCCTGCTTCGGGTTTGATTATTTCTATGACGCCCTGCTTCACCCCGGTGCCGTATATGCCGTCTTCAGGATAAGCCATGACATGCGAATAATGTATCTTGGTCGGCACGAAGTTCTGGTACTCGACTTGATGGATGACTAATATATGGTCGCGGTCATTGTTATCAGGGCCGCCGATCATTGTTATCATATCTCCAGGTTGGACATCTTTTAATGAAATAGTGCGGCTATTCTTATCATGAGCCAGCGTGGCCACATCGCAATTCTCTATTGGTCGCAGGGAACAGCGGAGCTTGCCGACGAGGCCGTGGCAATTGACGAACGATATATGCTTATCCAGAGGACCTTTATTTATATCCTCGCTTTCGGCATTCAGAATATAATAAGAGAAACCCGAACAATCAATTCCGATATTATTATCCGTTAAGAACTTCTTTAATGATTCGTCTGTGAGAGCATCTGTAGCCACATGATTTTTGACGATGATGGCTTGGATTTCCTCCAATATCTCCTGTGGACTACCTTTACCCGTATTTGCCCTCAAGGCCGCACGGGCCTTGACCGTCTTGTTATTGAAATAAGGGATCGAACATACCGCCTGCCTGCTCGTGCTTGTCAGTAGGCTGACATCAGACATGGCCTGACCAACCCGGAAATGTAGGTATTGGTCGATGACTGATAGAGCACGATTGGAGAGTGTCTTTGTGTTCATAGCCGGATGTATCTATCTTTTTGGGCTTAACAATGAGAATATCTCACTTCCTTTTTCATTGAACTTCTCATGACTTTCCATTATGCCTTGCATGCTCTGAATGCGGATGAGATCCTCGTTCTCCTTTGAATTGGAGTAAGCCACGACCTGATAACCTGCTTGCTCCAGAGATTTCACTGTTTCCGCCGCCGGCGAATTTATCGTCTTGGTAACGCGCTGGACTATCTGGGCGCCATCTTTTACGGGAATGAGCTCATCTATCTTCTCGCCGATAAGTGCACCTAGATGAGCTTCGAAAGTGGTTAGTCCCTTTGCCCCATTGCGCCTGGCTTCTTTCTGTAGGAATGATTCGAAAGGCACTGATGCCGTCTGGCGGGCATTCACTTCTACCAGATATATCTTGCCACTCTTCTCGTCTTTGATGACGTCGACGCCGAAGAGGCCGCGCCAGCCGTTAACGTTGAGTTTGATGCCGATCTTTTGGGCGATCGATTCAATGGTCTCGATATCTTCAACCGATAGTATTTTTTTCACTACGGCCCAGTCATTGCCTATAGTTGTGAAAGGATGGTCGGTAAATGGGGCAAGCCCGGTGATCTGGTAGCTTATGCTCGAGACGAGTATCTTGTCGCTCCCCACTACAGCATTGACGGTCAATGACGGTCCACGTATATAGGCGCTCACTCTGGCCATGCGTTCAGGGAATCTCGATTGGATAGCTGTGAGGTCGGCTTGAGACGATATGAGCATGGTTCCATTGCCGGTATAACTATGGCCCCACTGTACGACGAATGGAGTGCCGTTCCAGCGGATGAATTTTGTGACCTGTAGGCGATGTTCTGGCAAATATTCTTTTCCTATGTCTCCCAGCCATTCTATCTGGGTCAATTTATTTTCAACCTGTTCGCCGAGCACAGCTTTTGGATTGAGCAATGTCCAGCCATTGGCGGTGGCTAGAGGCTCTATGCGTGGAGTATTCTTGAAGACGAGGACATTTCCGCCATTATCGGAAACCAGCTTCTTGACTCTTTCATCTTTGAGCAAGTCGCCTGTGCCGAAAGGTTTCTCCGGCGGACTGTCTATAAGTAGCACATGGTCGCTGTATTGCTTTTGTATGGTCTCTGCGTAGGGTGTTCTATCGGCCGCAATCTTGTAATTGGCCCCTGGTTCCATGCCCAAGGCGCGCTCTATTTCTCTGGTCACGTAGATGATTTTCTTATCGGAAAGCATATGCCCAGTCTAGTACAAATCTGTCCAAATCACAATTTATTTAAAAATCCAGAAAATATGATAAGGTAGTCCCATGGCTACTCTCTATATCATCGGCACGCCCATAGGAAATCTCGAAGACATAACTCTCCGGGCTTTGAAGACACTGGCTTCAGTCGACATCATTCTGTGCGAAGATACGAGAATGACGAAGAGATTATTGGATAGAAATGCTATCTCAACCAAGACACTTTCGTATCATATGCATAGCAAATTATCCCGCGTCGACGAGATTATCGGGCTTTTGAGGGAAGGCAAAAATCTGGCTTTGGTTTCTGATGCTGGCACTCCGGGCATTTCCGATCCTGGAAGCGAATTGGTGAAGCGGGTCAGGGAGGCATTTGCGCAGGATAGACCTGCGCGAGATATAAAAATAGAATCAGTCCCAGGTCCGTCCGCCTTGACGGCCGCTCTTTCAATAGCCGGAATTCCTTGTGCTGATTTCACATTTCTCGGCTTCTTGCCCCACAAAAAGGGGAGAGAAACCCTTTTCAAAGAAATAGCATCTTCAGAACGTACGATGGTTTTTTATGAATCGCCGCATAGGATAATGAAGACGCTGGAATCGCTTGAGAAGCATTTGAAGCAGGAAAAAAAAGCGCGTCACTATCTGCCGTGAGCTGACCAAGATCTTCGAGGAAGTCGTCTCCGGCACTGCCGAAGAAGTCAAAGCTTATTTCACATCTCACTCGGATAAAGTCAGAGGCGAATTCGTCGTTATCGTGAGCGAATAAAAATGCCGCGCTTGTAATGTCAGCGCGGCTCAACTTGAGAGCGTCTTTGCATCTTCGAGCAATTGCTCTGTAGCTACGAGATCGTCCATGCGGTGTGACAAAATCATCACGCCACCTTCGAACTTGATTATCATGGTGTCTGCGGCGTCATCTCGCGAGACGGCTTTCTGCGGATTGACGATCCTGAATGGTTGCCCATTCTCGGCGAATGTGACGGGCTTGTCCCCGCCGTTGACAAGTTTTTTCCCTGGTTCATCGGCCGGTGTCGATGAATGGTGCTTGAAATGCACATAGGGATCAAGGTAAACGTAATTGGGCTCCTGACTGATCAAGAAGCTCTTGAAGATGCCGGCATACCAATTATTGCCGATATAAAGCCGAACGGCAGTCTTTGAGGACCGCCACGGTTGCAAATCGGCAGATGTCAGATCTACTAGTGTGTGGTGGTCCATAATGTTTTTCTTTTGGTCTTCTAGCGCTATCCTACCACCTTAGTGTATAATCGCAATACTATGTCAAAACGGCAAATCATCATGATATTGGGAGTAGTGATCATCATCGTCGCTTTATTCTCGGGTTTCCCGCCGGAATTTAACACCGTCGCATACATCATCTTGGGTATACTCGTCATTGCCACCGCGTATCTGATGCAGCCTGCTCGTTCTAGCGTTGAACCAGGATCTCCTTACACGGAACATTCTCCATCGACGGCGCCGTCTGATTCTTCTTCGGAAATGTCCGCCAAAAATGTTGCACCTGCTCCATCAATATCGTCCGTACTTTCCTCGCCTTCACCCGAAATCAAGCAATGAATCGTACGTCGACACTCATAGGCGCCGCCGTCATCCTTGTCGCGTGCGCCGCTTTTATAGTATGGATTCTTCCGGCTAGAAAAGTAGCGTATTCCAATCTCAATGCCCTGGCTGATGTAGCTAGCACTTCTCCCGTATCTTCTCTGGCCTCGACGACTCTGGCTACAACAACCTCTCCAGTTCAACCGCTTTTCGTCATCACCCACATTCCGACGCCTGATCCGGTCAAAGCCATCTATTTCACCAGCTGGGCCGCGGGCACGCCTTCCTTTCAGAAAGAGATGTGGAGCATCTTGGACGGCTCGACAGAGCTCAATTCTATAGTCATAGATGTAAAGGATTATAGCGGACGCATAGGTTATGTAGTCGATGATCCGAGATTTGATAATAAATTGATCGACACGGTTGGTTCAGCGCAAGATCGCATTCCTGACATAGAACAGTTTTTAGCCGCTCTGCATGCAAAAGGCGTATACGTCATAGGTCGCGTCCAGTCGTTCGAAGACCCTTATGCGGTTCTCAAGCACCCTGAATGGGCGGTCAAGAATGCCGATGGCACCCTCTGGAAAGACGCAGGCGGGGCTTATTGGATGGATCCTGACTCACATGATGCCTGGGACTATATCTCCACCATAGCCGAGCAAGCTTACAATGTCGGTTTCGATGAGATTAACTTTGACTATGTGCGTTTTCCGTCTGACGGCGCGGTCGGCTCCGCGGTGTATGACAAGTCCGCCAGCACTACCAAGGCTGAGGCTATAAAGAATTTCTTCATTTATCTGCATGACACTTTGTCTCCGTTAGGCATTCCTATCTCCGTCGATCTCTTTGGCCAGACGACCAGCGAGAATAACGATATGGGCATAGGTCAGATCATAGAGAACGCTTTTCCATATTTCGATTTCGTCGATCCAATGGTCTATCCTTCGCATTTCGCCGACGGCTTCATCGGCTATGCCAAACCGGCCGAGCATCCTTACGCGGTAGTGAAATATTCTATGGATCAAGGTGTAGCTAAAGCCGTGGCTACTACAACTCGCATCGCTTCTCTCGGTGACGAACTAATAGCTTCTACTTCGCCGAAACTTTACACTCGTACGCCGGAGCCGCCTTCCAAACTTCGCCCATGGCTCCAAGCCTTCGACCTGGGTGCCGTCTATACGCCGGCCATGGTTGATGCTCAAAAACAAGCCACATATGACGCAGGATTGGATAGTTGGCTGTTGTGGAATGCGGGGGCGGTTTACAACAAGGCGGAATTGGTGCCGGTGGCGGCCAGCATTTCCTCGAGCGCGACTAGCACTTCTTCGAGCGCGGCTAGTACGACAGCACGGTAAGTTATTCACAGCCTCTTGCGCTTTTATGGGAAAGTTGTAGTATTTGAATCTGCAGTATTTGGTTCCTCATCACCGATTGTCTGTTTCTCCGGATCTGGCTGATTCGGGCTTAAGAAGCGGGCAAAAGTTAAATGGTTCGTTGTAACATCAAATAAAGTTATGGCACGAAAATTGAGTCAGTCAGATAGGCCTGCCACTTCTGTGGCAGAGAAGGAAGGGTCAAGGGAATCTCAAGCTGTCAAGATCGTGGAGCACGGGATCCCGATCAAGAACCAGCTCATGGTTTGGGTTCCTGACGGTCATGGCAAGGAACAAAAGCATTTTGCTCCCGGGCTTATACCGGATGCGATTGCGTTTGTCGCAGGTCTGTTGCCTCGCCGTCGAGTTGTTCACATGTGAACTTGGTGCCAGTCAACTTAAAAGCGCTCTAGGAAAGGGGGCGCATGAAAAACACCCGGTATCTTACGTAGATGCCGGTTGTTCTGTTTTATGGCCTCTATTTGGCCATTTTTATGCTACAATTACTCCGAACTCTTTTTCCCATGGACGAAAATCGCGTCACATATTTCGCCGAGACTGATGCCCGCAACAAGCGGGTCAAGTTCGGCATCAAGGCCAAAGACCGAACCAAACATGTTTATGTCATCGGCAAGACGGGTATGGGTAAATCTACTCTCCTGGAGAATATGGCTGTCCAGGATATACAGAACGGAGAAGGTATGGCCTTCATCGATCCACACGGAAAGACCGCAGACCTCCTTCTCGAATACGTTCCGAAAGAGCGCATCCGCGATGTCATTCACATCGCTCCTTTCGATACCGATTATCCTATTTCATTCAATGTTCTCGAATCTATAGACGAGACCAAGCGCCATCTGGTGGTCTCCGGCCTGATGAGTACTTTCAAGAAGATCTGGGAAGACGCATGGTCGGCTCGCATGGAATACATTTTGACGAATACTCTTTTGGCATTGTTGGAAGCGCCGGGCACCACTCTTCTCGGCGTGAATAGAATGCTATCCGACAAGGCCTATCGGGCGGAAATCGTCTCTCACGATAAAAGATCCTTCGGTCAAATCATTCTGGACAAAAGAATTCGCCAACTATACTGAACGCATGGCCCAGAAGCGGTGCCGGCCATCCAGAATAAAGTCGGACAATTCACAGCCAATCCTCTCATCAGAAATATGATCGGTCAGCCGGTTTCTTCATTCGATTTCCGTAAGGCCATGGACGAAAGGAAGATAATTATCATCAACCTTTCCAAAGGTCGCGTAGGCGACGAGAACATGAAACTGTTAGGCGGACTTCTCGTGACCAAGATATATCTGGCTGCCATGTCGCGTGCCGATATGCCTGATAGGATAGTGAAAGGTCTGCCGAATTTCTATCTATATGTGGATGAATTCCAGAACTTCGCTAATGCCTCCTTCGCGGACATCCTTTCTGAAGCCCGTAAATATAAACTCAATCTGACCATTGCTCACCAATATGTTGAGCAAATGGACGAAAATGTCTCAGCGGCGGTCTTCGGCAACGTCGGCACCATGATAGTCTTCCGCGTAGGCGCCACAGACGCCGAAGCCCTGGAGAAGGAATTCTCCCCGGCATTCACTCTGGAGGATCTGGTCAATCTAGGTTTCGCCCAGATATATCTGAAGCTGATGATAGATGGTCTGACATCGCCGCCATTTTCGGCTACTACCTTGCCGCCTATAGCTCAACCGGCTATACATTATGTAGACGAGATCATAGCCGCCAGCCGCGAACAATTCGCCCGTCCGCGCGCGGAGGTTGAAGAAGTCATCATCAAGTTCCATGAACCGACTCCGAAAGCAGCTCCGACTCCGAAAGTGGCTACTCCAGCTATGAAAGCAGCGCCGATTGCGGATAAGACACCAGTAGCGGCCAAGGCGGCTGTTGTTGCAGCCCAAGGCATCGGTTGCGGTCAAAGCGCCCACTATTGAGGTGTCGAAGGCTTTCGTGCCAATTATGTCAAAGCCGGCTCTCGCAGGTACTTCCTCTACATCACTCGGCGAAACTGTCAAGAAAGTTGACACTTCTTTAGGTGCATCCAAACAGACATCGTCACCCCCGGTCCACCAACCTTTCAAAGAGGCTTTCAAAGTCATTCCGAAAGTGACTCCAATTGAAGTGAAACCGTCGACTGTTCAACAACAAGCATTACAATCGCCGCCGAAATCTGTAATAGCATCCCCAAAATCTCCATCATCGACATTGGCTCCAGCATCAGTACCACCAACACCATCTTCGGCGCCTCTGCACCTCTCTTCATTGAGCAAGAGCGTACCCATAAGGAAAATCGATCCGAAAGTTCCCACTCCGGAAAATGTCAGCCAGCTTAAAAACGCCTTGGCTGCGGCTTTGAGCAAGCATAAAGCTTCGCCGCAAATCCCTTCGGCGGTATCTACAAAAGAGGGAACCATGCCGACAAAAGAAGCACAACCTGCGACAAAAGAAGTCCCCGAAGATATCCTCAAAAAAGTCTTGAAAATAGACTAAAACTCGTGTATTGACAATGTCATTACACCTGCTATACTGGGCCCATCATGTCTACAAACCAAACAGCAACTATACAATTGCGCATAGATAGTCGTACCAAGGCTCAGGCCCAGACTATTCTAAAGAAACTGGGCACTGATCTGTCTTCGGCCATGAAGTTATTTTTGACTCAAGTGATTCGAACAAAGTCTATTCCTTTTGTAGCTCGTACGGTTAATGGTTATACAGTAGAGTACGAGCAGTCTTTGCGCGATGAATTGAAGCGCATGAAGGCGGGTGATGAAGTCACTTTCAAGTCGGCAAAAGAGGCCATAAAGTATCTTAACAGCTAGGTATATGTATGAAATCAAATTCAGTAAAAGTTTCAGAAAATCATATAAAAGAGTCTCAAACTCGAAAAAATTTTCGATTGGAGACTTCGATTACATTCTTGAGTCATTAGAGTCTGGATCGGAGTTGCCGGCTCGTTTCAGAGATCACATGTTGAAAGGTGATTCGTCCGGTATACGTGAATGTCACTTGGCAAACGATTGCCTGTTGACCTATGAGATAGACCACGTCGGCAAATCCGTCAGATGTCTGGATATTGGTAGTCACTCAAATCTATTCGGATAAAAACTAAGTGCGTATATACGCCAAGATCAATCGTAAATAAGCTTTGGTTATTCCCAGCGAAGAGCGCGGGTATTTAGAGGCATACGATTTGACGATATCCAGTATCTCACGGGCCGCGGTCAAGCGCTTGGTTCTGGTGATATTGCCGTCGTGAATGCGATAGCCGGTGAATACGTCCGGGAAATTTGCCAGAGAGTTCTTGGTTCCCACGCACAGCCACAAGTTGTAATCATCGCAGACTTGGAAAGAAGTATCGTAACCTCCGCAATCATCGATAGCTTTTTTCCGGTACATGAGCGTCGACTGGGGAAAAGGGTTGTGCTGAAGGATATTGTTCCGCAAGTCCGCGTCGGTCTGTTCAAAGACTACCGTTTTGAGCGTTTTGCCGGCCGTGTCTATATGCCGGATGGCCCCGCCCACCAGCGCGCATTTCGGATGTGCGTCCAAATAGGCTGTTTGTTTGGCTAGTTTCTCTTTATCTAGCCAAACATCGTCGCTATCGAGTGGAGCTATATATTCACCACGCGCCAGTCCCAGAGCTTTATTCCTAGTGCCGGCTATACCTAGATGTTTCTCATTCTTGACTATCTGGACGCGGCGGTCTGATACAAATGTACCGGCCACGGATATGGTTTTGTCCGTGGAGCCATCGTCTATGATTATGAGCTCAAAGTCCTGGAATGTCTGTGCCAGAACGCTCTTTATGCTTTCAGCGATAAAATTCTCGCGGTTGAAAGCGGGCATGATGACGCTGACGCGGGAGTTCATGGGTTACATTATAGCAGACTTACAGGCGTATCCAGGATGGGGAAACAGTATCCCTATGCCGCCAATTTGATTTTTGCGTCCAACGCTTTGGAGCAATGACTATTTTGTTCGGCTTTGGATCGAGCCATGCACCCCACCAGCTGAAAGAAGAATTGGCGATTATATTATGTTTGCAGAGGCTCATGAGTGTTAGCTCCTCGTAGTCTTCTATGCCAGGCGTAGATACGTATTCTATATGATAGAGTAGAGGCATGTTTTTCTTGACCCATTCAATATCGTCAGAAAAGACGAATACCTTGATGTCGTCGCCGATCTTGGAAGATATCAGTTTTAAGGCTTCAGCGTAATATTCAGGAGAACATGTACCCCAATATTTATGGGTGACCGGATCATAAGCCATGTCGCCGTGGCGCACATGCAGGGATACACTTTTAGGTGCATCTTTTATTTTTGCGGAGATTTCTTGCGCCTTTTGACCAAATGATGCCTTTAGCGTCAGGTCGGCACGAATCTCTTTCTCCTTGTCGATGAAGTATTTTTCCGTTTGGAAGAATCCGTCCAAATAGATGTCTCCGTGTTGCTCCAATATTTTAGGCACGAAATATACATAATATTGACGTAAGACTTTGGCTCTGAAGAATCGCCAGCCTTTGGAGAATATGCCGTGTGGATATTTCAACTTTTTTATCTCTTCTCGCGTAGCCATATCCGCCTGTATGTTGAATGGGAAAAGGGCATAATGTCGCATGGTGTCTATGCCATTATGTTCCGCGTAACCGGTGATATCCAGCTTGATGATATCGTCGTTGCGTATGGCCAGCGCTCGGCCACAAGCGTATTGGAAGAGTTGATTACCGAGCCCGCCTTTGAGGGAGATGATAATCATTTTTTTATAAACCAAAAGCATCCGCAGGCGTACCGTTCGCCTTTTAACAAACTAGGATCTGCATTTCTTATTAAACCACCACTCTTTTCATGCTCTGGAATAAGAGAAAATTCTTTTAGTTCAAAATCTTCGAAATATGAAATAATTTGCTCATACGAATATATCCTGTGTGCATTGAACTCAATTTTCGGTGTTCCTCCCATCGGCACTACGAATAAAAGGGTGCCATTTTTCGCTGTTGCCCTTTTCAGTTCATTTATAGCCTTTATATCGCCACTGGGATCAATAGGATCTCCGTATCTGCCAAGACCTATATGTTCTATGGTATGCATGCATGATATTGATTGGATGCTATTGTCTGCAAAAGGAAGCGCCGCTAAATCTCCGCTTTTCGAATTCAAGTTGGATAGGTTTATATTTGCTGGTCGATAATCATAGAAATCTATTGGGACAAAGGCAGAGACAATGCTAGAAAAATAAAGACTCGACGAGATATCTATATGTTTTTTTGGTTTTGTTTCAGACAAGATCCTTGCTGCCCATGAAGTATGATAGACATAATGATGGTCAAAACTAGTTGTGGTTGTTCTATCTTTAATTTGTGGGTTTGTATCTAGAATAGAGAGAGAAAAACGTTTTGTTCCTAGTCGGTCGCTATCCTTTAAAGCTTTTTTGAATTTGAAATAATCATTCAAAGTCTCTCGATCAAGCATCATGCGGATTATTTTCTTTATTTTATTTCTATTCATAGTTTTTTCTTTTTATAGTCATGATGTCATTTTCTATATTCAAATCAAGATTCTGTGATTTTCTGTAGATTAAATTCTTTATAGTATCGATTGTTGGATAACCATCATTACCTGTGAAGCATCTCGCGTCATCTATTAATATTATACTTTTTTCATTATATTTTTTTAAAATAGTGTCTAATTCTTTTTCAATAGGCGTATCTCCAGAATCCGCTCTGGCAGTTATGCCTCCAGAATAATGAGCATCCAGCCAGAATATTACGGGCTCATTTATAGGTTGGATTATTTCAGCTAATAATATAGAACTGTCTCCCTTCCAGATCTTTATGTTTTTGTAATATTGGAATCTTTTGACTGCATTTGTATATAAGTCCGGGCTTAGCTCTATGGAGTCTATGCCATCAAAAATTTTCTTCGTGGCATAGACCATATCTCCTAGATAAGTTCCAGTCTCTACCAGATGATGGATCCTGTATTTTTTTGCTGATGATATTACTTTGCGTTGTTTGACTATCGCTGGTGGATTTTTATTAGGACCCATCTTCCATATACAGAGAGTTATCAAATTGATCAAACTCAGGATTGGTGGGATCCGAGTCAACTTTATCTTTATTTTTCGGAGTTTTTCTTTCATAGAATGATATTAGTATAGTATAATGAGCCGATTATGGCTATAAATAAAGCTGAATGTCACACACCGGTTCTCCTCATGCTTTTCAATCGTCCGGAGATCACTGAAAAGCTTTTTGAGAAGATTAGCCGGGCGCGGCCAGCCAAGCTTTTCGTAGCGGCCAATGGTCCACGACCAGGCTTTCCGGCCGATATCGAGTTGTGCAAAGCGGTTCGAAAGATCTTCGATAAGATAGATTGGGAATGCGAGTTGCATACTGATTTTCCAGAAACGAATGTGAATATGCATACGCGTTGGTATACGACACTAGATTGGTTTTTTGAAAGCGTGGAGAGTGGAATCATTCTGGAAGATGATTGCATACCAGACTTGTCATTCTTTTCATACTGTACCGAACTTCTAGAAAGATACAGGGATGATCAGAAGATCATGCATATCAATGGGTCCAATTTTCAGTTTGGTCACAAGAGGGGAGATGCCAGCTATTATTTCTCTAAATACGCCCATGTCTGGGGATGGGCGACATGGAAAAGAGCTTGGCAGCGATATGACAACAAGCTCTCCACGTTTCCTGATTTTAAAGAGGATAGTTTGATCGAGACAGCTGTGACTAGTGCCAAAGAAAAAGAATATTGGCTGAGATATTTTAATTCTATCTATATGAGCAAGCGCAATAGTTGCGATATAAAATGGTTGTACGCTATCTGGTTGAATGACGGTTTATCTATCACTCCGAATGTGAATATGATCAGCAATATCGGCTATGGTTTGACGGCTGGGCATACTTTTTTGAAGAATAAAGCTATGGGTCAGGAAGTCTCCAGTATCGGGAAAATCAAACATCCTGTTCTGCTTGTATTGAAACAGGATGCTATTGCTGACAGCTTCACATTCAGATCGTATTTTTACAGGAATTTTTTCCAGAAAGCCTTTTATGTGACGATGATGAGGGTTGTAAAATTATTTATGCAGTAGCTCATCTGACGCTTTCTTACTTACAGCCACGAAATTCTGACAGACGAAATTCTCGTAACGAGGATCGTATGCTCTGCGTTCCAGGCGTGTCTTCATCATCTTGCATATCCTGAATCCTTTTGGCTCAAGAAGGTTATAGAAATCAAGAAGGTTAGTATGGGAATCAATATTTGCCCCGCCATATTCGAATTGGATATAGTCGATGAAGTCTCCGCTAAGATATTTACCAAATCCTTTCAGGACTTTGATTTCGTTGCCTTCGATATCCATCTTTACGAGATGTATCTTATGTATACCGTTCTTCTCTATATAATTTGATGCAGTATCCAGTAATACTTTTTCTTCAATATCCATCTTTAATTTATAAAAATCAAGATTCCTTTTGTAGAGGGAAGTCAGACCGCTTTTCTCGGAATCTTTGTATATGATGGATTCGCTCTTCGTATCTGACAGTCCGAAATTATTGAGGATGATGTTTTTGTCGCTTGAAAACTTTTTTCTCAATTCAGCGAAGCAACTCTTTTGTGGTTCAAAAAGAAAATATTTATCGTTTGAACGATGGCGATATTCCTTGACCACGGCTGTATATTTTCCGACATTGGCACCTATATCGAAAAAGACGATGCTATCTTTGTAATCTTGCGCGATCTTTTTTATGAAATCAAGCTCTCCGCTGACATCCATATCCCCGTTACCGGAATTGTCTAATCTATAACTTAGACCGAGTAATTTTCTCACGGCCAGTTCTCTTAACTTGTTCGGTTCTTTTATGGTCATGTTAGGTTTTTGATGTGCCTTTTAATATTGTGTTTAATCTTCTGCGGTAGCATTCTAACGGCAGTTTTTCTGGTATATATTTTCGTTATATTTTTTAATATGATAAGTTTGCTTATTACTAAACCACATATATCTTTTTTGCACGCGTTGCTAGGAGGCATTGTAACTATTCCATTAGGGAAGGGTATATTCCTAAATTTACTTCCCTGGATAGGTGCGGATATAGCCGTATCGTTATTCTTTTTGTTCCACGGATTCACTTGGCTGAAGAGCTGTTCATATAAACCCCGATCCTTGCTACTGATCTCTCCAATCTCGCATGCTTCCCGGTAGAGCTTATATCCGTATTTATGTGCCAATAATCCAAGTATTGCCTGTTCGCAACGATGTTCGATGAATCCGTCTAGTTCTGAACCGAGGATGCTATGGTCGAAAGTGTTTGCTCGTGGATTAACACAGTATGTGAGCCATTCGGTCAAAAGTTGATATGCCCGCCAATCTCCTTTCTTGAACAACATGAAACGCGCGACAGCTGCCTGAGAATCGTGGTATCTTTTTTCATCCTGACCCATCACTATGAAGCAATCTCGTTTACACCACGTACGATTCGATTCGCCGGTCACTTCAAATAGCATCAATCCTTCCTTGTCGCATACATTGAATAATACTGAAATATCACGTATGGGATAGGTGTCAGCGTCGGTGAACATGACGATATCGCCGTCTTTTAGCTTGGAAAGCGCATCCAAGATAATGAGAGGCTTCCAAGCATACCAGCCGAATCCGCGCTTGTGTGGGTGGTCCCACAACCACTTGTTTTGTTTGTAGAAATCGTGTTTGGTGATCCAAACATCGTCGTAAACCCAGACTTCGTCGGCTCCCAAGAGCGGACCATCCTTCACGATCCTTTTGGTGATCTCGTCATAGGCCGAACCACCGAATGTGATGTATATCTTTCTCATTTGCGTTTTTTTAGATATCTCCTTATTCTCCTTTTGATCCTTTGTGATATAGTCGGCCTCGACAGGGACATATTTCGTATAGCAACGCCATTCTCTTTCATAAGGCGCCTGTAATCGTCGATCGTCATTTTTGAATCATTTAATACGCCATACATATAGCGGATGCCGTCAAAATACATATTTCCATATCTTTTACCGGAAGACGTGAACAAATCGAAGGCTTCTTTGAATCTTCCTCTCTGGTATTCCGATTCCGGGTCGTTTGCGGAATCGCGTTTCGCTGGCTTCGAAAAGAAAGAAGTATGGTCTTTTTTGTATTCTTTCTGCAGTTCCGATAGGATATTATCGTCAAAAGTGTATTTCGTGAAGATGTCGTAATTCACGATGATATTCCGGATCTTTTCGGAGAACACGTGGATATTTTCTAAGAACATCAGATAATGCCCGATGGAGAACTCTCCGGCATTATAAGCCCGTTCGAAATAGGATATGTCTTTGCCGAATTGCCTCTGATATAAGAACGTATCCGGACAAGGGTATGCCGATAATCCGTTCGTGAGGAATCTGAAACCATAGCCTTGAGTATCGAACGGATGGTCGGTAGGGTAACCGCCGGCTTTTTCGAAAGCTTCTTTGGTGTACAGGAAATTTCCACCTATCCACGCTTTACCGGAGAAGAGATAGTCTAGGCTTATAGGCTTATCGTTAGGTAATGCAAAACCTACTCTTTTATATTTATCTTTGTCCATAGAGAACGAATATGCGCCGGAGAAGGCTACGCCGTCACATTTTTTCTCACGCATATACTTCAACATCTTTTTCAAAGTATTCGGCGGTAATATGTCATCGCTATCCAAGCAAAAAATGACGTCAGCGCGAGCATTCTCCACGGCGGTATTTCTAGTCGCGCCACCGCCTTTATTTTTTTCATGAGAGAAGGTTTTGATATTGTCGTGCTCGTTCGCTAGTTTTTTCATCACATCTCGTGTGTTATCCGTTGAACCATCGTCCACCATGACTATCTCAAAGGAAGATAGACCTTGGGTATAGCATGAATCCACTGCCTCCTTGAGAGTCTTGGCGCAGTTATAGCAGGGAATGATGATGGTGAGCTCTGGTTTCATTGGGCTTTTACTCTACCAAATTTACGGAAAATTTGTTTAGGGACCGCATAGAATAAGCTTATTTTCTCTCTATGGCTCAGATTTTTGATTAATGATCTGACGCCTTTCCAGAATATATTGCTCGGTAGCCACCAGCGCCTGTTGGTCTTTTTACAGAAAAGATACCATCGCCCTAGCAATGCTTTGGTGAATATGATCTTATCGTATCTTTCAGTTTTATCATTGGTCTCGCTTATCCTCTGGAACCATATCTTCAACCATTCGGCATGTTCAGCAGTTGCTTCATATTTTCCGACACAATATAGATAATGGTCATCTAATTCTTCATCTGAATAAGAAAGACCAAGTTTAGTCAAAAGCTGTCCATATATTTTTTGTGTAGTTGGTGGATGTAGCTTTGCTAATATGGCGGTATTGTTCTCTCCGTGTTGTCTGATCTGGGTCAGTATCTCCGGTAGATTCCAAGCTTTGCTTTTCTCCGCTATCCTGATCCACAGATTATAATCTTCAGCAACGAGCATATCTATATCATAACCATTTGCTGGCAGGACTGACTTTCTGATCATAGTAGCCGATTGGGCGAAGTAATTGCCGAAGAATAAGATGGTTGGCACTTCTTCAGCCGAGGCAGGAAAAGACCATATGTTACCGATCGAGCAACCTTCCTTATCAATAGTTTCGATATAAGATCCGATCAAGCCGAACTCCGGATTGATGTCGAGGAAGTCGACTTGTTTTTGCAATCTAGTTGGAAATGACCAGTCGTCGCAATCCAGATTTGCGATATATTCTCCGGTGGCTCTGGTTATTCCAAGATTTCTAGCAACAGACAAGCCTCTCTTTTCATTGATGATTAAGCGTATCCTTGGATCAGAGTAAGATCCGATGATCTCGCGGCTTTTATCTTCTATGTCAAAAGCTTCATTCAGGATTATCAGTAGTTCTAAATCAGTGAAAGTTTGGGTAAGGATGCTGTCGATGGCGGCGCGAATATACTTCTCGCCTTTGTATGCTGGCATTATGACGCTGACTCTCGGTTTATTCGGCATTTCTTTTCTTGAAATTAAAGGCGACATCTTGATGGACGTCTGTATTATCGAATCCGTATAAAGCTTCGAAATCTATCTGTTCTCCGGCTTGCCATCTAGACAGCAGATCGTCTTGGTGCATCGTGCCGAATCCATTGTTGTTATCCGTTTGCACTTTGTTGCATGGGATATTGAATATCTTTGACCTTTCATAGGCTAGGCCGTAACGAAGGTCGAAGATAGGTTTGAATATCTGGAGATTCCCTTCATAAGTATTAGGTGAATCAAAATGGATGTTCTTGGTCATTGCTATTATTTCCTTGGTCAGAAATATATGGCCATCCACGGACAAAGGATAGTTCCAATCATATCGTCCTTTGTCCCACTTCCAACAGATCTTATTTTCTTGTCCTTGGGGCGAAGGCATGAATATTGGCAAAGGTTGAGGCTTATTGATCATGCTGCAAAATCTCAGGTTTTTTCCCATCCTCAGGCTCATGACATATCTCTCACAATTCACCTTCTTGAGATTATCCACATCGATGTCTTCAGTCACCAAGATGTCATCTACCAAGAAGAACAACTTCGTTGTCTGGATCTTTTCCAAGACATCTAGCAATTGTTTAGCGAAGGTCGATCTCTCTACCTGTTTGACGAAATACACTGGCTGATCAGCAAATATAGAGATGACTTCTTTATAAGCTTTTTCATGCTCCGGATTGGTAGATCTGTAGATGACGAAAGTCGGTATAGGCGAACTCGATTTGGCAAAGAGAGATCCGAGCAAAGCATGGAGTTGGATCGCTCTATCCATTGAAAAGATGATGCAACTGATTCCATCCTTCAGATCTTTAGTATCTATTATTGACTCATTATAGAATGAAGCTAGTGTCGCTGATTGGATCCGATAGTATTTTGCCTCTTCCTGTTTATGTAATATCTTTTTGATCGATGTGAACATATTGAGAATATTATTTCTTTTTAAATCTCCCTAGTCCTACCTTATCTAAGGCTTCTGCAAAGAAAAGCTCCATATCTCCCCAGTCTTCTTTTTCGAAGAATCCAAATAGCTTGTATAAGAGCATATAGGATACCAGCGATACTACACCCATGCACAAGAGCGTGCCCAAGTTTATGACAAGCGACGAAAGGAAACACACGTCTATCACCCATACTGCCGATGAAGTCACCACGGTCATCAGAATTTTTTTCAGATAATACTCTTTGCGGCCAGAAAGTAATAGGAATTTCTTTTCAGTACAGTAGAACATATATCCAACCGGCAGAATTGATAACAGGTATGCCCAAGCCGCGCCAGTTATGCCGTATCTCGGCAGTAAGATCAAAAGGAGTATAGCGTTCAATATTCCCATTATGACCGACATTGTGGTCAAGAATTTCAATTTACCAAGGCCAAGTATGAAATTTGAAAGAGGTCCCAGCATGGCTAGTATGAAATTCGTGAAAGCAAGGATTATGAGTATTTTTGTCGAATGGATGGCGAAGTCCGTATTGAGCCAATAGAGAAGTATTTTGTATGAAAAAGCGATAGCTGTAATAGTTAGAGACGAGGCGATAATAGTTATAAGACGGAATGATCTGATATATAGTATTTCTATCCTTGTTTTATCTTTACTTCCATCTAGTTGAGAAGTTGTAGGAAAGAGAGTTGTGCTCAGGGTGTTAGCGAAGCCTGGAATCTTACCTGTCACATTTCCAGGGACACTGTAGTAGGTTAGATTGCTCGGTCCCGCGAAGAACGGGATGATCATTCGATCTAATGAAGAGAGGGCTGTATTTGCGATATTGTTTATTGAAGCGACCAAACCAAAGGAATAATATTTTTTTATCTCTTCTTTATTCCAGCCGAATGAGAAAGAGATTTGAGGAAGAATCTTTTTAGCGTATCGAAAGGCTACGATCGCAAAGATGATACCTATGATCAGTTGGGTTAGAAAGATCGTCTGAAGCGATCCGTGTAAAAGCACTACGACTAAAGTGCCGAAGCTGGTGATAGCCAGAGAGATCATGCCAATCTTGTTGCTCAGATCAAATCTTTGGAGAGAATAGAAGACCATATTATAAAGAGCGGATATCGAGTTAACAAAGAATGTCAGTCCGGCAATGAGGAAAAGCCATGAATATTGTATGTAACTAGTAAACTGTGCCGGAAAAATATTCGGTTTGAATATTCCTATTGAGGTGATGCAGATTGAAATAGCAATCCCTAAAAGTCCAATCAGAAAATATAGAGAATTAGAAGTACGAACAAGTCGTTCTATCGACACCTCGTCTTTTTTTCCGTAATAAAAAGTGAGATGTTTTATTATTGCTACTCCTAAACCAAAATCTAGAAGACTGAGAATACCTATGAAAGCATATATCAATAGATATATTCCGTAATTCTTCACTCCGAGGCGGAAGATGATTATAGGCGTTACGAGCAACGCGAACGCCATCGGCCATATATATCCGATGATATTGTATGAGATATTCTTGAAAGTTTTATAAGTCAGTGAAGTCTGTTCCACGATGGCCATATTATCACCTTTGGTCCCCATTGTTGAGTATTTGTCATATATTCAGTATGATGTACGAACTAGTCATTTAATAGCTTATCTGTATTAATCCAGCCGAAATCACATGTCCCTAAAATCCATTACCCGTTTCATATCGCTCGCCGCGCTATTCCTGGTACCGTTCTTTCCGCTCATCGTGGCCAATTCGTTTTTCTTTCCATTCATCACGGGTAAGGCTTTCTATTTCCGGACCTTGGTGGAGATCGCTTTCGCCGCATGGGTTGTCCTGGCTTTCATCGACGCGAAATACCGGCCGCGCATAAACGCCCTTACTCTAGGCGTGACCATATTCGCCATTGTCACTCTGGTCGCTGATCTGGTCGGTGTCAATCCGCTCCGCAGTCTATGGTCCAACTTTGAGCGTATGGAAGGATGGATAACGGTCATCCATCTCTGGATGTTCTTCATAACGGCGGTGAGCATCTTTGGCGCCGTGGAATCCGGTGGACAGGGTCAGCCGAATAAGATCATGTGGCATCGTTGGATCAATGTCTCGCTCGTTGTCGCATTCTTGGTCGCTTGCTACGGCTTCGCTCAACTCTTTGGCTGGGCGGCTATCCATCAGAGCTCTTCTCGCGTCGACGCCTCTCTCGGCAACGCGGCCTATATGGCCGTCTACATGCTCCTTTCCGCCGGCTTCGCCGCCTACCTATTCTTCGAAGCACGCAAAGCCGCCACAGCCAACTCGACGCGCTTGCAGTGGCTCTACGGCATTCTCGTTGTGATGTTCTCATTCCTTCTCTACGAGACCGCCACTCGCGGAACCATTCTAGGTCTAGTCGGCGGTATCATGCTAGCTCTTCTCGTCTACGCTATTTTCGCCGGTAAAGGCGCGGACGGCGCAAAACTCGACGGTGCCAAGGCGGCTTCTGTCAGGCGTGCGCGGCAAATATCCGGCGGCATAGTCGGCCTATTCATCATCGTCATCGTCGCTTTCATAGGCTTGCGTCACCAACCGTTCATCGAGAATAACCCTGTATTGGGTCGTATGGCCAGCATATCTTTTTCTTCAAGCGAAACAGTCGCGCGCCTATATATCTGGCAGGAAGCTTTCACCGGTTTCAAAGAGAGACCGGTTCTCGGTTGGGGCCAAGAGAATTTCAACTATATCTTCAACGCCAATTACGCTCCGGCTATGTGGGGCCAGGAACAATGGTTCGATCGCGCCCATAGCGTCTACTTCGATTGGCTGGTGAATTCCGGCATCGTAGGCTTAGCCGCATATCTCGCACTATATATTCTATTCCTGATGGCCGTATGGAAGTCGACGCTTTCTGTTGCTGAAAAAAGCGCTTTAACGGGTCTTCTCGCCGGCTACGCTATCCACAACGCTTTCGTCTTCGATAACTTGGCCAGTTACGTATTGTTCTTCGCCATGCTGGCATTTGCCGCGTCATTGCCGCGCAAGACGCCACTCGCCGGCGCATCTGTCGCCGTACACTCTTCGTCCGACTCCGCGACTACGACTGCGTCGAAAATTCTCGGCGGCACGCGAGAAATAGGCGTGGAAGTCGTCGAGTACGTTATTGCTCCAGTCGCTATCATCGTCCTCATCTTCGGCGTCTATTGGTTCACTTGGCGGCCGATACAGGAGAATACTCGTTTGATCGTCGCTCTCCAATCTTGCGGCAATTCTTCTCCGGGCAGCGTGCCGGATCCGTCTCTCTTCCAGAACGCCTTATCAGTCGGCGCCTATGTGGGCTACCAGGAGACGCGCGAACAATTATTTTCTTGCGCCGGACAAGTCATATCGGCCCAACAAATCCCTAGTCCGACCAAGCAGGCTTTCTTCACTTTGGCCAGCAACGAGATTCAAGCCCAGATCACCGCCACGCCAAAAGATGCTCGTATATACACTTTGGCGGGGTCGTTCTTAGATCAAATAGGCGCTTTTAGCCAAGCGGAACCGATACTCATAGACGCCCATCTTCTCTCACCGGCAAAACAGACCATCGATTTTGAGCTCGGCAATGATTATATAAATGAAGGCAAATTGACGCAGGCCGTGGACATCTTCAAACAGGCTTACCAGTCAGCAACTGACAATCCGGATGCCCAGACCGGCTATGCCACGGCACTCATCATTAGCGGCCAAGACACACAAGCCCAATCCATCTTCGGAGATGATCCATCTCTGTTCAATACATCCGGCATAGCTCAAGCGTATTCAGTAGCCAAAGAATATCCAAAAGCTATCGCCATATATGAGTCTCTGATCGGTACGTCGACGGATAATGTCAATCTCCAGTTGGCTTTGGCTCAAACCCAATACGCCGCAGGTATGATCAGTGCCGCCGTGGCCACACTGAAAGTCATAGAGAAGAACCATCCGGAATACGCCACCCAGATTGATGCGGCTATAAAGCAGGCGCAGGCTGGGAAGTAGTTAGGAGTTGGGAGTTAGGGGTTGGGAGAAAGAGCGGTTTTTCCACAGTTTCACTTGATTTTTCGGCTGAAAAATGCTATAGTCGTCATGTGAGTACCCAGGTGGGCACTCTCCAATAAATGTCTCGCAAAGTGCCGCCCTCGGCGGCCTTTTGCGTTGTGGAGTCGGCGTTGCGCCGGATAAAATCCGCGAGTATAATAGGCGTAGATTGCTCCTAGTGACGGCGAGCGGCTGTACTCACATTATATTTAGACATATTATTTGGAGCTCACACCCGCTCGCCATCAGTCGGCGCAATCTCGATATTGTAGGACGGACTTTCAATGAACATTCAGGAAAATATAAAGCTCGCGGAATACACCACATTCAAGATCGGCGGACCAGCCCGCTTTTTTTGTTCGGTCACGAATGAAGACGATGTGCGCGAAGCCGTAGCTTTTGCCAAGAAAAGAAAGATCCCTTTTTTTATTCTTGGCGGCGGATCGAATCTGCTCATCTCGGATAATGGATTTCCCGGATTGGTCATCAAGATGGATAACAGAGGAATAAAGGAAGAAGGAATAAAGAATGTGGGAAAAGAAACACCCGCAGCCGGAGGACATTACATCATCTCTGCAGCCGCCGGTGAAGCGTGGGATGATTTTGTTGAATGGACAGTCTCACATGGTTACTCTGGCCTTGAGAATCTCTCCGCAATCCCCGGAACCGTCGGTGCCGCTCCAGTTCAGAACCTCGGCGCATATGGAGCTGAGGCCAAGCAATTTATTTCTTCAGTTCGCGCTTTCGATACGAGGAAAATGGCTTTCGTCGATCTGTCTAACAAGGATTGCAAATTCGCATATCGTGACAGCATGTTCAAGCATCGGAAGGGAAGGTATGTGGTCACTCGAGTAGACTTTAAGCTTAAGAAAGATTCGACTGTGAATATTGGGTACAAAGATCTTAAAAATTATTTTGATGATCGAGGATCAATGGCCAATGACAAAGATCTTCCGGCGGCACATTCTCCGACTCCGGCAGATGTGCGCAAAGCCGTTATAGATATCCGCTGGAAGAAATTGCCTGATTGGAAATTGTGGGGCACGGCCGGATCGTTTTTCAAGAATCCGGTTGTATCCAAATTGAAATACTCGATGCTTAAAAAGAGATATCCAAATCTGCCAGGCTTTCCTGAACCTTGGGGTAGAGCGAAGATTCCGCTTGGTTGGGTGTTGGATAATATTTGCCATGCCAAGGGTGTGATGAAGGGAGGAGTCGGCACATATGAAAAGCAGGCTCTTGTTCTCATCGCCAAGCCAGGTGCTAGTGCTATGGAGATAGTTGAATTGACCAAAGATCTGATGAAAAGAGTCAAAGAAGCCACAGGCATCACCATAGAAGCGGAGGTGGAGTGGGTCAATTAAATGTGCTAAAGTGGCTTAACTATGTCCATTTTCGGCAAGCTATTCGGCAATACCAACCATACATCGAGCGTAAAGGCTTTCGAGCCCATTGTGGCGCAAATAAACGCCTTTGAGCCATCGATTAAGGCTCTTTCTGATGAGCAATTGAAGGAAAAAACGGCTGAATTCAAGGAACGATTGAAGCTTGATTCGTCGGCCGGCGGAGATGGTCGGAAACCGATAAGCTCCCAACTCCAAACTCCAAACTCCAAACTCCAAACTCCTAACTCCCAACTCCTCGCTGAAATCATCCCAGAAGCCTTCGCTGTTGTTCGCGAAGCCGCTCGCCGCACCCTCGGTCAGCGCCATTTCGACGTCCAACTTATTGGCGGCATGGTCTTGAACGCTGGCGGCATAGCCGAAATGAAAACTGGTGAAGGAAAAACTCTAGTAGCAACTCTCTCTGCATATTTGAATGCACTTACTGGTAGAGGCGTTCATGTGGTCACAGTTAACGACTACCTCTCACGTCGCGACGCCGCATGGATGGGACAGATCTACAATGCTCTCGGACTTTCCGTTGCTGTCATCAATCATGAGTCGTCTTTCATGTATGACCCGAAGCACCAGAGTAAGAAGTCGGAAGCAGGGAGCCAGGAGAAAGGAGTTGATCCACTTGACGAGAAGAGGGACGAGCTTGGTTCTTTCAAAGTGGTTCACGAATTCCTCCGTCCAGTTTCGCGTCGCGAAGCATATGCGGCAGATATTACTTATGGTACTAACAGCGAATTTGGCTTCGACTATTTGCGCGATAACCTCGAATACAATCCAGCCAATCTCCGCCAACGCGAGCCGAACTATGCCATCGTTGACGAGATCGACTCTATTCTCATCGATGAAGCTCGCACGCCGCTCATCATTTCCGCGCCAACTCGTGATGCAGAGAGCGTCTACAAACAGTTCGCTTCATTGTCATCTTCTTTCAAGCAAGACGCGGATTATACAGTTGATGAAAAGAAGAAGGCCATATCTTTGACGCCGGTTGGTATAGATAAAGCTGAGAAAGCTCTTGGTATTGCCAATCTTTATACTGATGCCGGAATAAAATCCGTTCACCATTTGGAAACAGCCATACGTGCAAAAGCTCTTTATCACAAAGACAAAGAGTATGTGGTCAAGGATAATAACATCGTCATCGTCGATGAATTTACCGGACGCATCCAGCCCGGCCGTCGTTGGTCTGAAGGCTTGCATCAGGCTATAGAAGCAAAGGAAGGTGTTTCTATTCAGCAAGAATCGCGCACGTACGCATCCATTACTTATCAGAATTTCTTCCGCATGTATCCGAAGCTTTCCGGTATGACAGGCACGGCCGCTACTTCTAGCGAAGAATTCTATAAAGTCTACGGCCTCGCCGTATATCAGGTTCCAACCAATCAGCCTGTCGTGCGTATAGACTCGAATGATCAAATATTTCAGACGGAGATAGGCAAGCACAAAGCCATTGCTCGCAAGGTTAAAGAGCTTCATGTGAAAGGTCAGCCGGTGCTCATCGGCACGGTCTCCATAGATAAGAACGAGATTTTGTCGCAGTTCCTGCGTGGCGAAGGTATACCTCACGAGATATTGAATGCAAAGAATCATGAGCGTGAAGGTGAGATCATAGCTCAAGCTGGCAAGCCCGGCGCTGTAACTATTGCCACCAACATGGCTGGCCGTGGTGTGGACATAAAGCTTGGCGGCAATCCGAATACTCAGGAGAGCCACGATGCGATCAAGAATCTCGGCGGTCTTTTCGTCCTAGGCACAGAGCGCCATGAAGCTCGTCGTATAGACAATCAACTTCGCGGACGTTCCGGCCGTCAGGGTGATCCAGGTGAGACACAGTTCTTCGTCTCTATGGAGGATACCCTTATGCGCGTCTTTGCCTCTGATACCATGAAGTCCATGATGGGTAAACTCGGTGTCGCCGAAGATCAGGCTATAGAGCATCGTATGATCTCGCGCGCTCTGGAGAATGCCCAGGAGAAAATAGAAGGCTTCAATTTCGACGCTCGCAAGCATGTCCTGGAATTCGACGATGTCATCAATACACAGCGCAAGAGCGTCTATGCCAGGCGCCGCAAATTATTGCTGGGCTCTATAGATGATGTGGAAGCAGAGCTGAATGAGATTGTTGGTGAAGATGCCGTTGTTGGCGCGACTAATGGTGGCGCTGGCGCCGCCTCGAATGAGGCCGCCGTTTTCAAAGAGATGATTGCCAAGAGAGTCGCCGATTTTGGTCGCGAAGTATTCTTGAATGCCGTACGCATCATACTTTTGCAGACCATAGATATGTATTGGGTTGAACACCTCGAAGTCATGGATTACACTCGTTCAAGCGTCAATCTGCGTGCTTATGGTCAGCGTGATCCACTTGTTGAATACAAGAAAGAAGGCCTGCGTCTCTTCAAAGAGATGGAAGCTGCTATGCGAGGTCAAGTTATGCGCATCGTGCCGAATATAACACCGACGGTAAATGGTCAGGTTGTGGCCAATAAGAATTTGAATACTATACAAGCGGATGCGCAAGCTATCACGGCTGGCGATGGGTCTAGTCGTACCGCAGTATCTGGTGGTTCGACTCGTTCGGTTGCAGGCGGTGCAATAATTGGTGGCGCGAAAAATGAGCCGGGGAGGAATGATCCGTGTCCGTGCGGGGCGATCAATCCAGAGACGGGGAAGGTCTATAAATGGAAGAATTGTGGCATGATTGATGCGCCGCATCATGTCAAATAACCGCGACTTGGAATTATCACTCTCGTCACCGGACACGCCTTCAAAACCTCTAGGTACAGTAATTGAGAATCTTTTGCAATTAGTTACGGAAGTTAGCCATCCTGTGACACCTAACTGAGAATTTTTTGCAACAACTATACATGACCTTTTCGGACATACCTCTACCTGCCAAAAAATGACGAGGTTAGCGCAATCGACTATAATGACTTCATCTTAATATGAATATGAGCAGCAAATTAATTAAAAGCACTCGCTCCATCGAAAACCTTCACCATTTCCGTTGTGGCGTCTGCAAGAAATGGTGGTCCATCGGCGATGCGCCTCAAAAGCGCAAAGAATGGTATTGCCCATGGTGTGGAGTACGGAATATACTTAAGGGACAATCAAAGCATTAATCTCAACAACATGGAACCTTCAGGAAGAATCTGCCATAAGTGTCGGCAGTCTAGACAAGAGGGGAATCATCGAATTTACTTTCGCCAACGATCCGGCCGTATTGGAAGTTCACATATTCAAAATTGAAGATTATTCCGGCGAGGCTGTAGAAACAGAGGAGATGAAACCGCAATGGTTCACTATAGACGAAATCCCATTCAAGCAGATGTGGAGCGACGACCTTTACTGGATGCCGCTATTCCTCAAAGGCAAGAAATTTAAAGGGAAGTTCCTATTTGATCAGCCTTCGACAGCTGATTATCAGGCCAAAATATTGGAGAAAGAACTTGAGGAAGTATCCCAAGTTGAGTAAATAGGCGTTTTAGCGTAGTATGAGGCCTCTATGGCTTTAATAGACGAAATAAAGTTCCACGCAAAGGCGGGCGACGGTGGCCCGGGTGTTGTACGCTGGCGCCATGAGCGCGGCAAAGAATTCGCTGGTGCGGCTGGCGGCAATGCTGGCGCTGGCGGCGATGTCTACGTGCGCGCAGTTCGCGATATCAATATTTTGGCTAGGCACAAAGTAGTCAAGGAATTCCGTGCAGAGAATGGCAAAGCTGGCGAGAATTGGAGTAGACAAGGCAAGGCCGGAGAAGATTTTTATATAGAGTTACCTATCGGTTCAGTTATTACGAATACGGAGAGCGGTCGCGTAGTTGAACTCATCGAAGATGGTCAAGTATCAAAGATTCTTCATGGTGGACGTGGCGGGCTTGGCAATGAACATTTCAAAGCTTCTACAAATGTAAAGCCTGAACAATCTACTGAAGGTATGGAAGGCGAGGAAGCCGACTTCACTGTCGAACTGAACCTAATCGCTGACGCTGGTCTCATCGGTCTGCCGAATGCAGGCAAATCTAGCCTTTTGAATGCACTCACTCGTGCCAATGCAAAAGTAGCCAGCTACGCATTTACCACCCTTGATCCTAACCTTGGCGCTCTTCCTGGCGGTTATATTCTCGCTGATATTCCAGGCCTCATAGAAGGTGCCTCCGAAGGCAAGGGTCTCGGTATCAAATTCTTGAAACATGTGAAGAGAACAAAGATGCTTCTGCATCTAGTCTCGCTCGAAAATGTTGACGGAATGGTTGATGCTTATCGAGCCGTTCGTGGCGAACTAGAAAAATATGGTAACGGTTTAGCTGAAAAGAAAGAGGTGATCATACTGACCAAGACAGATATGTCTGATAAAAAGGCTATTGCTGCCGCAGAAAAAGTTCTGAAGAAATTGAATCCTGATATATTGGAAGTCTCCGTACTGGATGATGCCTCGGTAAAGAAGGCTGGTGAGGAGATTGTGAAGCTTCTAAAATAGATAGACACCTCTAAATAGGGAATATCTTGGTTTAATAATGTTTAGTCAAGTTTCTTCTTCAGTAGCTCCGCTATGACCCCTGGGTTAGCGGCACCTTTTGTGGCTTTCATCACCTGACCGATGAGGAATTGCATGGAAGCGGTCTTGCCAGCTTTGTATTCAGATACTGCTTTGGCATTGTCGGCCACGACTTTATCTATAGCCGGGGATATGTCGGCGGCATCGCTCTTTTGTAGAAGGCCACTCTTTTCAGCTAGAGTTCTGACTGAACCGACAGACTTTCCGGAAGAAGTTTCTTTTATTAGAATGGCGATCAAGTCCTTGGCTCCTCTCGAAGAGATATCCCCGGAGGCGATCATGTTGATGAGCTCCGCAAAGGCCGATGGATCAATGGTGATGTCCAGACTGAATTCAGTCTTGTTTGTCTTCAAGGCACCGAGATAATCTGTCAGCAAATAATTTGCCGTCAATTTTGTCTTTTTCGGATTGCTTACGAATTCTTTGATGATCGATTCATAATAAGTAGAGAGAGGAATATTTTCGACGAACATAGCCACTTCTTTTTCCGTCATGTCGAAATCTTTCTCTAACCTCTCACGCTTAACCCATGGCAACTCCGGCATGTCCTTCGATAGGGAAGTGGTAGAAAATTCCGGGACCTCGCTCAACTTCATTTTCGGTATATCCGGATCCGGATAGTATCGATAGTCATGCGAACTTTCTTTGGAGCGTTGAGAGTAAGTTTCATTTTTTCCATCATCCCAACCTCTCGTCTCCTGGATAACTTTTTCTCCTTTTTCTAGAGACTCGATCTGACGCGCAACTTCGTATTCTATGGCACGCTCGACCGCACGGAAAGAGTTTAGGTTTTTGACTTCAGTCTTGACTCCGAATCTTCCGGCCTTCATGTCGGCAGGGGAAGAGACAGAAATATTCGCCTCCACTCGCATCTCGCCTTTCTCGAGGTTGGCTTCACTTGCTCCGAGATATCGGAGCAAGAGCTGTAATTCTTTTGCGAAAAGGACGGCGCTCATCGAATCATGGATGACAGGTTTGGTCACGAGTTCCATGAGAGGAACTCCGGAGCGATTGAAATCCACCAAGCTTTTCTCATGTTGGTCGTGAGTAGAACGCGCCGTGTCTTCTTCGAGATGGATGCGCTCCAAGGCAACGCCAGCGAGCTCACCGTCAGAGACGAGAGGGAACTTGTACTGACTGATCTGGTAACCCTTGGGTATGTCGGGATAGAAATAATGCTTGCGATCCCATTCTGTGAAGTCAGCGAGCGTGCCGCCGACGGCCACGCCGACTTTGAGGACGGAAGCGATAGCTCCTTTATTCAGGACAGGAAGAGTCCCTGGATGGCCTAGACATATAGGGCATATATTGGTATTAGGCTTTTCCTCATCCGGATCATTCCTACATGGGCAGAACATCTTCGAGGCCGTTTTGAGTTCGGCGTGTATTTCCAAGCCTATAGTCGGAATGTATTCCATGGTATGTATGGAAAGTATATTAGCACAATGTTCTGTCTATTCCTCGTGTCTGATATCAAGCTTGCGTATCTTCTTTCTTGGAGGCACATAGACCGGGGCTTTGCCCTCGGACATGCCTTTTAGCAGAGATTCGATATCATCGATCTTGTATACGCGGTAATTGTTCATAGGGTGGCGCATAGGCTTCAATTTGCCCGCTTTATCCCAATTACGCAAGGTAAGGGGGGTAACGCCGAGCATAAGAGCCGCTTCTTTGATCGAGATTAATTTTTTTTCGGCCATAGTATTTGTAATATAGATATAATAAGTCTTGATAAACCTTAATAAGTATACATTATATATTAGTAATGTATAGGCAGGTTATCAACCTTTTATTCTAGCTTCGTAATTCTTTAAATAAGTATGTTGGTAAGTATTGATCAAACATATCATTTTTTGACGCATAATTTGAGCTTAAACAGAGCCGTTCTATGACATCGATTTTCGATAGTTATGACGATGGAGAAGCCCTGAAATCTTATATGAAAAAATCGACTTATCCCCACTCTTTTTGCAACCATTCTAAAGTATAATTATGCCAATGAGCGAGTCTTTAATTATTGAAGGAAAACAGTATATCTCGTCTCGCCGAGCTGCCGAGATAGCCGGATATTCAAACGATTATGTCGGACAACTTTGCAGGGCGAAAAAACTGACTTGCCGTATGGTCGGACGTTTCTGGTATGTCGATCAGCAGTCAATTTTGCGTCATCAAAAAGAGTCTCTGAAACCAAATCAGACTATTTTCAAAAAAGCTGATTTTTTGGCATCAACGCCAGTCGTTAAATCGCCGATTATTTCACCCAAAAAGGCCATTTCCCAGAATGTTGTTCCTCAAGCAGTTGCCGAAAAACCAATTACTCAACAAACAGGCATTTCGCAGGTAATTGCCCCGCAAGTAGCAGCCATACAGCCTCCGCCTGAATGGAAGTGGACATTCGTAGACGGATCCGAAGCTAAAGTATCTTCGCCTTCAGGTTTAACCGATTATATCCATTTTGGATTACCTATATCTGTTGGAACAGGTCTGGCGGCATTACTCATCGTAGTGATGGCGGGAAATATTCGTTTTCAATCTCTGCCGCAATTTTTATCGGCTGGAGCTTCAGCGGCGAATGTTTTCATTGCCGCACAGTCTGTGGAGCAGTCGGCCCAGTCGATCGGACGATCGGCCCAAAGAGAAATTGTCTCCGCATGGGATTCGCTTTCTTCCGGCGTGGTGTCATTCTCGTCCGGCGTCGTTTCTCTAGCTTCGCGACTCCATCCGGGAAGTTCATCCGTGAACTCTTCTTTGACAATGAATCAATCGGAAGAGCCGTCAGCTTCTTCCGTCATTCCTCCGGGAGAAGTCGGCAAGGTAACGGCAGAACATGGAGGCTTGGTCATCATGCCGACGGCCGACACATCGGGCGCGTCTTCGTCCGCCGATGAAGCCAAGCTTGCCGCCAGCATACAGAATTCTTTTTCCGATAATGTGGTGGTAACTCCTAATCCGGATGGCACGACAGGTGTAATAACACCGGTATTCAGAACCGTGGCAGGCCATGATTTCCTTTATGTATTGGTGCCGGTCAAGGCTACTTCTAGCCCCGCAGCGAATTAATGCCATGAATATTTTAAAGACCATCAGAAAATTCACCTCTATCCTGACTGGAAAAGCATTTTTTGTGGTTGCGTTTCTCCTAGCTCCTAGCTTCCTGCTTCTTTCTTCTTGTGCTCACGCCCAAGTGATGTCGAGCTCGCATTACGCCATCCAAGATGAGAGCGTGAACTTCGGCGGCGACAATTCAAGTTCCGCCAAATATACCATGCAAGACACGGCCGGTGAGATCGCCACCGGATATTCTGGGAGCGCAAATGACGCGGTTCATGCAGGTTACCAGCAGACTGCTTCTTTGAGTTCACCTGCGACGACTTCACCGTCGAACCCGATATCTCCGACATCTCCAACATCACCCACTAACAGCGGCTCCGTGAGCGGCAGCACTTTGCCTTTACCGAACCCTTCAGATTTCCGGGCGATTCCCGCGGCCAATGTCATAAGCTTGTCATGGGTCAATCCATCCGATATCCGTTTTACCCAAGTGCGAGTGATGCGCTCGACCAGTTTTTTCCCGACCAATGAATCCGAAGGCACTTTCGTCTATGAAGGGCCGGCCGAAACATTCTTCGACGCGGCGGTAGTTCCAGGCGTCACTTACTATTACACTATCTTTGCCGAAGGTATGAATGGCATGGTCTCATCCGGCGTTCTGACTTCCGCGCGCATGCCGATACCGGGCGAAGCTAGCACGACTGTGCCGATCATTCCGGCCAATCCGTTCGTGAGCGCTCCGCCATCTACTATAGTAAATCCGGTCATCCAGAGTCTGACGCTGCCCGATTTCCAATTCATCCAGAATGGCGTCGCTCTTTCGGTCAGTTCCGACGGTCAGGTTTCCATCGACGGCACGGAAAATCTGACCATACGCCTGGCATATAACAGAGTACCTCAAGTACTGAAGACTATAGCTGTGGGGCTGACTGATCCGTCTGATCCTTCACGGGCATTCATCTTCCTATTGCGGGCGAACGCGGACAAGACCTATTACGAAGCGACCATAGGAGCTCTGGGTTTCAGCGGCACCTATCCTTTGACGGTGAGCATTCTAGATTATCAGAATCACAGTTTGAAGCAATTGGCCGGGGTATTGAAAGCTTATAAAACAGCCATAAAGGCTGTTGGTCCTGAAGCGGCTTCTTGGGCACTGGTCATCATGGTTATTCTGGTGGTCTTGCTGCTTTTGTTCATATTTATCAAGCGCCGCCGTAACAGGAATTCTGGAAACGCCAATAAGAATGATAATAATACTGGAGGAAATTTTGCTCCACCTATCAATGTTTTGTATACTCGACCACCGGAGGTTGTTCCAGAAGTCGTGCCTGAAATCAGACAGCCGGTAAAGCTCGAAGTAAGACCGGCACCAACGGCAAATCCTGAAGTATTCGTCCAACCAAAAATAGTCCAGCCACAATTCGTTCAACCACAAGCACCTATCGAAGTTCCGGAGCAAGGCCTCTCGGCTCTCCGCGCTCAAGCGACCATGGGTGCGGCCATGTCCGTGAATGCGCCGAAACCCATTTTTAGAACAGTAGTTATGTTGAGTGCAATTCTTTTCATCGTGGCATCGGCGACAGCTTTCGGCATATACGCTCGAACAGCCGCAGCGGCATTCAATCCTGAAATAAATTATCAGGGCAAGCTCATGGATACCACGGGCTCTCCGGTCTCCGACGGCTCGTACAATGTTGAATTTAGACTTTATACTTCAGCATCAGGCGGATCGCCGATATGGATGGAAGACGACTTGGTGTCGAACGGACAAGGCCCGGCATTGAAGAGCGGACTCTTCAGTGTCATGCTCGGTTCGACGACGCCCTTGACCGGCATCGATTTCAATCAGACACTTTACCTAGGAGTGAATATCGGCGGAACGGCCGGCAGTCCGGTCTGGGACGGCGAGATGAGTCCGAGAAAGATACTCGGTGCTGTGCCGGCGGCTTTCGTGGCAGAGACGGCGGCGACGGCAACAAATGCATTGAACGCCCAAAATGCCCAGGCCTTGAATGGGATAAATTCTTCGCAATTCGTCCGCAATGATATCCAGAATGCCACTTCATCTTCTTCGACTTTTCTGAATGTCATACAAACTGGCGCCGGCAAGGTGGCAGAATTCTTTGGAGCGGCGGCGCAAAGCGTATTGTCTATATTGTCGAACGGCAACGTTGGCATAGGCACGACTTCACCTACGAATACTTTGGAAGTAGCCGGTAATACATTCCTCGGCGGTAACTTGACGGCAACGGGTACTTTGGCCGTAGTGGCTACGACGACATTGTCCGGCGCTCTTACCGTCAATGGTTCTACCACTCTGGCTTCATCCTTGAATGGTCTTCTCTACGGCACGAATGGGGCGGTGGGTACAATCGCCACTTCATCTCTCGGCATTCCTAACTACTTCTCAAATTCCGGAGACACTACGACATTGACGACGGGAAATATTCTCGCCGCTACCACTGGAAACTTTGGCACGATCAATGCCACGAGTACGACGGGGACGAGCACGTTTGCGGGAGGTGTGACCATCGGCTCGCCGCATGTCTTTGCCAAGGGTTCCGGCAATAATTTGTCGGTTGGAACGACCTATGGAAATGGTGTTGTAAATGTTTCAGGAAATGCATCCGTTGCTATCGGGTACGGGTTTAGTCTATCTAGCGGTGTAGGGTCCATTCTCTCTTCCGGGACAGGTTCATTAGCAGGCGGACTGTCGCAATCGGCCACATCTTACAATAGCAATATTACTTCTTCCGGTAGCGGATCCTTGGCATGGGGTTCCGCTGCGAGTACATTTTCATCGAGCGCCGACATTACTGCTTCCGCAGATGGCTCCGTGGCTCTAGGCAATGCCAACGGTTTGAGTATCATCTCATCCGGTTTCGGATCTTTCGCCGGTGGATACGCCAATTTGGGGAACATCACTTCCACCGGCTCTGGGTCATTCGCTTTCGGATCCAACGTCAATGCGACCGCCGATTATGCCACCGCTTTCGGCTCTGGTTTCACCAACAGCACGGCCAATAGTTTTCAAGTCGGTTATTCCTCTATACCTACTCTCACTGTTAATGCCACTGGCGTGACGGCTACGGGTTTGACTCTATCTTCAATAACGGGTACCACTTCATGTCTGGAAGTGGACGCAAGCGGAGTGGTCACTGGCACCGGCTCGGCCTGCGGTTCAGCCGGCGACGGATTGGTCAATGCCGTCTCCAATTCTGATGGCACCCTCATCGTATCGCCGACTATCGGTTCGGTCGTTGCTTCTCTCAACCTCGGCCATGCTAACACTTGGACGGGAGCACAGACTTTCGGCAACATAACAGCGACCAACGCCACCACCACCAACTTGGCGGTCACAGGCCTTTCCAACACCGTCTTGGCGGTTAATAGTTTGGGACAATTGATATCTACAACTACTCTCGGCATTCCTAACTACTTCTCAAATTCCGGAGCGACGACGACGCTTTCAACAGGAAATATTCTCGCCGCTACCACTGGAAATTTTGGGGTAGTTAACGCAACAAGCACAATTGGGACGAGCTTGTTCTCTGGGGGTATTAGTGCCGCGAATATGAATGTGGCTACCGGCGGATATTACTCTTACAACGGTCAACCACTTGCCTATGCTTCTACAGGAGGCTCTTTTTTTGGCGCGTCTGGTAATATGACTATGACAGGTTCGGCGAATATCGGTGTAGGTGATTATGCCCTAGCGTCTAATGTCAACGGATCAGACAACATAGCTATGGGTCTGTTATCTATGTATTCGAATATTACCGGCTCGAAGAATGTCGCTATCGGCCCAGCAGCTTTGGTGAATAATTACTCCGGCTCCAACAATTCTGCTCTCGGTTACTATGCTCTCTACTCGCTGAACGGTTCTAATAATACTGGCTTGGGATACAGGGCAGGCTACGATCTATCTTCCGGATCGTCTAACGTGGCTATCGGTCAAATGGTCGATTTGCCATCGAACGCCGGTAGTGGCCAACTCAACATAGGCAATCTAATTTACGGTACGGGTGTTTACAACGGTAGTTCCATGTCATCCGCTCCGACCGGTGGTTTTGTAGGCATCGGCACAACGACTCCAGTCACAACTCTCGATGTAGCCGGTGACATCACCGACGAGAATGTAAAGAGCGCGCCGCTCCTCGGCACTGATTCGACAGGTAAAGTCATTCCTATTGCGACGACTTCTCTCGGCATTCCTAACTACTTCTCAAATTCCGGAGACACTACGACATTGACGACGGGAAATATTCTCGCCGCTACCACTGGAAACTTTGGCACGATCAATGCCACATCTACTGGCACTTCAACATTCGCTGGAGGAGTACAAGTTAACGGCAACCTCAACGTAGCGGCCGGACAGGCATATCAATACAATGGCGCCAATGTCATCACAGCCTTGCCGTCCCAAATCGATTATTTCTTCGGCGGGGCGGGGAATCAAACGATGGGCGGTAACGACAATCTGGCAGAAGGTCAGGGCGCTTTGAGTTCAAACATCTATGGTGGCAACAATAACGCAAACGGTATAAGCGCTCTTCATTCCAACACTAACGGTAATGCCAATATTGCCGAAGGTCAAGGAGCTCTTTACTTTAATACCACAGCCAATTATAACGTAGGCGTTGGTATTGACACTCTGTTTGATAACACCACAGGCTCCAATAATACAGCTCTCGGAAGCGATGCAAGCGTATATAATACTTTGCCGGTTTCGACCGTGGCCATCGGTGATTCCGCTGGTCACGGAAGTCTCTTATATACTGCAAAAGGTTACACGCTTCTCGGCGCTATGGCCGGATACAATCAATCCACCGGTTCGGACTACAACACTCTCATCGGTTACGGGTCTGGATCGAATATTTCGAGCGGCGCGAACAATATTCTCATCGGTGCCGATTCGAGCGCGGACGATACGTATGCCGATTATGGAATCGGCACTCCCGGTAGTTATGACAATATCACCACAGGTAGTAACAACATAGGCATCGGTTATAACATCTCAATGCCGTCCGCCACCGCTTCCGATCAGCTCAATATCGGCAATCTCATTTATGGTACAAGTTTGGATGGGACAGGATCGACCATATCATCGGGCAACGTCGGCATCGGCACGACTTCTCCTTCAAACAAACTCGAAGTGGCGGGTAACGGATACTTCAGCGGAAATCTGACGGGTGCGAATATCACAGCGACGGGGACATTGAATGTTGCCGGTAATACAACTCTGGCTTCATCCTTGAATGGTCTTCTCTGGGGAACGAGTGGAGCGGTCTCTGCTGTATCTACTTCATCATTGGGATTGCTGGGAACAGGAACCGCGGCGGCCACATATGTTCCATATACGGGAGCTACGGCAGGCGTCGATCTCGGTTCGCAGACTTTGACCACAACAGGCCAGACTTCTCTCGGCAATGCTTCTACCACCAACTTTTCAGCGAATAATGCTACTGTCGCTAATAATTTGACGCTCGCAGGTACCATAACCGACTCTGTCGGTAGTCTTGGCGCTAGTAACAAATATTTAGGTCAAGATCTCATAACTCAAGATATAAGGTGGTTTAATCTTCCTTCGTATACAAATTATTGGAGTCCAGTAGGTGGGGGAAGCAATATATATACGAATGCATCATCTGTCGGCATCGGGACGACGAGTCCGACCAATAAATTGGAAGTAGCGGGGAATGGGTTCTTCAGCGGAAATTTGACGGGTGCGAATATCACAGCGACGGGGACATTGAATGTTGCCGGTAATACAACTCTGGCCAGCTCTCTCAACGGCTTCCTCCAAGCCACCAATGGTCTGGTCACTTCCACCACTTCGCCATCGATCAATGCTTTGTCGGGAGTCCTCGGTGTGGCAAATGGAGGCACGGGTCAAACTTCTTACACCGACGGCCAGCTTTTGATTGGTAACTCGACAGGCAACACTCTCACTCCAGCCACATTGACAGGCACAAGCAATGAGATATCGATCGCAAACGGTCATGGCACTATAACCCTCTCCACCCCTCAAGCCATCGGTACTGGGTCATCTCCGACATTCGCGAGTCTCTCCATCACTGGAACCACTACAACCGGTGGCCTGTCGGTCGCATCTCTCTCCGGTCTCCTCTGGGGAACGAGCGGAGCAGTGTCGGCGGTTTCCACTTCATCTCTCGGCTTGCTCGGAACAGGAACCGCGGCCGCTACATATGTTCCATACACTGGAGCTACGGCAGGTCTCAATCTCGGCTCACAGACTTTGACCACAACAGGCCAGACTTCTCTCGGCAATGCTTCCACCACTTCATTCACTTCAACCGGTGCGACGTATCTGGCTACTCTCGGCGGCAACGTCGGCATCGGGACGACGAGTCCGACCAATAAATTGGAAGTGGCGGGGAATGGATTCTTCAGCGGAAATCTGACGGGTGCGAATATCACAGCGACGGGGACATTGAATGTTGCCGGTAATACAACTCTGGCCAGCTCACTCAACGGTTTCCTCAAGGCCACCAATGGATTGGTTACTTCCACCACTTCGCCGTCGATCAATTCACTCTCCGGTATCCTCGGCATAGCTAACGGTGGCACCAATGCAAGCTCACAAGTAACCAACGGTATCAATTTCTACAATGGTACCAATATCACTTCGAGTTCCACCTTTGTGGCTCTGCCAAATGGCAACGTTGGCATCGGCACCACGTCGCCATTACACACGCTCGACGTTGTCGGATCCAGTCTCACTGGTCCGATATTTACTGCCACAAATAATAGCGACACCACGTACGTCGATACTTTCGAAGCTAATGTTCCGAATCTGACGGTTGGCCACCAAGCCTTTTTCGCAGTCGGTAGGGATAGGTCGAACAATGACCAATTCTCGTTCGGCTTTAATTATGCCGGTCTGAATAGCACGAGCAATAGTTTCGGCATAGACGCATATGGTTCTTTAACCCTCCTGTCCGTGCTTGCCAACGGAAATGTGGGCATCGGCTCATCCACGCCTTCAAATAAACTGGAAGTGGCAGGCAATACTTTTCTCGGAGGAAATGTTACAGCTACTGGAACGTTGGCGGTAACTGGTGCCACCACATTGGCAAGCTCGTTGAACGGTTTCCTCAAGGCCACCAATGGATTGGTTACTTCCACCACTTCGCCGTCGATCAATTCACTCTCCGGTATCCTCGGCATAGCTAACGGTGGCACCAATGCAAGCTCACAAGTAACCAACGGTATCAATTTCTACAATGGTACCAATATCACTTCGAGTTCCACCTTTGTGGCTCTGCCAAATGGCAACGTTGGCATCGGGACGACGAGCCCAACAACTCCTCTTTATGTATTAGGTAATTCAGGTGCAGCAATGGCAACCTTTGTAAACAATGGAGCTGCCGCATATGTAAATGTTGCTAATTATTTTGCTCCTAATTTGACAGCTGGGCAATCAGTTTATTCTAATACTGGTGTAAGTGGGACAACTAATAATGCTGCTGGTTTTAATTTTTATTACGCAGGCAGTGGCAGTACTAGCAATAGAACAGACTTGAGTTTCTGGGGTGGTTCTCCAGTTATGAGCTTATTAGCAAGCGGCAACGTCGGCATCGGGACGACTTCTCCTTCAAACAAACTCGAAGTAGCGGGTAACGGATTCTTCAGCGGAAATTTGACGGGTGCGAATATCACAGCGACGGGAACATTGAATGTATCCGGTGCCACGACACTAGCTTCATCTTTGAATGGTTTGCTTTGGGGTACGAATGGATTGGTATCGGCGATTTCCACCTCTTCTCTAAACCTCTCCATACCTCTGGCTTCAACTACGGGAACTCTGTCGGTCAATCAAGGTGGTACAGGTTCCACTTCCTGGGCTACTAACTACGTCCTTCTTGGCAACGGCTCGAGCGCTTTCCAACAAGTTGCGACTTCCTCCCTCGGCCTCCAAGCATCAGGCAATTACATCACTGCTTTGACAGGCGACGTTACGGCTACCGGTCCAGGAAGCGTCGGAGCTACTCTAGCCACAGTCAACTCCAATGTCGGCACATATGGTGGAGCTAGCGCTGTGCCGACATTCACGGTGAATGGTAAAGGTCTTGTCACAGCTGTTTCAACTTCGACCGTCATCGCCCCGGCTGGAACATTGACCGGCACCACACTCGCATCCAATGTCGTGACTTCTTCTTTGACCAGCCTTGGTACGATTACGACCGGTGTCTGGCATGGTTCCACCATCGACAATGCATATCTCACCAACTCCACCATCAGCGGCATATCTCTCGGCTCCAACCTCAATACCTTGTCAGCAGACGGCACTCTCACCTTGGTCGGAGGATACAACGGTTCGACCACAAGAACGGTGGGCTTGAATTTGGGAAACGCCAATACATGGACAGGAACACAGACAATAAATAATTTAATATCTGCAACCAACATGACTATCAATGGCACGCTAACTGATAGTGCCGGTTCAACGGGTTCAACAGGAACATTTATCGGATATTCACAAGTTACGGGTTACCCTGTATGGATACGCCCAACAAATTATTGGACTCTGTCTGGACAAGACATCTATAGCAATCAAAGAAACGTCGGCATCGGCACCACCTCTCCAACCAATCGGCTTGAAGTGGCCGGCAACACCTTCCTCGGAGGAAATCTGACGGCAACTGGCACATTGAATGTCGCCGGAGCTACGACACTGGCAAGCTCGCTCAACGGCTTCCTCCAAGCGACTAACGGTTTGGTCACTTCCACCACTTCGCCGTCAATCAACGCACTTTCCGGAGTACTTGGTGTAAGTAACGGCGGCACGGGCCAATCATCTTTCACCGACGGCCAACTTCTCATTGGAAATTCGACAGGCAACACTCTCACTCCAGCTACTTTGTCCGGCACCGCTAATGAAATATCCGTTACTAACGGCCATGGCAGTATTACCTTATCCACTCCTCAAGCCATCGGCACGGGGTCATCTCCGACTTTTGCCGCTCTTTCCATCACTGGTACCACCACCACAGGCGGTCTCTCCGTCGGTTCTCTCTCCGGCCTCCTCTGGGGAACGAGCGGGGCTGTGTCAGCAGTATCTACTTCATCGTTGGGATTGCTCGGAACTGGAACCGCGGCCGCCACATATGTTCCATATACGGGCGCCACGACGGGCGTCGATCTCGGTTCGCAGACTTTGACCACCACAGGCCAGACCTCGCTCGGCAACGCTTCCACCACTTCATTCACTTCAACCGGTGCGACATATCTGGCTACTCTGGGTGGCAACGTCGGCATCGGGACGACCTCTCCTTCAAATCCATTGGAAGTTGCGGGTAATGGATACTTTACTGGAAACGTGACTGCTCCATATTTCAACGCCAACTCGACTACGGCTACATCGACTTTCTCCGGCGCTCTAGTGGTCGGTCCCATAAATAGCAGTATAAGTAGTACCAATAATGCCCAGTTGACGGTAGTCTCTCCTGTCGGTACCGACGGTATAAAACTATTTTCTCAAAATGTCGGTTCCGTAAATGCTCCTAACATAAGTTTCTACCGTTCTCTCGGCACTAGCGTCTCATCGAGCGCTCGATTCCAAATTCAAGGAAGCCCAGAAAATTTTGCTGACAATGACGGTTTCCTTTTCTCGAGCCCGAATTCATCAGTAAATTGGATAGGTGCTGATACTGCCTTCGGACACTCGTCTGGCGTGGGGAATCTGGTAAGTAACGCTACTGATACTATGATTTTCTACCAACAGCCTTATGTATCGAACGGCACATTGGTTCTCGGGGCTGACTACTCGTCTGGTTCAATTCCGTCGGGCGGCGTTCTCCGTAGCGGTCAAAAGAATAATGCTGGGGTAACTAATGTTGATGGTTCAAATCTGACCTTACAAGCCGGTAATGGTACGGGCAATGCCACTGGCGGCGGCAATCTCATATTCCAGACTCCTGATACCACGTCTTCTGGCGGTGCATTGCAATCCTACAGTACGAAATTAGAAATATTAAGAAACGGCAACGTCGGCATCGGCACAGCGAGTCCAGGCTTTCCATTGGATGTAAATGGAAACGCCAATGTTAATGGTGCCCTAACTGTAAATGGAAATGTTAAAGTTGGAAGTGGAAATTATTTTTATTCTGATGGAAATTTAAGTATTAGAAGCGGAAGTAGTAATACACTTAACATACAACCTGACTCAGCTGCTCTTGTTAATATAGCGGGAGGTGGTGGCAACGTCGACATCGGCTCGGCATACAGTTTTAATCCTGGAGGCAACACTCTTACCTTAGGTACCTATGGTACAGCCGGGACGGCGACCATTATTGGTAATAGTAGCGGTGGAACTGTCGCAACCAATGTCACAATACAGGCGGGAACATATACGGGTAGCGCAGCGCAAGGTGGTGCAGTATTAAACCTTTATGGTGGTAATAATGCAGGCAGTTCAGATGCCGGCGGAAATGTAAATATTAATGCAGGTTTGGGAGGAGGAGGATATGGTAATGTTATCCTTTCCGGTTCAGGCGGCAACGTCGGCATCGGGACGACGACGCCTGTTACTGCTCTGGATGTGAATGGATACATAACGACCGAAAGCGTCAAGAGCGCAGCCTGTCTAGCTACGGATTCAACCGGCAAGATCATCTCTACTGCCTGCGGCATCAGCTCTGCCGGTACCATTGGCCAAGTCCAGTTCAATAATGGCTCCGGAGCCTTGGCGGCCAGCTCCAAATTCTTCTGGGACAATACGAATAATTTCCTGGGAATAGGCACTTCTTCGCCTACGGCCACATTGTCAGTCTGGGGAGCCAACACCACGGCCGGCAGCTATCTATTTAACCTGACCAATTCAGCTTCGACCTCGCTCCTCACCGTCGACAATGCCGGCAACGTCAACATTCCAGTCTCGACCGCCACCACCACTATCGCCGGTGGTTTGAATGTAGGCAACGGCAACCTGACCTATGATCTCTCGAGTGGCGTCACTTCTGCCGCGGCTTTCCAAACAGGCAACCTCAATTTTGACACGGACGCCGGAGCAGTGTCATGGGTGGATATGCCTCTCGATTCGAGCGCCGGTGCCGGGACAGTTGAAAGTTATACTTCAATGCTCGACGGCAGTTCCACCATCACCGTCTACGGTACGGCTGATGGATCCGGAAATCTGGCCACAGGACCATTCGTCGGTATTGGCACCACAACTCCTGTTTCCAAACTTACCATTGACAACGGCACCATGCTCATCAATAGCCCCGGCGCAACTTCGACCATCATCGGCAACCTCTATGTCAATGGTGTATTGCGCTCCACTACTTCATACAACGGCGACCTCATCTTCGCCAACGGCTTTAGATTCACAGAAGCGTCCACGACGGATGCCTCCAGCACGCCGAGCGGCATTGACGGCTTGTATCTCAAGAATGCAGACAATGCCGATCTATTATCCGTAGACAAGACCGGCAACCTCACCGTCACAGGCGATGTCTGCGCCAACGGAGCGCAGTGCTATGGAAAGTCCATAGCCGCCTTGAATGCCAATCTTCAAGCTCTGGCTTCGAGCACTGCTACCCTCGCTTCCTCCACCGCACTGAACGCAGCTGCCGCTTCATCGACTGCTCTGGGATTATTGAATGTCCAATCGACTGCCAATCTTTCGCTCGGTCAATTGAATGCCGCCTTTGCCACGGCCCAAAGCGATATTTCCAATCTCCAAGCGGCTATGGCCTCTACCTCGCTCACACTGTCGACTATCGCTTCCAGCACTGCCACGAGCACATTCATGATGAATCTCGCTTCCAATACGGCTGATATTCTCTTGAATGCCACCTCGACCACGCTCGGCTCCGCAAGTTCGACGACAGCCACTCCACACCTTCATTCATACAAGCGTAGGGAATGCGGTCATGAGCTACTATCGCAGACCAGCGGCCAGGCTCCGATCCGCCGCCACTTACGTCAATGAGATCACTTCCACATTGGCTATCTTCAATCGCGTCGAGACCCAAACAGCGGCAGTGACCAATGGTCTTGAGATGACCGATCAGGCTACTGGACAAATATACTGCGTCCAGATCAAGAATGGCGACTTCGCCAAGACGCTCGGGGCTTGCGCGGCTGAAGCGACTTCGACGCACGCGCAGTTTCAACGAGCACGTCGCAGACGAATTCAACCACTTTGAGCGCGCCAGTCGTTAATACCGCGCCGGTTGTTACGACTCAGACGAATAATCAGACGACGATTAATAGCCAGTCGATTTCGACAACGACTGCTACCTCGACGGCTTCAACTTCAACCTCGACAAGTGCGATTTCAACTTCTACCAGCACGACTTCAAACGGCGTGACTTCAAGTACCACGGCTTCTAGTACTAGCTCGACTTCAAGCACTTTACCTAACGGAAGTGCCCCTGCCACGACTACGACTACTTCAAATACTTCAAGCGTAAGCGCGCCGGCAGGGGACACAACCACGACCTCTTCTCAGACAACGCCAGCAACGCCGACGACGCCACCTACGACTCCAAGCAGTGCGGCCGCATCAACTGATTCATCAGCAAATTCGCCTTCAAGTATTCCAGCTCCGGCCCCAACCGCACCAGCACCTGCTACGGTACCAACACCAGCACCTGCGCCAGCTCCTGATCCGGCACCCGCTCCGAGCCCTGAATCGGCCGTAACAACGCCATGAGATATACACACAAAAGGGTAGTTGACTTTCAAGTTTTGTTCGTGTAACATGTTATTTATCACATGTTGTGTACATAAAATATATGAAAATTTGTTGATTTTAAGCAAAATATCAAGGATTTCAAGGTTTTCCACCTTCAGGACATGCGCAAGGTCCAACAGAACTTTGATATACGCCGGCTCAATGAATGGCGACGCAAGGGCTATATACGCCAGATCAGACGGCGATACTATATGTTCGCCGACTCCCAAGTCTCGGAGAATACGCTATTTATGATAGCCAATACTATGCTCAAGCCGTCATATATATCGCTGGAAAGCGCCTTATCCGTGTACGGCCTTATTCCGGAAACGGTATACGGCATAACTTCCGTAACTTCGGCGCATATTGCGCGCTTCGATACGGATCTCGGAAGCTTCTCATACCGCCATATCAAGCCCGAGTTCATGTCTGGCTATGAGATCAGGGCGATAGGAGACGATCATTCCGACGTCGCCGATATGGAGAAGACTGTGCTTGACTATCTCTATTTCCATCCGGAGATGAAGGAAGACCGCCGATTTCGTCGGGTGGAGATTCAACAGCCACGAATTCAAGTTGCGAGCTGACATGGACAAGTTCAAGCGGTATGAAGCGGCTTTCCATAGCAAGGAATTGTCGAAGCGCGTTCTGAGCATTCATGTCATACATAAACCATGCTTAATCAGACATCCATAGAATCATATTTTCCCGAGAATGAGCGTCAGTTCAAGCGCGGCATTCTCCGTGAGTATATGCAATGTAAGATTTTGGAATTGATCTTCGATTCCCCTTACGCAGACAAGCTGGTCTTCCTCGGCGGCACGGCCATAAGGATAATTCACGATAGTCGGCGTTTCTCGGAGGATTTGGACTTTGATAATCTCGGTCTCCACCAGGCGGCATTCGATGGATTGGCCGGCATAATTAAGACTGGTTTAGAACGCCTGGGTCTGTCGGTCGAGATACGGACTATTCATAAGAGGACCTACCGTATATATATCAAGATTCCGGATATCTTGTTTGCGAACGGCATATCGCCTATGGCCAATGAGAAGCTGATGATCCAATTGGACGCCGCTCCGCAAGATTATACCTATACCAAGCAGACGGTGTTGCTCAAGAAGTTTGACGTCTTGACGCAGATATTCGTCGTGCCTATAGGTCTTCTCTTGTCGCAGAAGATTCTGGCCTCTCTGGACCGCAAGCGGGCCAAGGGCAGGGACTTTTTCGATATCATCTTCTTGTGGGGCAAGACAAAGCCGGATTACGGCTACCTCGACAATAGGCTCGGCATACGCGACCAAACTATGCTCAAGGAGGCGTTCAGAAAAAGGATATCTTCTATCAACCTTGAGTGCTTCTGTCGGCTGATACCCAACCGTTTCTTTTTGACCCTTCAGATGACAAGAAGATCCACTTGTTGAGAGAATTCGTCGAATCATTATGAAATCAAAGACCAAAACATACATATATATAGTATCGGTCGCCATAATAGTCATAGTTATAGGCGTTTTGGTTTTTATTTGGTCAAGGGGGTTTGGGCAAGGTCCGACCTCGTCATCGGCTTTGCCGGTTGGGGCGGCGCAATATTCCAATTCCGATCTCGGCTTTTCATTCCAATATCCCGCCGAGGCCGCTATCCAAGAACCGCCGACTGACGGAGGCTTTATGGTCACGGTCACTGACGCCAAGGCCGGTGAAAGCCTGCAGATATATGTGACGCCTTTTTCTGATGCGCCGAGTGTGCTCACGCCTGACTATATAAAGGAGCAAGTGCCGGATTTGGTAATAAATAATCCGAAGCAGATCAGTGTCGGCACGTCTGTACAAGGGCTACCCTCAGTACAAGGGCTACCCTTCTCTTTTTTTTTGTACAACGGCATCTCTTTCACTTCCACGCAAGACAACGCGCCGGTCCTAGAATATTGGTTCACTACGGGCACTGGCGCGGCCGAGCATCTCTATCAGATGACCGCCACCGCCGGTTCGGCTGATTTGGCAAAAGAAATTTTGGAAAGTTTTAAGCTTATATGATACAATTAAACCATTCATCAGAGCCATTTATTTCAAATTTGACTCGGAAAATGATACAATTAATCATATAAAATGATACAATTAACAGAACGACAAC